>JAFSGW010000006.1 GCA_017440585.1 Clostridia bacterium | reverse complement strand
ACATGACCAGACAGAAGCTATGACAATGGGTACAAGAATCGTTGTTATGAAGGACGGTTTCATTCAGCAGGTTGATACACCTCAGACACTTTATGATGATCCCTGCAATGTATTCGTAGCAGGCTTCATCGGATCTCCCCAGATGAACTTCTGTGATGCTAAGGTTGTTAAGGAAGGCGACGGAATCGCTGTTGTATTCGGCGAAGGCAAGAAGATTGCTCTCTCCAAGGAAAGAGCAGCTAAGGTTATTGAAGATGGTTACGTTGGTAAGGTTGTTACTCTCGGTATCCGTCCTGAAGACCTTTACGATGATGACGATTCTCTTGCTAAGTATGATGGCAACATCGTTGAAGCTTACGTTGACGTAACAGAAATGATGGGTGCTGAAACATTCCTCTTCCTTACAATTGACGAAATCAACATGACAGCTCGCGTTAAGCCCACAACAAAGGCTAAGGTTGGCGACACAATCAAGGTTGCTTTCGACCCCGAAAAGATTCACCTTTTCGACAAGGAAACAGAACGCGTTATCACCAACTAAAAATGAACTGCGTAAAGAGCGCAGACCATATAAAAACGACACCTGTTTCCGCAGGTGTCGTTTTTTATATTATCCGACGAAGAAACCACTCGGAGTACACTCGTACGCCTTCGGGTTTCTTCGCCGAATTCTGCATCTCTTTCCGCAAGCTCATTTATCTTCTTTAAGGAATGATTATATGAAAAAACTAATTGCATTTTCACTTATTCTTATATTGCTTTTATCGGGTTGCAGCAGTGAGCCTGCCCTCTCAGGCATTGACCTTTACGGCACCTATGATGAAAACGATTTATTAATTTATGAAAACGTTATCCCACTTGATACGGATGAAGAAATTAAAATTCCCCAGATAAAGGGCTTGCTTGACACAAAAATTCAGGACAAAATCAATACTGAAATGCATAACCGTGCAATGGAGCTTATCGAAAAGCACCCCGAAATAACTTATGCAAATTACTACACCCGTGCAAATTTTGCAAATGTTATATCCATATCCTTTTCCGTAGGCTTTGAGGAAGAGCCCTACTCGGAGCAGCTTTATTTTAACTATAACTTAGTTAACGGCGAAAAATTAAAGATAGAGGAATTTTTCGCCCCCGAGGTTGACCTTCTTTCCATAGTCCGCCATGCCTTTTACAGAGAAATGGCTTTTTATGGCGAGTATGACCGTGAAAATAAGCTTCACTCACCAAATGAAAATGAGGTTTACAAGGCTGTAAAGAGCTTTATGGCAAAGGAGGATAAGGACTTCACCTTCTCCCCTGCAGGCATTTATCTTTACAGCAAAAACAATTTTGGTGAAGTTAAGTTCCTTGACTTTCCGGAGGATATTGTTATTTACTCAAAATACATAACCGACGAGAGCATATTCACCGGTGAATATGAAGGCTTTAAAAATATTTTCACCTGTGCCGACACACAGTACGATATGTTCGATAAAATTGAGTACGGTTATCTTGAGGACAATTTATGGTATGACTTTACCGTGTGGAACACCTACATTCCCTTTGAAGACCCGCCAAGCGATGAACGCCTTGAAAAGTTTGAACATTTCAGGCAAAAAGCCATGGACGAGGAGTATGCAAAGCTTACCGATTATCGCGAAATGGCAAAGGCAAACCCCGACAAATTCTACATTGTTTTAATTAAGCCCTCTTTTAATATGGACATGGAGTCGGACTATGATGACGGTATGTGGCATTACACCTATTTTGACACTGCATCGGTAAACTGTCACACACAGCTTTTTGAAATGCCCATGGGAATTTATAACACAACCTACCGTGACAAAATTATAGAAACCTACCGCTATCAGTATTTCGCTATGCGGGGCGGTGCATATTTTGACACGGAGAATTTAGAAGGTGCAACCTTCACTGAAACAAATGACGAATACACACATAACTACATGGAGGACTGACATGAAAAAATTATTTGTTTTATTACTTACGTTAACCCTTATTGCAGGCTGTACACCAAAAGATGTTCCCAATGAGCCCATCTTTACCATGGAGAACTACCCCAAGGTTGATGCGTCGTTAGCAATTCATCCTTTGGTTGACTCCATCGCAGCTGACTTTTTAGGAATCCCCGAATATGAGCTCAATTTTGAATACACCACCACACGCTCAAGTGAGGTTTACCACAACCTTATCGACGGCAAGGTTGACGTAATTTTTGCCGCGGAAATAAGCGAAGAGGACAAGGAGTATGCAAAGGATATGGGCGTAGAGCTTAACATTGTCCCTGCAACAAGCTCCGCCTTTGTGTTTATTGTAAACACAGAAAACCCCATAAACGATTTAGCCTTTGACGAAGTGCAGAAAATTTACACAGGTGAAATTACCGACTGGAGCACTGTGGGCGGCAAGGATGCACCCATTATTGCCTACCAGCGACCCACGGGTTCAGGCAGTCAGACAGCAATGCTCAGTTTGGTTATGAAGGACAAAGAAATTATGATTCCTCCCACAGAGCAGGTACGTGGCGAAATGGGCGAGCTTATCAATGCCGTTGCGGAATATGACAATGCTGAAAACGCCATCGGCTATTCTTACTTTTACTATGTAAACACAATGTATAAGAAGGACACCATAAAAATGCTTGCAATTGACGGCGTAAAGCCCACCATTGAAACAATAAAGAATGGCGAATACCCCATCTACACAAACGGCTTTATTGTAACACGCAGCGATGCCGACGAAAACACAAAAAAATGGGTTGAAGCAGTATTATCCGAACGAGGCAGTAAAATTATTGAAAATGCAGGCTACGTGCCCGTAAATTGAATACAAATACAAAATCAAAAACATCCCGGGCGAATGCTCGGGATGTTTTCATTAATTGCTAATTAAGATATATAAAAATCACTCGTTATTTTTTATATATCTTGCAGCTTCACAGCCTGCAAGGAGGAATGCACCAACACCAAAGTTCTGTGTTGTGTCATAGCTCATTGCCTCTGTTGCATTACTGCCTATGTACTGAACGTAGCCTACCTTTCCATCTTCGTGAAGTGCAACCTCGCTTAAATATTTCCAGCCTGAAAGTGCAGTGTCAAGGTATTCATCCTTATCAAGGATACCGTTATTGATACCCCAGAAGAAGCCATATGTGAAGAAGGCTGTACCGCTTGTTTCGTAGCCGTAGGGGTTATTGTTGTTGCCGACAGGGTAGTTCTGAAGCATGCTCTGTGTCCAGAAGCCGTTACCGTCACTATCTTTGAGCTGGCATGCGGCAATTGCAGGAGCCATTTCCTTGTAGGTAGTAAGGAACTCGTCATAGTGCTTGTAGGTAGCGGGCATATCTGCTAAAACCTTGCAAAGACCTGCAAATACCCAGCCGTTACCTCTTGCCCAGAAGTTCTTTTCCTTTTCGTGACCGGGGTTGGGCTTTAAGGGGTATACAAAGTTCGCATCACGGAAGAAAAGGTTCTTGTAATCCTCGGGGTCGGAATAGCCTGCACCTTCCTTAAGGCATGCAGTTGTTGTGTAGCCGTCGGCTGATGTAGGAATACCGCCCTTACCGTCGTACATTAATTCCTTTGCATAACGGAAGTACTTATAAAGTGCATCAAGGTACTTTTCGTCACCTGTCATTTTATAAATTTTTGTAAATACGGGCATTACCATGTAAAGAGCATCTGCCCACCACCAGTAGTTGTCAACGTCTTTTGCTATCTGATTGTTAATTACATACATAACGCGGTCAATTGTAGCACCGTCAATGCCTGCATTGTAAAGGTCAATATAAACCTGGAAGCAGATTTCCCAGTCACCAAAAATAACTGCACTACTTCCCTGAGTCTGGTTATATTCCCAGAACCATTCGGATGGATCGGCATCTGAGTCATTACCCTTCCAGTTACAGAAGTTTGCCCAGTCAATTGTATACTGCAAAAGGTCCTTATCGCCCAAAAGCTTGTAAACCTCCATATTGCCTGTGTGGTAAGCCGCTTTGTCCCAGAATGCAGGATGTGCACCGCCGTTCCAGTCAACAAAGTCATAATTTTTCTGCCAGAAGGTGTCAGCTCTTCTGATTTTTTCAACTACCGCTTCATAAGTAAGTGCCATTTTATACCTCTCCTTTATAATGTTTTTAAAAATTCAATCATTTCTTCAAAACTGCCACGCTTGCCCGTGTAAGGCTTAACCGAGCTTGGCTTAACAAAGCCCTCCACAAGGAAGGTGTCTATACCCAAAGCTGCCGCCGCATGCATATCCTCATCCTCGCTGTTGCCTATCATAACACAATCCTTCGGCAGAGCACCGATTGTTTCGCAAACAAACTCAAAGTATTTGGGGTTAGGCTTTGTGAAGGATGAATTGTCATAGCTTGTAACAAAATCAAAGTCCCGGGGTGTAAGCCCCATCCAGCCCATACGGGAAACCTGACCCGACATGGGGAACAAGGGGTTTGTTGCCAAAACAACCTTGTCTGCCTTTTCGTGAGCTATTCTTACAGCCTCCTTTGCAAGGGGCGTAACAGAGCAGAAAACCTTTGCCTCGTTAAATTCATTAGGGTAAAAATCGTTGGAGGCATCGTAAAAGGGCTTGTAATCAAGGCCTGTTTTTTCACTAAAGCAGTCCCAGAAAACCTGCTCGTTTGTTTTTTCTCCGTTGTTTTTATACATACACTTTGTGCCGTCCCATACGGCGTCAATCAATTCCTCTGCACCAATACCCAAGGGGCAGAGCTTTTTAGCCAAAAGCTTGAAATAGCCTTTTGTGAACACGTCCTCATCCATGGGGAGAAGAGTGCCGTCCATATCAAATAAAATCGCTTTCATAGTCTCACCTCAGTAAAATTATTCTATCATAAATAAACCTGATTGTCCACATAAAAAAACATTGATGTTTACGGGACTTTTTGATATAATTTTCTTACAGTTTTTTCTATCGGGAGGCTTTTATGAAAAATATATACAGAATTTTTACATTAAGCATATTTTTCCTCGCTATGCTGTGCATTTCCGCCTATGGTGCAGAGGTGCCTGAGGAAATAAAAAACAAAGGCAGTCAGTACTACATGCAGTCCCACGTTTTCGACTGCGATAACGACTTTGTTTTGTACTTTGACGGAGCCACGTTACATGCAGGCTTTGAATTTGCCGACACAAAGGAATATCAGCTGTCCGTAAGAAGCCTTGAAACCTATCAGTGGGTATACACGGCAGGCATAATCAACGAAGCCTCCCCGGATATAGAGGCGGATTTTTCCTCCTTCCCCCACGGGCCCTACCTTATCCGTGTAGCCTTCACAAGCTCAGGCAATGTTTACACCGACGGCTATCAGATTGTTGATATAGAAGCCACAAAATTAACAAACGGCACGTGCATTTTCGACATAGACTCGAACTGCAAGAGCTTTGAATTTCAGCTTGACGTATATGAATGCATTCCCGAGGAGGACTTTGGCTATTACACAGAATACCTCGTCCCCTCTCCGGGCAGTGAGCAGTATGAGCTTATAAAGCCCGTGGTAGATGCTGTTACAGAAGGGCTCACCACCGATTATGACAAGGCACGTGCTATCTACACCTGGGTTGCCGACAACATTTACTACGACATGCCTGCGTTCCGTGAAGGCTATAATAAAGATGCTGCCGACCCCGTCATGGTTATGAAAACAAAGCGTGCAGTATGCGCAGGCTACTCTCAGGTTTTATCCATTATGTTCCACATGGCAGGCATGCCCTGTATATATACAACAGGTGACTGCTCAGGCATAGGCCACGCCTGGAACCTTGCCTGCATTGACGGTGTATGGTGCTTTATTGATTCCACCTGGGGAAGCGGTAATGTGTACGATAACGACACCTTTACAAAGGGCAACGTAAACTATCAGTATTTTGCCACAACCGCACAGTTTATTTCCGCAAGCCGAACACTTGACCGTGGCTTTTCAAACATCTGCATAAACGGTGTTGAATATTCAATCCTTTACTACCCCACCCTCGGCAAATATCAGGCAATTGTAAGAGATTACTTCCCAAGAGCCACCGATACCGTTTACATCCGTGACTATATAGCCACCGTTCCCGTAACAGATATAGACGAAAATTGCTTCACATCTGGCGATAACATCAAAAATATCTATATTCCCGAAACCATTAAATTAATAAACAATTCATTTTTCAACGTAGATAACCTTAATATGTACATTTTGGGTAAGGATACAAACCTTTACTACATAGACCCCTCCTGCGACAACCTTACTGTGTACATGCCCTTCAGCTCAAAGCATTTCAAAGGCGAGGATGCCTACCGCTACAAGGTTGTAAATACCGATTTTGAGTTAAAGAGCCTTTCAATTGACGGCAACACGCTTACAGTTACGGTGCACAACGGGCTTTTAAAGCCTCAGCCCGTTCTTGCCCTTGCAATTTATGACAACAACGGCGTTTTAAGAAAAATGCAGTCACGCCTTACCAAAAAGGATACCGAAACCTATACCTTTGACATAACGGGCTACGGTGCAGAATACACCGCAAAGGCACTTATGCTTGGTAATTTTACAACTATAAGTCCCTATACAACTGCCCTTGAACAGCGTCTTTCCCAGGTGATTGACAGCATGGTTACTTTAGAGTCCTTCCATAAGTACCTGCCTGAGGATGACGAAACGCAAATTTATACCTACGAGGGCGAATGCCACAGCATTGACGTAACCTTCAATGACCAGACCTTTACTGCAGAAAATGACTATATTTATATTTACGATGGTATGGATAATTTAATAGGCACCTACACGGGCGATGCTCTTTCGGGCAAAACAGTAAATGTTTTGGGTAACACAGTAAAAATAAGGCTTGTTACCGACGAAAAGGGTGCTGCCTACGGCTACAAAACCACCTCCATCATCGTAATTAAATAAGGAGACTATGTAATGAAAAAAGCATTTATATTACTTTTGTGCTTTGCTCTCATGCTGCCTACTCTTCCCATCTTTGCGGCAGAGGGTACCTACACGGAAAAAGAGCTTAACAACGAATACCGCTATATTATCTACGAGGAGGACACCGTGAGCCATCACGGCTATTCCTATACCGTCCGCTACCAATTCAATGTAAAAACAGGGGAAATTTTAAGCATAAGCTTCCCCAATAACGACGTTGTGGGCAACTATATAACAATCCCCTCCACATTGGCAGGGTACACCGTAAAGAGAATAGGCAACGAGGTGTTTGCCGACCGCTACTACCTCTGCGAGGTTATTTTGCCCGAAACTGTGGAGTCCATCGGTGAAAACGTTTTCAAAAACTGCGTTAACCTCTACGTTGTAAAAATGGAAAACCCCGAAAAAAGTCAGCTCAAGCGTATTGAAAAGGGTGCCTTTTCCAAGTTGAATCTTCTCTTTGAGGTACCTATCTATGAGGGCCTGGAATATATAGGCGACGAGGCATTTTCCAATACGAAAAAGCTTGAGGAGGTAAACCTTCCCGAAAGCCTTATCCACTTGGGTGCATATGCCTTCTACCACTCCGAAACACTTAAAACTGTTTCAATCCCCGAGGGCTTAAGCGACATAGGTGCAGCAGCCTTTAAGGGCACTCCCTGGCTTAATAGCTACGATGCGGATTTTGTTGTTGAGGGTAACTATGTGCTCCTTGAATACAAAGGCACAGAGACAGATGTTGTGCTTCCCAATAATATTATGCACCTTCCCGACAAGGTGTTTGCAGCATCTTCAATCACAAGCATCACCTTCAACAAAAGGCTTAAAACAATAGGCGATTCAGTCTTCGAGGGCTGCTCCTACTTAAAAACAGCAGTAGTGCCCGACACGGTAAGTTCAATCGGTGAGGGTATTTTCAAAAACTGTACCTCACTTACAGAGGCGGCACTTCCCTCCCATCTGACCCATGTGCCCCCTTACACCTTCTATCAAACGAGAATAAGCTCCTTTGATTTTTCAAAAATTGAAACAATAGGAAGCTATGCCTTCTCAAACACCTCTCTTTCAGGTGCAATGGAGCTTGCTTCCCCTCTTAAAAGGGTAGGTGACCACGCTTTTACCTACACAAAGCTTACCTCCCTCACTGTTACTGACAACGTTTATCTTGAAGAGGGTGCCTTTTCGCAGGTAACCACCCTTACAGATGTTACAATTGATGAAACCGTTAAGGAAATGGGAGGCGTGGTATTTTACAATACCCCCTGGTACAACTCCTTCAAGGGTGAATATTTAATAGCAGGTGACGGCATTCTTCTTCAGCATTTTTCAAATGTGAAGGTTGAAAGCTTAGTTGTGCCCGATACAGTAAAAACAGTGGCAGCCCAGGCATTTAACAGCTATAACGGCTACGGCGAAATTATCCTTCCCGACACCGTTACATATTTAGGCGATTATGCCTTATCCTATTCAAACGCCACTAAAATTGTACTGCCCGACACAATAACAAAAATGGGCATCGGCGTTTTTGAATACTCACGTGCAACACAGATAGTGTGGCCCCAGGGAATAACTGAAATTCCCGACTACACCTTCTATGGCTCAAACCTTGCATCCTTCGATTTTTCACGTATTACCGCAATCGGTAATTACGCCTTTAATAATGCCTACTTTCTGAACGTTACAATAGGCAAATCCGTCCAAAAGGTTGGTGACTATGCCTTCCGCGGAGGCAGAATTACACTTCACTTCCTTCCCCCGGTTTTAGGCGAATACCCCTTTGGCAACCGTGACACGGCAACCTGGAAGGTTATTCCCGAATATTACGTCAGCGAGAGCGTTTTTGAATACAACGAAGAGGAGGACTATTTAATCCTTCCCGACTGGGTTGATTATTCGGTTTATGTAAACGTAATCCCCGAAATTACCGAGGTTGGCTATGACTACGTTGTTGCAAAATTCAGAAACTTTCCGCCCAAGTCCTTAGGCGGTTACGTAGGTACGGGCTATCAGTCAATTGACTCCTCCCATTTTGAATGGCTTGATTCCCACACAATTAAAATTTCGGACATTTTAGATTATAACAACTCTTCAATCCGTTTCTTTGAGCACTACAGCGGTGTGGTTAACTTCCAGTACAGCCCCTTATGGATAAGAGGGCTGGGAAGCAGTGACACAAGCTTTACCCTTTCAAACATAAAGACTGTAGGTGCAAGTGCAAGGCACACAAATAACGGTACATACTTTACCACCCGTGTGTCAGACCCCGTTGACAGCATCACTGTAACCTTTACCCCCACCACGGGGCAGAGCTTTGAGGTTTATAAGGACGAGGCATGCACAAGCTATCTGGGTAACACAATCACCCTTTCTCCTGACCCCACAACTGTGTGGATACTTGTAACCTCGCAGAACAAACAGCATTATCAGGTTTATAAATGGGTTGTGGAATATTATTATCAGGCAAATGCCCCCACCTTCCCCGTTACAGAGTCTGTTTTCAAGGAAAGTGTGGACGTAACCATCTCTTCCACCCTTTCGGATGCTGAAATTTATTACACAACAGACGGCACCACACCTTCAAGGGCTAACGGCACCCTTTATGAAAGCCCCATCACCATTACGGCTACAACAACCTTTAAGGCAATTACCTATTCAAGCCACCTAAAGCCAAGTGCCGTTACAACAAAAACCTATACCCTCTCACAAGGTATGGAGCTGGAAGCGGTTTACCCCTCGGGCAACTATGCAACAATTTTCCTTAACAGCGAAAAGTGTATTTACAATCATTATTTAACCCTTCTTATTTCAGAGGATGGCGAAAGCTGGGATATGTCCCAAGAGGTTTATATCTACGAGGACAGCTCCACAGTTATGGTTGAAGGCCTAGCACCCGAAACCACCTACTATGTGAAGCTCACACTTCCTTCGGCAGATATTACTTCAAATACCCTTTCCTTTGAAACCTCCTTATTTGACAGCAAAACGGGCTTTTCCTACACAAAGGAGGGCTACATTACCGGCATGCCCGAAAAGGACACGGTAAGCATTCCGCAGAAAATCGGTACAACAAGCATCGTGGGCATTGCCCCCTATTCCTACCGCTATGTATACGGCACAATTTCCGTTCCAAAAACAGTGAAGGATATTTCTGTTGCAGGCATATCAGCCTCCTCTACCTTCACCGTAAGCAGTACAAGCACTTACTTTAAGGCTGTTGACGGTTCCCTTTACACAAAGGACATGACAAAGCTTGTCCGTGCAGGCTTTGCTGGCAAGAGCAATAAGGAAATGGTTTTTGAGGTTCCTGCAAGTGTTAAGGAAATAGGCGACTGGGCACTTTACGACACATATTTTACCAACGTTTTATTAAATGACGGGCTTGAGGTTATCGGCAATAATGCCATACTGAGCTATGAGATTGACATAATCCGCATACCTTCATCCGTTAAAACAATGGGCAGTAACTTCTTCACGGGCAGTCGTGCTGCAGTAATTTTCATGGGCAACATACCCACCTGCAACCGGGACACCTTTAAAGACAACGTTGTGCTTTACTCCGCATTGGAAAACACAATGGTTTATAATAACCCCGTTCGTATAACAAACAATGCAGAGAGTAACTTCACAAGCTTCTTCAAGCCTCTCTTCTCCGATTACGGCATTGACATCTACTGGTGCACCGAGGCTGAATTTGATGAAACTGCATCTGTTATCTGCTCTGTTACCTTTAAGGACGGAGGACGTGAGGTTTTCACCAAAAAGGTCAGTGAATGCTTTGACACAAGCTGCTTCTTTAACATTAAGGGCGACATTGACACAGTAAAGCTTTTCTTCTGGAACAGAGACAACCTTTCACCTTACGCTTATAGTGAGAATATTACAAGATAAAAAAATCCCCGAACATTTTGTTCGGGGATTTTCATTTAATTGCTAATTACTAATTACTCATTGCTCATTGGATATGCAGAACTTCAGTTCTGAAGTTCTGCATATCTTGCTGCTTCACAGCCTGCCAGTAAGTATGCACCTACACCAAAGTCCTGTGTGGTGTCATAGGGTGTTGCCTGGGTTGCATTGGAGCCGATGGGCTGTACGTAGCCAACCTTACCATTTGAATGGAGTGCCACGTTTTCAAGGTAGCCCCATGCACGAAGTGTGGGTTCAAGGAAGGTTTCTTCATCAAGAATACCGTTGTTGATACCCCAGAACAAGCCGAAGGTGAAGAATGCTGTACCGCTTGTTTCGTAGCCTTCGGTGTTATTATTATTGCCCTTGGGGTAATCCTGAAGCATACTCTGTGTCCAGAAACCGTAGCCATTTTCGTCTGTCTGCTGGCATGCAATAATAGCAGGTGCCATTTCTATATATGTGTTGTAGAACTCATCGTAATGCTCATAAGTCTCGGGCATATCGGAAAGTACCTTTGCCAGACCTGCAAATACCCAGCCGTCGCCACGTGCCCAGAAGTTCTTTTCGCTTTCATGACCACTGTTGGGATTTAAGGGATATACATAGCCTCCATCACGGTAGAAGAGATATGCATAGTTGTCGGGGTCGGCATAGTGTGCACCGTTCTTAAGAGATGCACTTGTTGTATAGCCGTCAGGACCTGTGGGAATACCGCCGGGACCATCATACATAAGTTCCTTTGCGTACTTGAACCACTTGTAAAGGGAGTCAAGATACTTTTCGTCACCTGTGTGCTTGTAAAGCTTTGTCATAACGGGCATTACCATGTAAAGACCGTCTGCCCACCACCAGAAGGCATCTTCGTCTTCAAGAGAAACCTGATAGTCCATAACCTGCATTACTCTGTCTAAATTTGCATCCTCTACGCCAAATTCTGCCATATCAAGGTAGCTCTGGAAGCATATCTGCCAGTCACCGAAGAGAACAGCTGTGGAAGATGTTGAGTAGTTCTGGTCATAGCCCCATGTCCATCTGGAGGGGTCTAAGGTGGAGGGGTTACCCATCCAGTTGTTGGAATTAGCCCAGTCTATAGAGTGCTGGAGGTAATTTTCATCACCGAGGAGCTTATAAACCTCCATGTTACCTGTGTGGTATGCAGCTCTTGCCCAGAAGGAGGGGTGAATACCGTTTGTCCAGGTGCTGGGCGAATAGTTGCTCTGCCAGTAATCGTTCGCCTTTCTTATTGTGGCAACCGCACTGTCATATGTAGGTATCATGTTATAAACCTCTTCTGCCATGTAGCCCGATGTGGGAACATCGCTTACCTTTACTGTAGCACTTACGGGTTCAAGCTCGCCTGTCCAGAGGTAAATAACGCTGTTCTTATACTTTTCAGCATTATAGGGAACGCTCTTTGTAAAGGTTACATATTCGCCCGTACGGCTTGCTATAACCTCACTTGCACGTTCAATAGCTGTCATTTCATCGTTATCGTTATAATCTGCAATTGCAATGGTTACTGTCTTATCAGTCTTTTCTGTGTTGAGCACCTTTGCAGTTGCTGTCATTGTGTAGCTGGTCTGTTCAAAGTTATCTGCCTTAATTCTTACAGAAAGTGTTGCTTCAACCTCTTCCTTCATAACATAGTAGAGCTCAACTCTCTGGTTAAGGCTGTTCATTACAAGACTCTGACCAATTTCTGTAAGGCTACCTTCAACCTTTTCAAGCTCGTAAAGGCCACCGAGGTAGCTCGCATAGCTTTCATCAAGCATGAAGGATGAGCCGTAGGATTTGCTGATACGCTTTTCTTCCTTTAACTCACTGTCTGAATAAATTGCAAGAACTAAGTCACCGCCAACACCGCCGTTATATTCGGGGAATACTGCAACATTTGCCACAGCTGATACATCAGTACCTAAAATTGTACCTGCAACAGTGAATTCGCCCTTTTCGGCATAGCGAGAAGAATCAACAGCTTCCCACTGCACGGCAAAGACTGCACTGTAACCGCCTGAGTAAACGTTAAGCACTCTGGGAAGAGTGGGAGCCTTGCCAACGTATGTTCTTACGCTTACGCTGTCGCATCTTACATCTTCAGCCTTTTCGTAAACAACTTCAATTACATCTTCGCCTGTTACGCTTTCAACCTTAAGTGAAGAAAGCTCCTTGTTTACAACATAAATAGCATTATTATAGCTTACAAGAGCATCTGCCACGTTATATGTGTAGCTCTCGCCTGCTACGCCGTAAACAACAGAGGAAGAAATTTCATTACCATCTGTATCCACTCTCTTTACAGTGATAGGTGTACCCTGCTGATAAACTATAAGCTCGGGAGCCTTTTCTGCCTCGTCTGTTTCGCTTGTTACTATATATGCAACGTTGCTTCCGCAGGTAATAAGGAAGGAGAATCCCTCTGCAGCATGAGCCTTTACAAAATCTGTAACGTCCCACTGCATATAGAAATCCTTCATCTGACCGGATGCAATCTGTGTGTCTAAAAGCTCGCCTGCTTCAAAAACACCTCTGTCCGTAATGCTTCCGCCCAATACTTCCGCATAGTTTTCGTAGGTTATTTCGTCAACATTCCATGCATCTGCACTGCCTGTTAAGCCATAGCAGTAAAATTCATCTGCACTTCCCCAGTTATCGATAAGGTTTACGTAAACGCTCAAAACTGTCTTTTCGCAGTTTGCAAGGGAAGCTACATCGCCTGCTGTAAGCTCACCAGGTCTCATTACACCATAGCGTGTATATGCCGCACCGTTGTTGGAGGATACAAGCATTACATCCTCACCGTTCATGTTTGTAGAGGGGTATTTGCCCGAAAGCTCAACATCCTCTGCTATTGCAATCTCTGTTTTAGGCATGCTTTCGTAATCAACGGGCACGTCTGAGGGCTTCTTTGCATTGTAAAGCTCAGCAACCTCGCTTGCACTAAGTGCTCTGTCATAAAGACGGATTTCGTCCATCTTACCCTTGAATTCGGGGTTGTTTGCTGCTTCGCTGCTATTAAATGCCCACTGTGTCTTACCAATCCACATACCATAGTTTGAGCTTGAGGATGAAACAGAATCACCTAAGTCACGGGTCAGTGTTGTAAGTGAATTGTCAAATTCGTATCTTTCTACGCCGTCAATATAAATGTGAGGTGTATAATACTCGCCCTCTGTGCTCTTTTCGTAGGTTATAACAAGATGTGCCCACTTGTCTGCAAAGGGGTTGTCTTCAAGTGTTGCACCAATAAAAGATGCCTCGTCATTACTACCACTTCCTACGCCTCTGTCCTGGAAACGGGCTTCGCCTGTTGAGGGAACATAGCGGAAGAAGAAGGAATCCTTCTCACCGTTACCGAAGTCAAAGAACCTCTGTAAGCCGGAGGAGTAGCGGTAATCAGTATCTGCATAAATCCATGCGGAATATGTAAATTCCTCTACACCATCGTTTATGCCATCAGGCATACGGATTGCAGGACCGGAGAAGAACTGGTTTCTCTGGTTTCTTCCTGTTAAGCCTGCATCCTCACCGATTAATGCACCGGGGAAATGAAGAACGCCTTCCTCAACTGTCATTTTTCTTTCAACAACAGTTGTGGTGCCGCCACCCCAGCCACCTGATTGAACCTCACGGTAAAGGTTATGAACGGAAGCGTTGTTGTTATTGCCTGAAGCATCCATGATGCTATCGGGTTCAGCCTCGTCATCATCAAAGCTGTAATATGCCAGAAGACCTTCCTTAAGAGTAGATGTGTCCTTCTTTATAACAATTACCTTAACCTCAACATAGTTACCCTCTTCAGTAAAGCCGCCTGCCATGAAGCTGCCTGCCTGAGAGTACATGTCAGAGGTAAGAAGGTCCCATACTACGCCAACTTTCTTTTCAGCACCTGTATTATAATAAACAGTTACTGTTTCGGGAAGGAGAGGATAGTCCCCTGCCATGGTTGTTACGTCGTCAACGTAGTAGTCTGTCATTTCAATCATACCTGTAGGAGAGGTTGTTTCATAAAGATACTTAACCTGACCTTCGGTAAGAGCACGGTTATAAAGACGGATTTCGTCCATCTGACCCTTGAAGTCGGGGTTATCTGTAACCTGCTGGTTTGTAGCTGCCCATACAGTTCTGCCTATGAAGAAGCCGTTGTTTACATCTGTAAGCTCACCTAAATCGGAAAGTGCACGGGTGTAAACATTATTTGTTGTAAACTGAGGAACCTCTTCACCGTTTATGTAAACCTTTGTCTCGTAATAGCCTGTTTCCTCATTCTTTTCATATGCAAATGCAAAGTGACCCCACACATCTGTAAAGGGACGGGAGGAAATTGTTGCTTCCTGGTATTTGTTTATTTCTCTGTCCTGAATACGCAGAAGACCTGAGGAGGAGGTATATCTTGCAAAAATGCTGTTGTATGCATTGTTACTGCCGCTGCCGAGATTACCGAAATCAAAAAATCTCGTCATGTTGTTTGCATACTGATAATCACCGTCTGCCTTAATCCATGCGGAGAAGGAGAAGCTGTCAACACCGGAGTTAATGTTGTTGGGAAGCTTCAATGCAGCACCGAGGTAATTAGACCACCAGCCGCCTGATGTGTTACCGGGGAAATTGGCAATACCATCCTCTGTAATTGTAAGAACGTTATTAGCACCGGGGTTCCAGCCGCCATCACCTTCTACAACAGTGTTTAAAACTGTCGCATCGTTACCGTTGCCGGAAACGTCGGAAATAACGGAGGGATTTGTTCCGATATTGTCAAAGTTATAATACGCGAGTAAGCCCGAGGCAACGTCGGTATCTGCATTTTTTTCAACAGTAACCGTTGTTTTAACCTCATAGCCCGACTCTGTAACGCCTGTCACCTCAAAGGTGCCCTCTGTGGCATACAGACTCTCATCAAATTCGTTCCATGTGATATATTCAATCAATACATCGCCATTTTCGAAGGTTAAAACCGCTCTGTCAGGAAGAAGCGGCATTTCGCCTGCCAGTGTTGTAGTGCTGTTCACCTGATAACCGGAGAGCACCATATCTTCAGCCAATACTGTCGGCATGAAGCTGAGTGTCATAACCGTTGCGAGAACAAGACACAAAACCTTTTTCATTCTCATTTTTATCATCCTTTCCATACAAATCAAAATGGACACGTACCTGACTATATACTAACATATATCAGGTGCTAAATCAACATATTAATTGTTAAATTTATGTGTTTTTGGCAACAAAAAAATGCGGTAAATTTGAGACATTTACCGCATTTCAGACTGTCGACAAGCCTAAACTTTTCGCACAACCGCGAAGGGTTCGGGGAAGAAGGTTCCCCGAATAAAATCGGAGGGACAATCGCATTGCCCCTCCGAAAGTGGCGATTTTAGGGGGCTCGCAGACCCCTTGCACGAGAAATCGTCACTTTGTTCCTTAGAAAAATATTAACAAAAAATATTGCTCTCAGCAAGATTTTTTGTTGCGTGTCGACTTTTTCGACACGCTCATTTACCGCATTTCTTTAAACCTCTTCAAAAAGCTCCCCTGCTTTTTCGTAGTGAGCCTTTTTAACTATTTTATTTTCCTTGTTAACAAATACAACTCTCGGCTTGAAGCCGTCAGCCTCTTCCATATCCATCTGGGCATAAGCCATAATAATTATTCTGTCGCCAACCTCAACAAGCTTTGCAGCCGCACCGTTAAGGCATATAACACCGCTTCCTGCTTCGCCTGCAATTGTGTAGGTCTCAAGACGGTTACCGTTTGTTATGTCAACAACCTGCACCTTCTCGTATTCAAGGATGCCTGCCGCCTCTAAAAGATTACTGTCCACAGTAATGCTTCCTATGTAATTAATTTCTGCCTGGGTCACCTTTGCACGGTGAATTTTTCCCTTCAACATTGTAATTGTCATATCTATCACCTTCGTCATCCCGCCCTGTAAAGGCAGGAAAGTATGTCGGTTCCCTCTTTGAGGGAGCTGTCGCCTTTGGCGGCTGAGGGAGTGTTTGATTAAACCATAAAATTGTCTATCAGTCTTGTTTTGCCGATATACACCGCCATTGCAAAAAGCGTGTCCTCTCCTGCCTCTTCAACATCCTGCATGGAGCCGTCCACTGCCTGAACGTAGTCAATTTTAGCCAGAGGCTCACTTTCGATATGCTTAATCATGGCATCAAGAATTACCCTTGTGCTCTTTTCGCCACTATTTACCATATCCTGACCTATCCTTACAGCCTGACTTAAGCAAAGTGCAGCTTTCCTTTCGTCCCCGTTAAGGTAGGTGTTACGGCTTGATTTAGCAAGCCCGTCCTCTTCACGGATAATGGGACAGCCGATAACCTCAACCGGAAAGTTCAAGTCTCTTACCATACGCTTTATAATGGCAAGCTGCTGAGCATCCTTCTGACCGAAAAATGCCTTATCGGGTGTAACTATGTTAAAAAGCTTGCCTACAACAGTGCACACACCGCCAAAGTGAATGGGGCGTGTTTTACCGCAAAGGTTTTTGCTCAAAACGTCGGGCACAATGGTTGTTGTGGCATCGGAAAAATACATCTCATCAGCTTCGGGGTGAAAAACACAGTCCGCACCGCACTCTGTCAGAAGCTTCACGTCGTGCTCCAGGTCTCTGGGGTAAGCATCAAAGTCCTCATTGGGTGCAAACTGGGTGGGGTTTACAAAAATGCTTACAATTGTAACATCGCACTCCGCTACGCTCTTTTTAACCAAAGATGCATGGCCCTCGTGCAGATAGCCCATTGTGGGCACTAAGCCAACTGTTTTCCCTGCCATACGGGCAGATTTCACATATTCACGTACTTCTTTAACGGTTGTTAAAATTTTCATTTTAATTGCGCCTCGATTTCCTTCAAAACTTCTTCATTCATTTTATATGTATATTCCTCTGTGGGGAAAGCACCTGCTTTAACCTCTTCATCGTACTTTTTAAAGGCACTTGTCATTACCTCGCCCACATTTTCATAACGCTTTACAAACTTAGGCGTAAAGTCGGAATACATTCCAACCATGTCCTGATAAACCAAAACCTGTCCGTCGCAGTTTTTGCTTGCACCAATGCCTATTGTGGGAATGGTGAGCATGTTTGTTATAATGTCTGCCAGGGGTGCAGGGATGCCCTCAAGGACAATTGCAAAGGCACCTGCCTCTTCAACGGCTTTTGCATCTTCAATAATTTTCATTGCCGCTTCACTTGTTTTGCCCTGAACCTTAAAGCCACCAAAGGCATTTATTGACTGAGGTGTTAACCCAACGTGACCGCAAACGGGAATGCCTGCCTCTACAATTGCCTTTATCTGCTCCTTTACAGAAACGCCACCTTCAAGCTTAACACAGCCGGCACCGCCCTCCTGAATAAGCCTGCCTGCATTGCAGACGGCATCATACACGCTTGTCTGATAGCTCATAAAGGGCATGTCTGCAACAACGAGGGCATTTTCTGCACCTCTTGCAACTGCCTTTACATGATGGAGCATATCCTCCATTGTAACACGGGTGGAGTCAGGATAGCCAAGCATAACCATACCTAAGGAGTCCCCGACAAGGATTGAGTTTATGCCTGCTTTATCCACCAGTTTAGCTGTAGAGTAATCGTAGGCGGTAAGCATTGTTATCTTTTCGCCCTTCTTCTTCATTTCGGCAAAAGTCAATGTTGTGTTTTTCATGGAAAATCCTCCTTTGCATCAGTCTGTTATAAATTCTCTCACTCTGAATTCAATGCCTGCTTCCTCTGCAATTCTCCTGCAAGCTTCAATATCTTCTTTATCCATAACGTCAACCACGGAAAAGATAACACGGGGCACATAGCTTTTTGCCTCTTTTGCAAATTCTATCATGCCGTAAAAGCCATCCTCGCCAAATTGGCACTTGCAGATTTCGTTGTATTTTCTCGCATCGGGAGCATTCAAGGATATTGACACAATGTCAATAAGCCCTTCCATTTTGTGTGTTACGCTCTCACCTGCAATTAAATTTGCATGGCCGTTTGTGTTAAGGCGTACCTTTACGGGGCAATATGCCTTAATTTCCCTTACAACGGCAAGCATGTCATCAAACCGCTCTGTAGGCTCGCCGTAACCGCAAAGCACCAGCTCCTTATAGTTTTCAACGCCCTTTGCCTTTATGTCGGCAACCATCTGGGCTACCGTAGGCTCCTTATCAATCCACAAGTCATAGCCCATGCCACCGTCTGTTGTTGTACGTACACAGAAGGTGCAGGCGTTTGTGCAACGGTTTGTTAAATTCAGGTACAAGCTATCCCCTATAGGATAAGCAATAATATTCATTATCTTCAGTCCTTAATATCAAAAAAGTTTTTCGCGTTTTTCTCCGTAATTGCTATAACCTCGTCAACGTCCATACCCTTTAATTCAGCAATTTTTTCAGCTACTGCGTGAATATACAATGAGGAATTACGCTTTCCTCTGTAGGGCACAGGAGCAAGGTAGGGGCAGTCAGTTTCTATCATCAAATCCTCAATGGGCACATATTTTACAACCTCAACGGTTTTCACGTTGTTTTTAAAGGTTAAAACACCGCCTATTGAAATTTTCATGCCTAAATCAAGTATCTTTTTGGCGGTTTCCCTGCTTTCACTAAAGCAGTGCATCATGCCTCGCCTTTCGCCCATGTTGGATTCACGCAAAATGTCAACACAATCACGGGTGGAGTCACGGTTATGCACCTGGAAAGGCAGGTTAACCTCCTTTGCAAGCTCAATCTGCTCACGGAAAACCCTTCTCTGCACTTCCTCTGTTTCCTTGCCGTAGTAGTAGTCAAGCCCTATTTCGCCTATGGCAACTACCTTAGGGTGCTGTGCCAGCTTTTTTATTTCGTCAAAATCCTCTTTTGTCATAAGGTGTGCATCGGAGGGATGAAACCCTACCGCCGCATACATAAAGGGGTATTTCTCACTTAATGCAATGCTGTCACGGCTTGACTTTAAGTTATAGCCTATATTTATAATATGACCTACGTTGTTATCAAGCATTGAGGACAGGATAATGTCCCTGTCCTCGTCAAAACGCTCGTCATCGTAATGTGCATGCACATCAAATAACATGTTATCTTACCTCGCTGCCGGGGGCAATTTCTGCAATAGGTGAAACAAGGCTTAATTCCTCGTCGTTTGCCGCAGAAAGAATCATACCCTGGCTCAGTTCACCGCAAAGCTTAACGGGTGCAAGGTTAACAACTGCAACCACGTTTTTGCCGATTAAATCATCGGGGTTATAATACTTTGCAATGCCCGATACAATCTGACGCTGTTCGTAGCCGAAGTCAAGCTGGAACTTTAAAAGCTTATTGGACTTCTTAACCTTTTCACATGCTATTACCTTACCCACTCTTAAATCCATCTTACAAAAATCATCGATGGAAATTTCTGCCTTTTCTTCGGGCTTTTCTATTACCTTCTTTTCAGGCTCCTTGGGCTTTTGTGCACCCATGATTTTTTCAACCTCTGCCATTATGTCCTCAAGCTTAATTCTTGCAAAAAGCATTGTGGGAGCATCTGTTACCTTGCCCTCCTCAGGATAAAGACCGCTCTTTTCGCAGTCCTCAAAGCTTCTTAAGCTGCAGTTAAGCTGCTCCTCGATTGCCTTTGCCGTACGGGGCATAAAGGGCTCAAGAAGGCTTGCAATTGTAATGATGGAGTCGCAAAGGTTGTACATTACTTCGCTTAATCTGTCACTATTTGCTTCGTCCTTTGCGAGTACCCAGGGCTCTGTTTCGTCAACGTACTTGTTGCAACGCTTTATTGCAGTGAAAATTTCTGTAAGAGCATCTGCAACCCTGAGACCGTCCATCTTTGCCTTTACCTTGCCTACTGTTTCTGTAACAACAGCTTTAAGGTCAGCATCCGTTTCGCCTTCAACGCCCGTTTTCTTAACAGTGCCGCCAAAATATTTATTTGTCATGGAAATTGTTCTGTATACAAGGTTACCCAAGGTGTTTACAAGGTCAGAATTGAACCTTTCAACCATAAGCTCCCAGCTGATAACGCCGTCGTTTTCAAAGGGCATTTCGTGGAGCACGAAGTATCTTACAGCATCAACGCCAAAGAGCTTTACCAAGTCGTCAACGTAAATTACGTTACCACGGCTCTTACTCATTTTGCCGTCGCCCTGCAAAAGCCAGGGGTGGCCAAATACCTGACGGGGCAATTCCTCGCCCAATGCCATAAGGAAAATGGGCCAGTAAATTGTATGGAAACGGATAATGTCCTTACCGATAAGGTGTAAGTCTGCAGGCCAGAGCTTCTTATACTGCTCTGTACTGTTACCCTCTGCATCGTAGCCTATACCTGTAATGTAGTTTGTAAGGGCATCGAGCCACACGTATACAACGTGCTTGGGGTCAAATTCAACGGGAATACCCCACTTGAAGCTTGTTCTTGACACACACAAATCCTGAAGCCCGGGAATGAGGAAGTTATTCATCATTTCGTTCTTACGGCTCACGGGCTGTATAAACTCGGGATGTGTGTTAATGTGCTCAATAAGTCGGTCAGCATACTTACTCATTTTAAAGAAGTATGCTTCCTCCTTGGCAGGCTTTACTTCTCTGCCACAGTCGGGGCACTTGCCGTCTACCAGCTGACTTTCTGTCCAGAAGGATTCGCAGGGTGTGCAGTACAAGCCTTCATAAGCACCCTTATAGATGTCGCCCTGGTCATAAAGCTTCTTGAAAATTTTCTGAACCTGCTTTTCGTGGTCCTTATCTGTTGTGCGGATGAATTTGTCGTAGGAGGTGTCAACCATATCCCAGAGCTCTTTTATAACACCTGCAACAGAGTCAACAAAGTCCTGGCAGGACACATTTGCTTCAGCCGCCTTTAATTCAATTTTCTGACCGTGCTCGTCTGTGCCTGTCTGGAAGAACACATCGTAGCCGTCTTTTCTTTTAAATCTCGCGATAGAGTCTGCCAGCATAATTTCATAGCTGTTGCCTATATGAGGCTTGCCTGAGGTATATGCTATGGCAGTTGTAATATAATATTTACCTTTACTCATTTGTATCAACTCTTTCTTACCAAGGTTTAACCGCACCGATTAATTCGTTCACGTCCTCGATGCCGTGCTTTGTCATATATTCTTCAATGCCCATTGCTGTTTTTACTGCTGCATAGGGGTCAACAAAGTTCTGTGTACCTACAGAAACAAGGGAAGCACCCGCCAGCATAAATTCAACAGCATCGTTACCGTCCTGTATACCGCCCATACCGATAATGGGAATGTTAACGGCATTTGCAACCTGCCATACCATTCTCACAGCCACGGGCTTAACAGCAGGGCCGCTCATACCGCCCACGTTGTTGTTTAAAATGGGGCGACGTGTGTTAATATCAATTTTCATACCCAAAAGGGTGTTTATAAGGCTTAAGCCGTCAGCACCTGCACCCTCTGCCGCCTTTGCAATGGCAACAATGTCTGTTACGTTGGGAGAAAGCTTTACAACAAGAGGCTTGTCGCACTGCTCCTTAACCTTACTTGTAATTTCGGCTACCATGTTGCAGTCTGTACCGAAGGCAACACCGCCGTGCTTTACGTTGGGGCAGGAAATGTTCATTTCAACCAAGTCAACATTGCTCTGACCAACCAGTTTACCCATTTCGATATAATCTTCAATTGTGTTACCTGCAATGTTTGCAATAATTTTGCACTTTTTAAACTTCTTCTTTAAAAAGGGCAGGTCGTTTGTTAAAAAGTTCTCAAGACCGGGGTTCTGAAGGCCTACGCTGTTTAAAATACCGCCGTAAACCTCTGCAATACGGGGAGGCTTGTTGCCTTCACGGGGCTTTAAGGTTAAGCCCTTAACGCTTATACCACCGATAGAGTCCAAATTATAATACTGTGAATATTCATAGCCAAAGCCAAAGGTGCCACTGCCCGTAACAACGGGATTTTCAAATTCAACACCACAGAAATTTACTTTTGTGTTCATTCAAAAATCACCTCTTTTGCATTAAATACGGGGCCCTTCTGACAAACCTTGTCATAGCCTGAGTGTGTTTTGCACACACATACAAGGCATGCACCTATACCACAGCCCATTCTCTGTTCCATGGAAATTTCGGCTTCAATGCCCTTTTCCTCGGCAATCTGTTTAACGGCTTTAAGCATTGGTGTAGGTCCGCAGGCATAGATAATGTCGCAGTCCTCCATGGCTTCCTTTGCAGCATTTATGGCAAAGCCGTTATAGCCGTAGGTTCCGTTATCTGTTGCGATAACTGTTTCACCGCAAGCTGAAAAGTCCTCTTCCATGCAAACCATTTCCTTGTCGCGGAATCCAAGAAACACCTTGGGATTTGTTAAATTCTTTGCTAAATACAAAAGAGGGAAGGAGCCCAAGCCACCGCCTAAAACAACAGCCTTAGCATCCTTTTTAACGGTGAAGCCTGTGCCTAAGGGACCTAAAAGGTCGATTGTTTCGCCCACCTCTTTTTTGGAGAGGATTTCTGTGCCGTCGCCCTTTATTTCAAAAACAATACGTGTAATGTTATCGTATGCATCGCAGATGGAAATGGGACGGCGAAGAATGTGTGCTTCACTGCCAATGTTTATATGCACAAACTGACCGGGCTGTGCTTCCTTTGCCAATACTTCGTTTTCAAGGAGCAATTCAACCTGGTTTTTTGCAATTTCTCTTTTGCCCACTATTTTACAGAACTTTACCTGAGTATACATTTTTTGAGAGCCTCCTTCATGTTGAGAGCTTCTTCACGTGCTGCAAGACCGAACTGCTCCGGCTTCCAGTCACCCTTCTTATATGCACACATAATACCACGGGAGGAGTTTACAATACCGCCCAGACCGTTCTTGTCAAATGCAAGGGCACAGTCCTCAGCCTTACCGCCCTGAGCACCATAGCCGGGGATAAGGAAGAAGGTGTTGGGCATTACCTCACGAAGCCTACTGATCTGTTCGGGATAGGTTGCACCTGTAACGGCACCAACACGGTTGTAGCCGTATTCACCGATACTGTCCTGACCAAGCTCACGAACGATAGCTGCTGTCTTTTCGTAGATGGGTGTGCCGTCAATTACCAAATCCTGCAATTCGCCCGAGGAGGGGTTAGAGGTTTTAACAAGGATGAAAATATCCTTATCGTGCTCATTACAGTCCTTAACAAAGGGCTTTAAGCCGTCTGTACCAAGGTAGGGGTTAACTGTTATGCAGTCGGGTGTGAAGCTGCGTGCCTTATTGCCCATATAGTCTGTCTGACCGATGTATGCCGCGCTATATGCCTCTGCTGTTGCACCGATGTCACCACGCTTAACGTCAAGGAGAACATACATGCCCTTTTCCTCAGCGTACTTCATTGTCTTATTAAGGCAGATAATACCCTCTACACCGTACATTTCATAGTATGCACTCTGAGGCTTTACAGCAGGCACAATGTCGTAAAGGTTATCAATTAAAACCTTGTTGAACTCAAACAGTGCATCTGCTGCACCCTTAGCATAGTTGTCGCCTGCCTTTTCCATGCAGGGGATTTTAATAAAATCGGGAACATAGTCAAGCTTGGGGTCCAATCCTGCAACGGTGGGGTTCATGTCTTTTTCAATTATCTTTTTTATAAGCTTATCCATTATACATTACCTTGCCTTCCACAATAGTTATATGAGCCTTACCGGAAAGTGTGTATCCGTCATAAGGAGAGTTTTTGCTCTTGGACTTAAATTCATTCACCTTTACTGTCCATATTTCATCCGGGTCAAAAATTGTAAGGTCGGCAATTGCACCGAGTGCAATTTCACCAAGACCAAGGTTAAGAATATTGGAGGGGTTGTAGGTCATTTTCTGTAACATTTCGGCAAGTGTCATTCTGCCTGTCTTTACAAGATAGGTAATACTAAGTGCCAGAGATGTTTCCAGGCCTACAATACCGTTTAATGCATAGTCAAACTCAAGGTTCTTTTCATCAATGTGATGGGGAGCATGGTCTGTGATGATTGCATCAATTGTTCCGTCACAAAGACCTTCTATAATAGCCTCCACGTCATCATTTCCTCTTAAGGGAGGGTTCATCTTGGCATTTGTATCAAAGCCATTAACCGCTTCGTCTGTAAGAGAGAAGTAGTGAGGAGCAGTTTCGCACGTTACCTGAACGCCACGCTTTTTAGCATCACGGATAAGTGCAACAGAACCCTTTGTGCTCACGTGAGCAATGTGCACTCTCTTCTTTTCGTGCTCTGCAATTAAAATGTCACGTGCAACCATTGCCTCTTCAACTGCAGGCACAATGGGACGAAGACCTAACCTTGTGCAGGTTTCGGAGTCGTTCATGCTACCGGAGTCAAGAAGAGAAAACTCTTCACAATGGCTTATAACGGGAAGGTCGAAGTGAGAAGCATAAAGAAGCGCTCTTCTCATAACGGAGCCGTTTGAAACGGGACGTCCGTCGTCGGAAACAGCAACAATGCCTTCCTTCTTCATTTCGCCCATTTCGCTGAGCTCTTCACCCTTCAAGCCCTTGGTGATTGCACCAACGGGGTAAACACGGCAGTAGCCAACCTTTTCGGCACGGCTCTTAATAAAGCTTACAACTGCCTGGTTATCGCAAACGGGATTTGTGTTGGGCATACAGCAAACAGAGGTGAAGCCGCCTGCAACTGCAGCCATTGTACCCGTCTTAATGTCTTCCTTGTATTCATAGCCGGGCTCACGAAGATGCACGTGCATGTCAATAAGACCTGCAGAAACTACCATTCCGCCGGCATCGATAACTTCTGCCTCGTTATCTTCAATGTTTTCTGCAATCTGTACAATAACACCGTCTAAAATGAGGATGTCACCGTACATATCTATTTCATTTTTAAGGTCAATAATGTGACCGTTCTTTATAAGTAATTTCATAAGGTCTACCCCTTTCAATTCAAAATAATTTTGCTTCACAAAATTATTTCCTTAATTTCTCATTGCTCATTGCTAATTACTCATTACATAAAATGTCCAATACTGCCATTCTTACCGACACACCATTAGTTACCTGCTCGTTGATAACGCTGTTTTCGCAGTCTGCAACGTATGAGGAAATTTCAATACCACGGTTAACGGGGCCGGGATGCATAATGAGAACATCGTCCTTGGCAAATTTCATTTTGTCTAAGCTCATGCCGAAAAATTCGCTGTACTCTCTCACTGTGGGAAAAAGAGCAGACTTCATTCTCTCTAACTGAATACGTAAGTTGATGATAACGTCTGCATCACAGATAGCCTCTTCAACGCTTTCGCAGATTGTAACGTTACCGAGCTTTTCAAAATCAAGAGGAAGGAGCGTGGGAGGGCCTGCAATGAAAACCTGTGCCCCAAGCTTTGTTAAAGCGTAGGTATCGCTTCTTGCAACACGGGAGTGTGTAACATCGCCGATGATTGCAACCTTCAAGCCTTCAAAGCTTCCCTTCTTTTCACGGATTGTGAACATGTCAAGAAGTGCCTGGGTGGGGTGCTCGTTCATGCCGTCCCCTGCGTTTACAACACTTGCCTTAACATTCTTTGCAAGAAGATGAGGTGCACCTGATGCACTGTGGCGGATAACGATAACGTCTGTACCCATGCTGTCAAGTGTTTTGCCTGTGTCGATAAGGCTTTCGCCCTTCTGTATGGATGAGCCTGAGGCTGCAATATTGGCACTGGAAGCACCCATATACTTGCTTGCAAGCTCAAAGGATGTACGTGTTCTTGTGGAGTTTTCGTAAAAGAGGGTAATAAGGCTCTTGCCCTGCATATTGGGTATTTTCTTGTTATCGGACAAAACCACTTTCTTCATTTCTGTGGCCTTGTCTAAAATATACAGGATATCCTCTCTGGAAAGCTCCTGGATGCCTAAAAGGTCTTTTCTGCCTGACAGCATATTTATTCCTCACTTTCTGTTACTCTCCGCCTCTTTTTCTTAAAATGGCCAAAACCTTTTCAAAGTCCTCAGGAAGGGGAGCATAGTAATATACTTTTTCTTGTGTTACGGGGTGGATAAAACCGATTTTTCCTGCGTGAAGAAGCTGCCCAGGTAGGTTAAACTCCTCCTTTTTAACGCCATAGGTTTTATCCCCTACTATCGGATGCCCGATATGCTTCATATGCACTCGTATCTGGTGAGTGCGTCCTGTTCTTAACTTACAACGGACAAGGGTGTACGCACCGAAGCGTTCCTCCACAAAAAAGTCCGTCACAGCCTCACGGCTGTTTTTATAGGTAACCGCCATTTTTTTGCGGTCGTTTTCACTTCTGGCAAGAGGGGCATCAACTGTGCCACTGTCCTCTTTTATGTTGCCGTGAACAAGAGCATAATATTCTCTTGATAAGCTTCTGTCCCCTAACTGGTCCGACAGAAACATGTGTGCCTCGTTTGTTTTTGCCACAACCAGAAGCCCTGTTGTGTCTTTGTCTATACGGTGCACAATACCCGGGCGGAGCTTGCCGTTAATGCCCGAAAGGTTGCCCTTGCAATGGTACAAAACAGCGTTTACCACCGTGCCCGTGAAGTTACCTGCAGCAGGGTGCACCACCATGCCGCGGGGCTTGTTTATAACAAGGAGGCTGTCGTCCTCGTATTTTATATCAAGGTCAATTTTTTCGGGAACAGCGTCAATTTCTTCAGCCTCGGGAAGGTTAAATTCAATCTCGTCCCCCACCTTAAGCTTGTAGGAGGCACTTTTCGGGGCACCGTTTACTAAAACCTTGCCTTCGTCAAAAAGCTTTTTAATGTATGAACGGGAAACGCCCTCCACATTTTCGGCAACAAATTTATCGCATCGTGCGTTTTCTGTTGCAACAATTTTAATTACATCTTCCATTTTGTCCTCCCTTAATCCTTCACGTTTAAAAATGCGTAGAGGATGAGAAGCCCTGCACCAACACAGATGGCACAATCGGCAAAATTGAAAATGTAGAAATTGATGAATTCAAGGTCGATAAAGTCACGGACGTAGCCTAAAAGTACACGGTCGATAAGGTTACCCACGGCACCTGAGGCAACAAGGCTTACAGAGCATAAAAGGAGCATGTTTTCGGGCTTATGCTTTATAAAAAACCATATGCCCGCTATAAAAACCGCCACCGTTACCGCTATAAGAAGATACCTCTGACCGCCGAAAAGCCCCATGCTTGCGCCGTCATTTTTAAGGTAGGTAAAGCCTAAAATGCCCGGAAGCACATCAATACCCTTACCTTCTATACCGCCTGCAACATCAACTATCCAGACCTTGCTCAATTGGTCAATCACCGTAAGAATAACCGCCAATGCTCCGAAAATTGAGTATTTTACCCAACGGTTCAATTTCAATGTAATCTCTCCATAATACATCGTCACAGAAGAATACCTCCTCTGTGACGACAAAATTTTATTCTAAATTAGCGGCACATCTTGCACAGATTGTGGGATGGTCTGCGTTGGTGCCTACAGTTTTACTTACTGTCCAGCATCTTTCGCACTTTTCACCCTCTGCCGCAGCAATAGTAATATTATCCTCGCCCTCAGAGACATTTACGGAAGATACAATGAAGATTTCTGCAAGGGATTCTTCAATACCCTTCAAGAACTCGTAGTCAGCCTTTGTAGTGATTGCTACACTTGCCTCTAAGCTCTTACCAATCTTCTTTTCACTTCTTGCTTCTTCCAGAGCCTTTAATACTCTTTCACGTACTTCAAGAATTCTTGCCCACTTTTCTTCCAATGCAGCATTTGCATACTCATTGTTAACTTTGGGCATATCGTTCATAAGAACGGAGAAATCTTCAGCATCCTTTACATGAGGCATGTAGCTCCAGATTTCCTCTGAAGTATAGCAAAGGAAGGGTGCAATGAGCTTAACTAAGCTGTCAAGCACAATGTACATAGCAGTCTGTGCACTTCTTCTGGACTTACTGTCTGCCTTATGTGTGTAAAGACGATCCTTAATAATATCAAGATAAACATTACTCATATCAACAACACAGAAGTTGTGGATATTGTGGTAAATCATATGGAATTCGTAGCTTTCGTAAGCGGCAGTTACCTTTTCAACAAGCTTGTTCAAGGAATTGAGTGCCCACTTATCGATTTCTTCCATATCGCTATAGGAAACCATATCGCAGTCGGGGTTGAAGTCAGAAATGTTACCTAAAATGTAACGGGCTGTATTTCTGATCTTTCTGTATGCTTCGCTGAGCTGCTTTAAGATTTCATCAGAAATTCTCATATCAGTCTTATAGTCAGCAGAAACAACCCACAGACGGAGAATGTCTGCACCGTACTTTTCGATGATATCGTTAGGTGCAATACCGTTGCCCTTACTCTTACTCATCTTGGCACCTGTCTGGTCAACAATCATACCGTGAGTGATAACTGTCTTATAGGGTGCGCAACCACGTGCAGCAACACTTGTTAAAAGAGAGGACTGGAACCATCCGCGGTACTGGTCGTTACCCTCAAGGTATACGTCAGCGGGGAATGTGAGAGATTCCTTAACGTCAAGAACGCCTGCGTGGCTACTGCCTGAGTCAAACCAAACGTCCATGATGTCCTTTTCCTTAGTGAACTTTGTGCATCCGCATTCACATGCTGTACCGGAAGGAAGAATATCTTCCGCCTCGTCTGTTACCCACGCAACAGAGCCCTTCTTACCGAAGAGTGTTGCAACAGCATCTATAGATTCGTCTGTAACGAGAGGCTTCTTACAGTCAGCACAATAGAAAATCGGGATGGGAACACCCCATGTTCTCTGACGGGAAATACACCAGTCGTTACGGTCAATAACCATTGATTTAATTCTGTCTTCGCCCCAGCCGGGAATCCACTTAACGCCTTCAATAGCCTTAACAGCGTCTGCCTTGATGTCGTCAACAGAAGCAAACCACTGCTCTGTAGCACGGAACACGATGGGCTCATGGCATCTCCAGCAGTGAGGATACTGGTGGATGATGGGAGTGAGGGCAAAGAGTGCATTATCGCTCTTTAATCTTTCAATAATCTTATCGTTACTCTTTTCGTAGAAGAGACCATTGAATTCGCCTGCAAGCTCATTTAAGTAGCCCTTTTCATCAACGGGAACGATAATGGGAATTTCCTTATACTTCTGGCATACAATATAGTCCTCCACACCATGACCGGGAGCTGTATGAACACAGCCTGTACCTGCATCAAGTGTTACGTGGTCGCCAACGATGATAAGGCTTTCACGGTCAATAAAGGGGTGGTAGCACTTAACGTATTCAAGCTCACTACCCTTTACTGTTGCAATTGTTTCGTATTCTGTAATGCTGCCTGCAGCCATAGCCGACTCAACAAGCTCTGTTGCAACAACGTAAATTTCTTCCCCTGCCTTAACAAGAGAATATTCAAAATCGGGGTTTAAGGAAATTGCAACGTTTGCAGGAAGTGTCCATGTTGTGGTTGTCCAGATTACAAAGTAAACCTTGCTCTTGTCAACGCCCAGCTTTTCAAAGGTACCGTTGTCTTCCTTTACGTTGAACTTAACGTAGATGGAATTAGCCTTGTCCTCAGCGTATTCAATTTCAGCCTCAGCAAGAGCTGTTTCACACTCGGGGCACCAGTAGATGGGCTTAAGGGCACGGTACATGTAGCCCTTCTTTGCCATTTCGCCGAAAATGCGGATCTGCTTTTCTTCAAACTTGGGGTCAAGTGTAACGTAGATATCGTCCCAGTTACCGATGGAGCCAAGACGCTGAATCTGCTTCTTCTGGTTTTCAACGTAGCCTAAGGCAAAGTCACGGCAGATTTCACGGAACTTAACGGGGCCTGCCTGGTCACGGTTAACGCCAAGCTTCTTTATAGCCTGTCTTTCAATGGGAAGACCGTGTGTGTCCCAGCCGTGAATGTAGGGAGCCTTGAAGCCCGACATGTTCTTGTAGCGTGTGATAATGTCCTTAAGTGTTTTGTTAAGGGCATGACCCATATGCATATCACCGTTTGCATAGGGAGGGCCATCGTGAAGAATGAAGAGGGGCTTACCCTCGTTATGCTCCATAAGACGACCGTAAAGGTCCTCATCAAGCCATTTTTTAAGAATTTCGGGCTCTCTCTGAGGAAGAGATGCCCTCATGGGAAATTCAGTTTTCGGAAGATTCAGTGTCTGACTGTAATCCATCGTTACCACTCCTTGTTTTAAGAATTTGTGCAACAAGCTGTTTCTGTGCATCTAATATTGAATCAACCTGCACACTGTATGCATACAGGTCGTTTGCAAGCTTTTCACGCTCTGTAAGGGTTTTGTTTGCCATAACCCTTGCACCCTCGCGGATAATTTCGGCTTCGTTTTCAGCCTGCTTTATAATAGCCTCCGCCTTCTGGGTAGCACCCTTCTGTAAATCGTCGGCAGCCTTCTGTGCCACGATAAGGGTGTCACGCATGGTGTCCTCCATGCTCTTGTATTTGTTTACAAGGTCCTCTAAAACCTCAAGTCTGTCACGAAGCTTTATGTTTTCCTTGTAAAGGACTTCATAGTCACCTGCAATTACGGCAAATGCTTCGTCAACGTCTGCGGGCACATACTTGCCCATTTTTTTCTGAAATTCAATTTTCTGGATTTCAAGAGGTGTAAGCATTCTTCATCCCTGCCCTTACATATATTTTTTAATTGTTATAAAAATACGCCCTTTTTTGCTCATTCCGCTTATTTCGGAAAGCCTTGCCTTTCCGTGATGGCGGACTGTTAATATATCGTTTTCACGAATTTCCTTATCGCACTTTGTGCAAAGCTGCTGGTTTAAGAAAAACCTTTGTGCTTCTATGTATTCCTGTGCCTTACTCCGTGAGGTTTTAAGCATAACCGATACAACGCTGTCAGCTCTTAAGGAATTTACCGTGCCGGTTATTTCTTCAAACTGAAGGCTTACCTCAATGTCGAAAACCTCGCTTACGGCACATTTAACGTAGCATCCTCCAACCTCTGTGAGGCTGTCAGCTAAATAATCTGCCACGCCTTCCTCGCAGAAAACAACCCACTCAGAGCCGTTTTTTACAATGTCGCCTATGCTCTTTCTTTCAAGCCCCGTGCTTATTATGCTTCCCAAAAGGTCGGGGTGATTTAAATTTTCTACCCCTTTTCCCATAACACGGACGGCTTTAATGGGGAAGTATTCACAATCATCCACAGAAAAGCACAGCATCACTCTTCCTGCATCCTCATAGCCGCCAAAGGCGGTAAAGGGCACAGAATCTATATTTTTCTTTCTCTCACAAACAAGCATGAACTCTCTTTCCGACAAAAAGGAGGTAAACATTGCTATCCCCTTTTTTTCAGCGGCTGCCGCCTTGTCGAAAACACGGGCTAAAGCCTCACGGTCCTCACCTGCCTGAGCGAGGAATTTTTCACGGTTATTCATTAAAGGTCAAGTGCAAAGTCAGCGGAGTCAAGAAGCTCTGCCGCAATGTCGCCGGTAATTTCAATGCCGTAGGGTGTTATAAGGAAAATGTCGTTACTTACCTTCTGCATTCTGCCGTCAACCGCGTAGGTTGCACCGTACACAACGTCCACAACCCTTGCCGCATCGTTACGGTCCAGTCGTGCAATTGAAAATACAACGGGCACTCTCTCCTTAAGGTTATTTATAACAAGCTTAACGCCTGCTGTGGAGTCAAGCTTTGCAATAACAATCCTACTTGTGGAACCGTGGTTTATGTTAACAACCTTTGCTTTTCTCACTCCACCGAAGGGAGCCTCGTCTCTTACCTGTCTTACAGAGGATTTCTCCTCAACTTCTATTTCGTCGTCCTCGTCAATGTCGGGAATAATGAATTTTTTTATGGAATCCATAATTGCCATAACACATTCTCCTTCTATACTCTTTTTCCGAAAATAAGCGAGCCTACGCGCACATGTGTTGCACCGCATTCAACGGCAACGGTATAATCACCGCTCATGCCCATCGAAAGAATGTCAATATTTTCATGCTGTTTTCTGTAACAATCAAACAGCTCCTTCGCCTTTTCAAAAACCCAGCGCACACTCTCGGGGTCCTCGCTTTTAGGTGCCATTGTCATAAAACCGCGAAGCCTTACTGCACCCAATTCCCCCATCTTAATTATTATATCTTTTATTTCCTCTGTTGTCAAACCATATTTGGTGATTTCACCCGATATATTTACTTCTAAAAGCACATCCTGAACAACATTTTTCTTCATGGCAATACGGTTTATTTCCAAAAGCAGATCCATTGAATCAACAGAATGGATAAGCTCGGCATTGCCAACCACATATTTTGCCTTGTTTTTCTGTAAATGGCCTATTAAATGCCACTTTGCATCGGGGAAGGAGGGGAGCTTTTCCATCATTTCCTGAACACGGTTTTCACCAAAGACGGTGCACCCTGCCTCCCATGCCTTTTGAATCTCCTCAACACCGTAGGTTTTTGTAACGGCAATAAGGGTAACATCGTCTTCCCTGCCGCTTCTTTCTTTCGCTTTTTCTATTTCCTCGCGCACAAATGCTATGCGCTCTTTTATATTTTCCATATTCAATCCCTGCCCATATACAGTTCAAGTATTTTATCTGCCGCTTTTTCCTTTTCAAAGGCTGTCACGTCAATTTCAAAGTGGCAGTTTTTATATGCCTCACGCCTTGAATTTAAAAGTGCCTCTGCCTCTTCCTTTGTTTTGCCGTTTAAAAGAGGGCGTGAGGTTGTATTTTCGCCAATGTTTTTAAAAACACGGTCAATATCCGCCTTAAGGCAGAAAACAACACCACCGCCATTTTTAAGTGCATCAATATTTTCACGCCTTATAACAGCACCGCCGCCTGTGGAAATAACAGCACCCTTATAGCCTGCAAGGCTCTTTAAAACCTCGCTTTCCACGTCACGGAAGTAGCCCTCGCCCTTTTTTTCAAAAATTTCGGGAATGCTCATTCCTTCCCTTTCTTCAATAAGGGCATCGGTGTCTATAAACTGTGCACCGGTAAGTGCACAAAGCCTTTTGCCTATGGTTGTTTTGCCCGTGCCCATAAAGCCCGTAAGCACAATGGAGCTTTCAAGCTCTGTCATGCGGTAGAGATAGTCAATTACATCCTCACCGACCTTTGTATTCGTAAAAAGCTCAAAGGCAATAACAGCCTGGTTTATAAGCATACCTATACCGCCAACGGTTTTAAAGCCTGCCTCCCTTGCCATTTTTAAAAGGGCAGTTTCCCTTGGGCAGTAAACAACATCGCACACAACGGCATTTTCGTTAAGCCCTGTAAGGCTGTCCACCGGGGAAAGGCTTGTATTCATGCCAACACTTGTGCTGTTCACAAGTATGTCGGCGTTTTCAATTTTTTCTGCCACGAAAGCCCTTTTGGGGTAATAACGGTTAATTTTTCGCGCAAGTGCCTCTGCCTTATCACGGGTACGGTTAATAATGCCTATGCTTTCACAATTTTCTTCTGCAAGAGCCATTGCCACACCCTGTGCCGCACCGCCTGCACCTATAACAATAACCCTTTTGCCCTTTATATCAACCCCCTTGTGGTAAAGGGAGCGTACAAAGCCGGGGCCGTCGGTGTTGTAGCCCTTTATTACGCCGTCTGTGTTTACAAGGGTATTGCATGCACCCATTTTGTGGGCAAAGGGGTCAACCTCGTCACAAAGGTCGTGGGCGGTTATTTTGTGGGGTATGGTTACGTTAAAGCCACGTATGTTGAGAGCACGCATGCCCTCCAACGCCTTGCCCACCTCGCCCTCACGTACACGAAAGGCGGAGTAGGTGTAATCCACTCCCGTTTTTTCAATCATTGTATTGTGAAGCTGTGGCGAAATGGAATGCTCGATGGGGTTACCTATAACGCCCAGCTGAACTGTTCTGCCTGTTATGTTCATATTGTCACCTCTTGACAAAGGGTTTTTCAAGTATTCGTTTTATCTTTATGTAAAAGGGCTCTGTTTTTGTGTCGATGGGCTTTACAAGGATGCTGTAACAGCCTGCACGGTTAGCACCCCATATGTCGGTAAAAATCTGGTCACCTATGCCTACGGTTTTTTCTGCCTTAACGCCCATAATTTCCGCCGCCTTTAAGTAGCCGTAGGCACGGGGCTTTAGTGCATCGCTCACAAAATAAGTAACTCCTATCCTTTCGCAGAAGGGCTTAACCCTCTCTTCCGAGTTATTTGAAACAACGCATATTTTAATGCCACCTTGTCGCATATCTGCAAGGAAATTTTCCACCTCGACTGTGGGATTGGGGTCATCATGAGGCACAAGTGTATTATCCACATCAAGCACCACAGCCTCCATACCCATTTTTCTGAGCATGGAGGCAGTGATTGAGCCTATATTTTCTACATAAAGCTTAGGATAAAGCTTCTTCATCATAATCTTTCAACTACGGCGTCGCCCATTTCCTTGCAGCCGATAAATTCCATACCGCCTGCAATGTCACCTGTTCTGATGCCGTCCTCTAAAACCTTTGCAACAGCATTTTCGATGCAGTCTGCCTCTGCCTTCATGTCGAAGGAGTAGCGGAGCATCATAGCTGCGGAAAGGATTGTTGCAAGGGGGTTAGCCTTGTTTTCGCCTGCAATGTCGGGTGCAGAGCCGTGTACGGGCTCGTACATACCAAAGGTGCCGTCACCTAAGGATGCAGAGGGGAGCATACCGATAGAGCCTGTTATCTGGCTTGCTTCGTCGGAGAGAATGTCGCCGAAGATGTTGCTTGTTGCGATAACGTCAAACTGACGGGGATTACGTACAAGCTGCATGGAAGCATTGTCAACATAGAGGTAATCTACATTAACCTCAGGGTATCTGGGTGCAACCTCACGGGTAACCTCTCTCCAGAGTCTGGAGGACTCCAGTACATTTGCCTTGTCAACAACTGTCACGTGGCGATTTCTCTTCATAGCAATTTCAAAAGCGTGGATAAGAAGGCGTTCAATTTCCATCTTTGAGTAGCTTTCTGTGTCGTATGCCCAGTCGCCTGCCTCGTTTCTTCCGCTTTCGCCAAAGTAAATACCGCCTGTTAATTCACGTACAATCATAATATCGATGCCGTCACCGATAATTTCGCTCTTTAAGGGAGAAGCAGATGCTAATTCCTTATACATTACTGCAGGACGGAGGTTTGCATAAAGACCCAAACCGCCACGAAGACCAAGTAATGCCTGCTCAGGACGGATACCGGGAATGTTTTCCCACTTAGGGCCGCCGACAGCACCTAAAAGCACGCTGTCTGATGCCTTTGCTTTCTCAAGTGTTTCCTCTGTAAGGGGCTTGCCGTATTCATCAATACTGCAACCGCCTGCAAGAAGATATTCATATTTAAATTCGTGACCGAACTTTTCAGCCACCTTATCAAGTACCTTTACTGTCTCACGTACAACCTCGGGACCGATACCGTCACCGGGGATAACTGCTATATTCTTAATCATTTTAATTTTCCTTTCAACAACAAACTTACTAAAGCCCACAACACGGGACATGCCTGACCCACGATAGAGTGCTTTGTTTGCACTTTTTTATTTCAGCGAAACAGGCGTGTCCCTGCTCCTTTTAAAAATGTTGCAATTACTTAATCAAAGTAGCCGGCAACCCACTAATTACAGCTTCTGTTGTGCATAGCCAACCAATCCGCCACACTCAACAATTTCCTGGATAAATTCGGGGAAGGGTGTTGTTGTGTATTCCTTGCCCTTTGTTTCGTTTCTGATAATACCTTTCGAAAGGTCAGCAGAGATAACATCCCCTGCCTCACAATCGTTAACACATTCTTCGCTCTCCAAAATGGGAAGACCTATGTTGATGCTGTTACGGTAGAAAATACGTGCAAAGCTCTTTGCAATAATAAGGTCAATACCGCTTGCCTTAATGGCAATGGGTGCATGCTCACGGGAGGAACCGCAACCGAAGTTCCAGCCGCCTATCATAATGTCGCCTGGGGCTACCTTTGTTACAAAGCCCTTGTCAATATCCTCCATGCAGTGTGCCGCAAGCTCCTTCTCTACGCTCGTATTAAGGTATCTTGCAGGAATGATAACGTCTGTATCAACGTTGTCGCCATATTTAAAAACATTACCTTTTACGTTCATTGTTGTTCCTCCTTAATCAATAGGTGCAGTTATATAACCTGTCAGTGCACTTGTAGCCGCAACACGGGGTGATGCAAGGTAAACCTCACTGTCCACATGACCCATTCTGCCTACAAAGTTACGGTTTGTTGTGGCAATAGCTCTTTCGCCGTCAGCCAGAATTCCCATGTGACCGCCAAGGCAGGGACCGCAGGTGGGAGGCGAAACAATACAGCCTGCATCCATAAATATGTTAAGAAGGCCTTCATTTAATGCTTCCTTATAAATCTTGGGTGTTGCAGGGATAACTATAACACGTAAATTTTCCTTAACCTTCTTGCCCTTTAAAACCTCTGCTGCAACCCTCAGGTCACTTATTCTGCCGTTTGTACAGCTTCCTATAACAACCTGGTCAAGCTTTATCTGCATTTTTTCAGCCTCCTCGGCTGTTTTGCCATTGGAAGGAAGATGGGGGAATGCAACCATGTAAGGAACCTCACTAAGTTCAATATCCATTACATATTCATAGGGAGCATCCTCGTCAGGCTCATAGGTTTTATATTCCTTAACGCCTGCTTCTTCCATATATGCAATTGTTTTTTCATCGGCAATGAAAATACCGTTCTTACCGCCTGCTTCAATTGCCATGTTTGCAATTGTAAAGCGGTCATCCATTGTAAGTGCGCTTACGCCCTCACCGAAAAATTCCATAGATTTATAAAGAGCACCGTCAACGCCTATCTTTGCAATTATGTACAAAATAAGGTCCTTACCGGAAACACCCTTTTTAAAGTTACCCTTAAGGTTAAAGCCTATGGCAGAGGGCACCTTCATCCATGCCTTTGCCTTGCTCATGCCTATAGCCATGTCTGTAGAGCCAACGCCTGTGGAGAAAGCATTGAGTGCACCGTAGGTACAAGTGTGGCTGTCGGCACCTATAACAGCATCGCCTGCCTTAACAATGCCAAGCTCGGGAAGTAATGCATGCTCAACACCTGCACAACCGCCCTCAAAGAACTTCTTTATACCGTGCTTTTCGCTGAATTCCCTCACCTGCTTGCAGTTCTGTGCGCTCTTTATATCCTTTGTGGGAGTAAAGTGGTCAAGCACGAAGCAAACCTTGTCGGGGTCGGAAATTGTAAGGTTACCCTTTTCAAAAACGTTTACCGCAACGGGACCCGTTACGTCGTTAGCCATGGCGAGGTCAAGGTTAATTAAAACAAGATCGCCACTCTTTACAGCTTCAAGCCCTGCTTTATGGGCAAGAATTTTCTGTGTCATTGTCTGTGCCATTTATATTCCTCCTAAAAATTGTCTACTTATTAATAGTATATTTATGCTATTATAAGCCCATTTTCCCTTTTCGTCAAGGTTTTAGTACCCCAAAATGGGCGAAAAGAAAATATTTTTGAAAAATTTTAAAAAAACACTTGCAATTTCCCATTTTCTTTGCTACAATAGGCAATGCATTAATTGATAATCGGTCTTTGTGCCCCGCACAGGACTTAATTTTTGACTTTTGGCTAAGGAGGTTTATTGGTATGGCAAAGTGTGATGTATGCGGTAAGGGTGTTACTTTCGGCATCCAGGTGAGCCACTCTCATCGTCGTTCTAACAGAACATGGAAGGCTAACGTAAGAACAGTTAAGGCCCTTGTAAACGGTACTCCCAAGACTCTCCATGTATGCAGCCGTTGCCTTCGCAGCGGAAAGATCGTT
>JAFSGW010000061.1 GCA_017440585.1 Clostridia bacterium | reverse complement strand
TGTAACTGTGGGACCCTTGCTTACCTCTAAAATTTTTGCTTCTACGCCGAAGCTTTTAAGTGTTTCAACAAGCATTTTTGCCTGCTCACGTAAATCAACACCCTTGGAGCTGTCGCCACGGTCAATATTTCTTTCCAGAAGGGTAACGGGCGGGAACTCATAGGGCTTTACGGGCTCGATAAAATCAGCATCGGTAAGCTCAATTGCCGTGTTGGGCTCCTTCTTTTCCATAACGGGAGCACCCTCCTGAGGTATTTCAATTGCAACCTCGGGAGTAGATGTGTCCTCACGGTATTCAACTGTTTTAAATTCTTCCTCCTCTTCTTTATTTTCGGGGGGAAGAACAATATTGATTTTAAAGTCCTCCGTTTTCTTCTCGAGGGGCTTTTCAGTAGCAGGTACAGACTCCTCCTTCTTTTCAAGGGGCTTGTCTGCTGATGCATTTTTCTTCACACGGTGCCTTTCCCCGGCAGGCTCCTTCATGTCAAGGTCAAGCTTTGTCTGCTCGGGAAGCTTTTCCTTACGTGAAGCCTTTTCTTCAATCTGAGGAGCTTCCGCCTCGTATTCCTCATATTCCTCCTCACGGGAGAAACGCTCTGTCATCATGTCGACAAGGTTGCGGGAAACCTTCACAAGCCAGATAACGGGAACAAACTTTGTTGACCATGCAATGAGAATGATAATGGCAAATATAATAAGAATCTGACTGCCCAAGGTGCCGAAAAATGCCTTGAGGGGAATGCCCAATGCACCGATGATGCCGCCGTCGGCACATGCTGTGCCGCCTTCAATGAGAAGGGTGAGGGTGTGGAAAAAGCCCGTTGAGCCAAGATAATCAGTAACGCCCTCGGAGGCTGAGATTGTGAAAAGAAGGCTTATACAGCAAAGAGCTGCAGTAAGTGCGGCATATATGCCCGTATAAGGCTTTAAGGAGCCACGGAGCGCCTTGTGGATAAGACCTGCTGTTATGATAAGAGGCAGGAAAAATGCACTTGCACCCATCAGGGCAAGACCCGTATTTTTAATAAGGCTTCCGAAAACGCCGAAAACGGGGGTGTAGTAGGAAAGCACAATTACAAGGGCAATAAAGCTTGTGATGAAAAGCTTCACCTCACGGCGCATAGGCGTGGGTGCCTTTTTCCTGCTTTTTGTGCTTGTTCTTGTTTTTGTAGTTGTACGTGCTGTTTTGGGAACTCGCTTTCTCTGTCGCTGATTGGTATTGTTAGCCATAACTGCCTCCGATGTAAAATATTGATTGAACCGTTCGTTTTTAATGAACACAAAACTTAAACAGAATATCTATTATATAATACCATATATAAAAGCAAATTTCTATAATAATTTTAAAAAAAAAATAAAAAAATCTGCGATTTTTATTGATTTTGAAATTAATGGTGATATACTAATAATCAGATGATTAAAATGGGGTGAAAATGTCTTGAAAAAGGGATTTATTGAACCGAGCGAAAAAATAAAGGCTTTGATGGAAACATACAATCTTGGAGAATACAGTGCGATTTTAAGGTGCGATATGAGCCGTGACTCCTCTTATGGTGAGGTATGGCTTTTAGCCTATGAGGACAGACTTGTGAAAATTGATGCGGATACCGGTGCCATGGTCGAGTACGGATATGAGGGCATTGATGAAATCCGCAACGAGGATTTTATAAACACGGGTCAGTTTGTTATAAAGAAAGAGGGAGAGTATACACCCTTTGCCTTTTACTCAAATTCCGTGGGCAGAACCGCATCACGCTTTACAATGGTGGTTAATAAGCTTAAGGATAAGACGGAGCTTACGGAGGATGATTTCAAAACCTTCGGCGACGATAACGTGTGCCCCACCTGCGGTAAGCCCTACCGTGACCCCAGGCGTAAAATATGCCCAAAGTGCATGAACAGACGTGCGATACTTGTAAGGCTTATGGGTTATTTGCCAAAGTACAAGCTTTCTCTGGTATTTATGGGCATATGTATGGTTGCTACGGCGCTTATAGGCGTAATGAGGCCTTACGTAAGCGGTAAAACCTTCTACGATGAGGTTTTAACCGAGGGCGGTAAGTATTTCGGCATGGTTGTGCCGATAGTGCTGTGTCTTATGGCACTTGAGGTCAGTAGGCTTGTGGTTAACATAATTAAAGAGCGTATTGCGGCAAAGGTCAGTGCAAATATTGTGTTTGACATTAAAAGCCAGATTTTTTCTGCAATGCAGCGTCTTTCCATGAGCTTTTTCAACTCTCAGCATACGGGAAGCCTTATGAACAGAGTAAATAACGATGCGGAGGAAATATGCTTCACAATACTGTGGCGAATTCCCGAGCTTATCATAAACAGCCTTACCCTTATAGGCACCGCATACGTTATGATAATGATGAACCCCGTTCTGTCTGTAATTGTATTTATTCCCGTGCCCTTTACGGTGTACATGATGAAGGTTGTTTTTCCCAAGTTCAGAAAGGTTAAGAACGCCTCCTGGCAGAAGAGAAGTAAGCTTAACAGCGTTATTAACGATGCTTTGTCGGGTATAAGGGTTGTAAAGGCATTCGGTAAGGAAACAAGCGAAATTGACCGCTTTGACAAGGCCTCCAACGAGCTTTACGAGGCAAACGTGAAGGAAGGCATCCGTGGTGCGAGAACATTCCCCGTTATGGGCTACATAACAAGCCTTGGCGGTCTTTTTGTGTGGGCTGTGGGCGGTGCTCAGGTAATGAACGGCACCGGCGGTATGACCTTTGGTACGCTTATGACCTTTGTCGGATATATGGGCATGGTTTTAGGACCTATTGACTCTATCGTGAACAGTATTGACTGGCTTACTGAAACCCTTAACTGTGCACACAGACTTTTTGAAATTATTGACCGTAAGAGCGACGTTGTGCCCAGCCCCAACCCCGTGAGAATGGAAGACATTGAGGGCAATATTTCCCTTAAAAACGTTACCTTCTCCTACGAGCCCAACAAGCCCGTATTGAAAAATATTAACCTTGATATCAAAAAGGGCGAAATGATAGGTTTGGTTGGTCACTCCGGTGCAGGCAAGAGCACAATTACAAACATTATCACACGCCTTTATGATATTGAAGAGGGCTCTCTTACAATTGATGGTGTGAACATAAAGGACATTCACCCTGACGATTTACATAAGAGAATTGGTATGGTGCTTCAGGAAACACATCTTTTCTCGGGAACGATTATGGAAAACATTGCCTTCGCACGCCCCGATGCAACATATGAAGAGGTTGTAAGTGCTGCAAAGCTTGCAAATGCACACGACTTTATAATGAAGTTGCCCGATGGCTACGAAACGGAGCTTGGCAAGCGTAATACAAACCTCTCCGGCGGTGAAAGACAGAGAATAAACATTGCAAGAGCAATTCTTCTTGACCCGAGAATACTTATTCTTGATGAGGCAACAGCAAGCGTTGACACAGAAACGGAGCTGCAGATTCAGCAGGCTATTGAAACCCTTACAAAGGGCAGAACAACAATTGCCATTGCACACAGACTGTCAACCCTTAAAAATGCTGACAGGCTTGTGGTAATAGAACGTGGCGAAATTGCCGAGATGGGTACACATAAGGAGCTTGAAGAGCTTGGCGGTATTTATGCAGGCATGCTCGGAAAGCAGAAGGAAGCTTTGAAGATAAGAGGTATGGACGATGAAGAATGATTTTAAAGAAGCGGCAAATATAAGATATCTGACAAGTAAGGATATAAAGTTTTACGAAACAAAGGGCGGTCTTTTAGGTGCCGCTTTAGATGGCGAGGACGTGGGAAGATGTGACGTTTTAAGGCTTTTCCCTCTTCATAAGCCCGACAGCTTTCTGTCGGTACGCCGTCAGGCTCAGTCTCACCGTGACAGAGCTACTGAATTGGGCATTATTGAAAGCCTTGACAGCTTCACGGAGGAAGAAAAGGCTCTTATTCTCCACGAGCTTGAAAAGAGATATTTTGTGCCTGAAATTATCAAAGTAAAAAATGCGAAGGAAGAGTTTGGTCATACCTACTGGGAGGTTGAGACAAATGCAGGGGAGAGAAGCTTCACAACCTTTGATATGTCCGCCTCTCTTGTAAGGATTGATGCAAACAGCGTGCTTCTTATTGACGTTGACGGCTCAAGATATCTTATTCCCGATTTAAAAAAGGCTGACGATAAGGCAATGAAGATGCTTGATATATGGTTATAAGGGGGCGGCGGTATGATTTTACGATGCGATACGGGCAAAGTAATTGAAGATTTGATAGAAAATGCTTCCCTTGGTGATATTGTTTACTCTGTCCCTTATGATATTGATGCAAAAGGTATGTTTTCGGAAAACTATTTTATAGTTACCGATAAAAGCCTTGTAAGCGTGTCAGAGGGTGAAGTGAAGTACGTTTTGCCCAAAGCTAAGATAGAAAAGGTGAAGGCTGTAGAGCTTGTAGGTGCAGGACGGCTTGAGGTAACGAGCGATGGCGAGTGCTATGTAGTGGCAAAGTACACTGCTGAATATATGCCTCAGTTTGCAATGATTGAACGTATTGTGCAGGAGGTTATTGACGGCGAGGAAAGGGCACACGAAAGCTTTGACGAGTCAAAACGATGCCCCAACTGCGGAAGAAACTATCTTCGTAACACACGTATATGCCCCGAATGCTCCGACAAGAGGGGTATGGTTAAAAGGGTGGCTAAAATGGCTGCACCCTGCAAAAACTTATACATAATTATTCTTGTGCTTTTCTGGCTTAATTCGGCTGTTATGCTTTTAGCTCCCGAAATCCAGAAAAGAATGATAAATGAAGCAATAACAAACCCCAACGGCAGTATGTCGGTGCTTATTTTCTTTGTTGTGCTTACGGCTTTATGTAACATTCTTACAACGGCAATTGCCATTGTAAGGCGTATTGTTTCGGTGAAGGCAAGTAACCGCCTTGTAAAGGACATGCGCAAGGAGGTTTACACAAAGCTTCAGAAGATGGGTATAGGCAAGCTTGAAGGCAAAAAAACAGGCGACATGATGCAGAGAATCAACCGTGACACAATGCGTATAGGTCACTTTATACAGAACATAGGCATTATGGCGGTAAATGAAATTATACTGTTTTTGTCTGTTGCGGTGGTGCTTTTTGCATATAACTGGAAAATGGCTGTTCTCATTCTTGTGCCCATGCCTTTTGTTGTGGTGATTGTGAACAAGGTAAGGCATGAGGTAAGAAGAAGATATCACACCCAGTGGCGTAAGATGGACAAAATGACAAGCAAGCTCAACGACATTCTGAACGGCATGCGGGTTGTAAAGGCATTTGGTCGCGAAAACTGGGCTATTGAACAGTTCTCTGCCGTTGCGGCAGACGTAAGGGAGCAGAACATTTCAAACGACCGTTTCTCAGGTACAATATGGCCTGTTGTACGCTTTTTAGTGGGCTTTGGCAGCTACTTTGTACTGCTTTACGGCGGAAGCCTGGTTGTCAAGGCAGAAATGCAGCTGGGCGACCTGATGCAGTTTTCAACCTATGCTTCCTACCTTTATAACCGTCTTGACTGGTTTGCAATGCTTCCCCGTCACCTTTCCGAGGCGGCAACAAGTGCACAGAGAGTGTTTGAGGTGTTGGACGAGGAGTCGGACTATACAAACGAGGAACAGAAGGCGTGCCCCGAAATCAAGGGCGATATTGAGTTTAAGGACGTTACCTTCGGCTACAAGAGCTACAGAAGCGTTATAAAGAACTTCTCCCTTCATGTTAAGGAGGGCGAAATGATAGGTCTTGTCGGTCACTCCGGTGCAGGTAAGAGTACACTTATTAACCTTCTTATGAGGCTTTACGATGTGGACGACGGCGAGATTACAATTAACGGCAATAATCTTAAGGATATAGACCGGGCATACTACAAGCATAATTTAGGTATTGTGCTTCAGGAAAGCTACCTTTTTGCGGGAAGCATACTTTCAAACATTTGCTATGCAAAGCCCGATGCAACGGTGGATGATGTAATCCGTGCGGCAAAAATTGCAAACGCTCACGATTTTATTATGAGACTGCCCAACGGCTACGACACCTATGTGGGCGAAAAGGGCTACAGGCTCTCAGGCGGCGAAAGACAGCGAATTGCAATTGCCCGTGCAGTTATTTCAGACCCCAAGATACTTATTCTTGACGAGGCAACCGCGAGCGTTGATACAGAGACAGAGGCACAGATTCAGGAGGCTCTGGGAAGGCTTGTAAAGGGCAGAACAACCTTTGCCATTGCACACCGTCTTTCCACACTTAAAAATGCCAACCGCCTTGTTGTTTTAGAGGAAGGCAGAATTGCCGAGGTGGGAACGCATAAGGAGCTTATGGACCGTGACGGCATTTATGCAGGATTGGTTAAGGCTCAGCGTACCATGAATGCCATGAATTTCAATGCCGATGAGGGCGGCGGACCGGGTGGCAGACGAAGAGGACCCGGTGGCCCTCCGCCGAGATAACAAGTTGACAAAATTCCCGATTTGTGATATTTTAAATATTGGTGAAAGAAAATTTGAATTGAAAGGAACGATATCCGTGTCTAAAATTTTATTGATGACAGACAGTGGCTGTGACCTTGGATTGGAAAGAGCGTCGCAGTACGGAATAAAGGTTCTTCCGTTGAAATATTCCTTTGACGGTGAGCACTATTTTCTTGACGGCATTGACCAGACGGTAGAGGAATTCTACGCTATGGAAAAGACCATGGAGGACGTGCCCAAGACAGCACAGATTTCGCCTTTGGAATTTGAAGAGGCCTTTGAAGAGGCATATAAGGAAGGCTACGATACAGTTATTTATACATCCCTTTCGGGAAAGGCAAGCGGTACCTGCCAGAATGCCGTTATGATGGGCAATGCAGTTATGGCAGAGCATGAAGGCTTCAGGGTTGAGGTTATTGACTCTTTGTCTTACAGCGTGCTTTACGGCTTTGCGGTTATAGAAGGTGCAAAGGTGCTCAAGGCAGGCGGAAGCGCTGAAGATGTTATTGAAAGAATTAAGAAGGTTTGCTACAGTGCAAATGCATATTTCTTAACAGATGACCTTACACACCTTAAAAAAGGTGGCAGAATAAATGCGGCAACCTTTGCTGTTGCAAACATGCTCGACATCAAGCCCGTGCTTGTTTTAAAGGATGGTCTTGTTGAGCAGGGTGCTAAATTACGTGGAAGCAAGAATATTTACAAAAAGCTTGTTGATGCGGCAAAGGCTATGGGCGACTTCAGCGAGGGCAGGGTTTTCACAATCCATACCTGCGTTCATGAAAAAGCGGCATTTTTGCGTAATGCAATAAGCGAGCAGTTCCCCAACATTGTTATTGACGATGCTGTTGTGGGTCCTACAATCGGTTGCCATACAGGCCCCGACCTGTTCGGTATTGTATATTTTGCAGAAAAGTTTTGATTAATTAGCAATTAGTAATTAGCAATGAGCAATTAAGGAAAGAATTTTGCTTTGCAAAATTCAATTTTACAGGGAGGTTTTCAGCTATGACATTTGGTATTGAACATCTTGCAATTATTGCAAAGGACACAAAGGTTTTAACAGACTGGTATACAAAAATGTTTGACACAGAGGTAGTTTACGATAACGGTAAGGGCACAATTTTCCTTGCTTTTTCCGACAAGAGCATGATTGAATTTATCCCTGCAGAAGAGATGGAAAGAGAAGACCTTGCAGCAAAGAGGCAGGGTATCCGTCATATTGCCATTTCTGTTGACGATTTTGAAGGTGCAGTAGAACGCCTTATGGCAGAAAAGGTTGAAGTGGTTACAGAGCCCGCTACAAGTGCAAAGGGCATCTCCACCTTCTTCTTCCGTGACATTGAAGGCAACATTCTGCATCTTATAACAAGACCTGAACCCTTGATATAAAGACTTAAATGCAGTGGCGAAAGCTACTGCATTTTTTTAAAGAAAAATATTGCAATATTGGAATAATATATGTTATAATATCTGTATGTGAAAAAAATATTTTATGAGGTGATAGTTATGTTAAACAAGAAGACACTTGAAGATGTTGAAGTAAGAGGCAAAAGAGTCCTCGTTAGATGCGACTTCAACGTACCCCTTGACAGTGAAGGCAACATCACAGATGAAAACAGAATTGTTGGTGCTATGCCCACAATCAACTACCTTGTAGAAAACGGTGCAAAGGTTATTCTTTGCTCTCATATGGGTAAGCCCAAGGGTGAACCCGTTCCTTCCATGAGCCTTGCTCCCGTTGCGAAGAGACTTAGCGAGAAGCTCGGTAAGGAAGTAGTATTTGCAGCTGACGACACAGTTGTTGGCGAAAACGCTAAGGCAGCAGTTGCTGCAATGAATGACGGCGACGTTGTTCTTCTCGAAAACACACGTTACAGAAAAGAAGAAACAAAGAACGTTCCCGAATTTTCCGCAGAGCTTGCATCTTTGGCAGATGTATTCGTAAACGATGCTTTCGGTACAGCTCACCGTGCACACTGCTCCAACGTTGGTGTAGCTGAACACCTTCCTGCTGTAGGCGGTTACCTTATCAATAAGGAAATCGAATTCCTCGGCAATGCAGTAAATAACCCCGTTCGTCCTCTTGTTGCAGTTCTTGGCGGCAGCAAGGTTTCTTCCAAGATTTCTGTTATTGAAAACCTTCTCAAGAAGGTAGACAAGCTCATCATCGGCGGCGGTATGGCTTACACATTCAAGGCTGCAATGGGTCAGAAGACAGGTAACAGCCTTCTTGAAACAGATTATATTGAATATGCAAAGAAGATGCTCGATGAAGCAGGCGACAAGATCGTTCTTCCCGTTGACACAGTTATTGCAGATAACTTTGCAAACGATGCAAACACACAGGTTGTTGAAGGCGATATTCCCGAAGGTTGGGAAGGCTTGGACATCGGTCCCAAGAGTATTGAACTCTTCAAGAGCGTTCTTGCAGACGCTAAGACAGTTGTATGGAACGGTCCCATGGGCGTATTCGAAATGAGCAATTTTGCTAAGGGTACAAACGAAATCGCAGCTATGCTTGCCCAGCTCGATGCTGTTACAGTTATCGGCGGCGGCGACAGCGTTGCAGCTGTTAACCAGGCAGGTCTTGGCGACAAGATGAGCCACATCTCCACAGGCGGCGGTGCTTCCCTCGAATTCCTCGAAGGTAAGGATCTTCCCGGTATCGTAGCACTTTTAGACAGATAAATTAAAAAAATAAAAGCGGTCAGTCAATCTGACCGCTTTTGGTGAATTTGGAAATACAAACTTATCAGTCTGAACTATATTATTTAAACTTGAAAGGAAGTAATTTATTATGGCAAGAAAGATTTTAGCAGCAGGTAACTGGAAAATGAATATGACACCCACAGAAGCAAAGACTCTTATTACAGAGCTTGTTGAAAAGTGCAAGGGTGCAAAGAACGACGTTCTTGTTTGCCCTCCTCTTGTAGACCTTCCTGCAGTACTTGAGATTGCAAAGGGTACAAATGTTAAGGTTGGTGCACAGAACTTCTACTACATGGACAAGGGTGCTTACACAGGTGAAGTAAGTGCTGACATGTTAAAGGATTTAGGCGTTGAATACGTAATTATCGGTCACAGCGAAAGAAGAGAATACTTCTCGGAAACTGATGAAATCATCAACAAGAAGGTTACAAAGGCACTTGAGAAGGGTCTTATCCCCGTACTTTGCTGTGGTGAAAGCCTTCAGCAGAGAGAAGACAACGTAACCTTTGACTTTATCCGTACACAGATTAAGATTGCTCTCCGTGGCGTTTCCAAGGAAGACATGACAAAGATTGTTATTGCATACGAACCCATCTGGGCTATCGGTACAGGTAAGGTTGCTACAAGCGAGCAGGCTAACGAGGTTTGTGCAGATATCCGTAACTGCCTTGCAGCTATCTACGACCAGGAAACAGCCGACAGGACAACAATCCTTTACGGTGGCAGCGTAAACAAGGACTGTGCAGCTGAGCTTTTCGCTATGAGCGACATTGACGGCGGTCTTGTTGGCGGTGCAAGCCTTAAGAGCGAGGACTTTTCAATTATAGCTAATGCGTAAAATCTCTTTATACCAGTTTAATTTGATCAGGTAATTGCAACAGTTTTATAAGGGACAGGGACACACCTGCTTCGTTAAAAATAATAAGTGCAAACAAGGCTTTTCAAATTGGGTCAGGTATGTCCCGTGTTGTGGGCTTTAGGAAGTACAGTTGCAATTGTAGAAAGGAAAATTCACTATGAGTAAAAAACCTGTTGCGCTTATCATCATGGATGGTTACGGTATTAATCCTGAAACTGAAGGTAACGCGATTTATGAAGCAAAAACTCCTAATCTTGATAAGTATTTTGCCCAGTGCCCCAATACAACTATTGCGGCAAGCGGTCTTGACGTTGGTCTTCCCGACGGTCAGATGGGTAACAGCGAGGTTGGTCACACAAATATCGGTGCGGGCAGAGTTGTTTACCAGATGCTTGTTAAGATTACAAAGGATATCGAAGACGGCACAATTTTAAAGAACAAGGCTCTTTGTGATGCTATGGAAAACGCAAAGGGTAAGGCATTGCACCTTATGGGTCTTCTTTCTCCCGGTGGCGTACACAGCCACAACACTCACCTTTACGGTCTTATCCGTATGGCAAAGGGTATGGGCGTAGAGAAGGTTTATGTGCACACCTTCCTTGACGGACGTGACGTGCCTCCTTCCTCAGCTGCAGAATACATGGCTGAATTGCAGAAGGAAATTGACGAAATTGGTCTTGGCAGCATTGCAACAGTTGCAGGCAGATTTTATGCAATGGACCGTGACAATGCATGGGACAGAGTTGAAAAGGCTTATGCAGCTCTTGTTTACGGCGAAGGCGTAGAAGAAACCGATGCTGTGGAGGCTGTTAAGAATTCCTACGCTAACGGCGTAACTGACGAATTTATGCTTCCCACAGTATGTGACAAGGATGGACAGATTAAGGAAGGCGACAGCGTTATCTTCTTCAACTTCCGTCCTGACAGAGCAAGACAGCTTACAAGAACCTTTGTTGACGAAAGCTTTAACGGCTTTGAAAGACGTAACGGTTATTTCCCCGTACATTTTGTATGTATGGCTCAGTACGATGCTGAAATGCCCAACGTTACTGTTGCATATCCTCCCGAAGAGCTCACAATGACTTTAGGCGAATACCTTTCCAAAAAGGGTCTTACACAGCTTAGAATTGCCGAAACACAGAAGTATGCTCACGTAACATTCTTCTTCAACGGCGGTGAGGAAAAGCAGTTTGAGGGCGAGGACAGAATTCTTATTAAGTCTCCCGATGTTGAAACCTTTGACATGAAGCCCGAAATGAGTGCATACGAGGTTTGCGATGCAGTTCTGGAGGCTATTAATGATGACAAGTTTGACGTTATTATTCTTAACTATGCAAACTGCGACATGGTTGGTCACACAGGTATTATCCCTGCGGCAGTAGCTGCTGTTGAAGCTGTTGACACATGCGTTGGCAGAATGGTTGATGCCATTATAGCAAAGGGTGGCGTGGCTTGTATTACAGCTGACCACGGTAATGCTGACCAGCTTATTGACCCTGAAACAAAGGGTCCCTTCACAGCTCACACAACAAATCCCGTACCCTTCATTGTGGTAGGCAAGGACTGCGAGCTTAAAGAGGGCGGTCGCTTAGCTGACATTGCTCCCACAATGCTTGAAATTTTAGAGCTTGAAAAGCCCGCTGAAATGACAGGCGAAAGCTTAATTAAATAATTAAATCACGAGGGGCACATTTTGTGCCCCTTTTGTATTGGGTGACAGTATGATTTACACAATTGATTTTGAACATATTTTCTTTGACAGATATAATCTTACGGAAGAAGAAAAGCAGAATGAGGCAATGAAAATTCTGGCAGGTGTTTTCAAAACTGCGGAAATTAAAGACCTGACCATTGAAATAAATGCAGAGGATGCCTATGAGGAAAAAGAGGCGGCATCAAAGCTTTTGATGTTAAAGAAAGAGTTTTTCCTTATCCTTAAGCCTTATGAGGAGCCTTCAGGGGAAGAAGAGAAGCCTGATTTGAAAGATGAAATGGAAAAATACATCCACACAAGATACCTTTATGAGGAGTTTTGCCCCGATAAGCTGTGCGAAAGGTTCAATATAAGCCGTAAAGCGGCGGATAATTTCTTTAAGCGAAGCTTTTCGGAAAGCGTGAGTGAATACATAAAAAGGGTGAGGGTGGAAAAGGCAACTGAGCTTATAAAAACGGGCAAAAAGATGGAGGAGGTTGCCTATCTTTGCGGCTTTGGAAGCATAAAGACCATGCAGAGGGCATTTAAGAGCATTACGGGGAAAACACCCGGTGAGTACAGAGCACCTCTTCTTGACAGTAAAGGCACAAAATGATATAATTTATATTGGTATAAAATATTACAAAAGCTGGTGAAGGCGTGGATAAAGACTTTTTGAAGGGCGAGGAAAGAAGCGGCTTTTTTGTTGACGAAACGATGAAAAAGGTATGGCTTTGCGATATAGAATTGCTTGGTGTTATGGAGGATATCTGCAAAAGGCATAACATAAAGTGGTTTGCAGACGGAGGCACTCTTTTAGGTGCGGTAAGGCACAAGGGCTTTATTCCCTGGGATGACGATATTGACATTCAGATGCTCAGGGAGGATTATGACAGGTTTATTGAAGTTTGCAAAGACGAATTAAAGGAGCCTTATTTCCTGCAGTGGGCAGGAAGCGAAAAGGGCTTTCAGCCCTGGCACGCTAAATTACGTGATGACCGCACAACCGGCTCTACAAGGTTTGAAACAAACTGCTTTCCCGAGTGGCACAGAGGCATTTTTATAGATATTTTCCCTCTTGATAACATTCCCGACGGGAAGGTAAGATACTTTTTACATATGACATACCTTAAGGTGTTCAGGCTTCTTTTACTGGGCTTTGAGGTGCCCCGTTCACCTGAGGCGAGAAAGATTTCGAAAATATTTGCACATTTTGTGCTTGGCTTTTTAAACCTTTTTACAACCCACGAAAAGCTTTGTATGGCGTACCTTAAAAAGGTTAAGAGCATAAAGGGGAAAACAAAGAAGGTGGGTGTTACTGCCTTCCGTCCCGGTGTGAAGGTTTATGAATGGGACCGTGAGCTTTTTGAAAAAACAGTTGAGCTTCCCTTTGAGTGGCGGACGGTTACCTGCCCTGAGAATTTCCATGAAAGGCTCAGGGTGCAGTATGGCGATGATTATATGGTGTTCAAAAAGGGCACTGCACAGCATACGACTATCAGTTTCAATCCCGATAAGAGTTATAAGGAAGTTTGATTATAATTGCAACACTCCCTCCGTCACTTTGTGACACCTCCCTCGTGGAGGGAGGCTGAAAGGCAGGTTTATTTAATGGCAAAAAGTGAATCAAGGCTTAAAAATTCAATACGGAATTCTGCTTTTGGTCTTTTTGCCGAGGTTACAACCCTTATTTTAGGCTTTTTTGTAAGAAGTGTGTTTGTACAGACCTTAGCTGAGGATTATCTTGGTGTTAACGGGCTTTTTACAAACATTCTGCAGGTTTTGTCCTTTGCGGAATTAGGCATAGGAAACGCCATTGTTTTCAGCCTTTATAAGCCCATAAGGGAAAAGGACGGGGAGAGAATAAGGCAATATGTTGCCTTTTACAAAACAGCATACAGAATTATAGGCACTGTGGTGGCAGTTTTAGGTTTGCTCCTTGTTCCGTTTTTAGACTTTATTATTGTTGACAAGCCAAATATACCCGATAACCTTATTGTGATTTACCTTTTATATCTGGCAAATACGGTTTTTTCCTACTTCTGCGTGTGGAAAAGAACCTTTATGACCGCCAACCAGGAAAGATATATTGGCACGGTGGTTGAGCAGATTTTTACCATAATCCAGGTAATTGTCCAGATTGTGCTTTTGTACACAACACATAATTTCATTTTATACCTTGCAACCATGATTGTGTCAAATCAGGTAAGGAATGTTATAATTGCAAGGATTTGTTCAAAAAGGTATCCCGTGGTTGACGAAAAACCGCAAAATGATTTAACAAAGGAAGAAAAAAAGAGCATTTTTGAAAATGTGAAGGCTCTTTTCGTATATAAGCTGTCGGGGGTTGTCCTTGGCAGTACGGATAATATTTTAATTCAGGCTATTATCAATTTCAGAAGCGTGAGCCTGTATTCCAACTACTCCATGATAATTACAAACTTCCGTCTTTTAGCAAACCAGCTTTTAAACGGCATTACCGCAAGTGTGGGAGATTTGAATGCATCGGAGGATAATAAGGCAAAGGAGGAGGTTTTTTACCGGCTTCTGTTTGTGTCCTTCTGGCTGTACGGATTTTTGTGTGTGGGCTTCACGTCTACGGTTGAGCACTTGATATCGGCATGGCTGGGATACAGATTTATTTTGCCCATCGGTGTTGTTACGGCGATTGCATTTTCCTTTTATGTGGAGGGTATGCAGTTTGCAGGCTTTACCTACCGCACTACGATGGGGCTTTTCCGTGAAAGCGTTGCAGCTCCGGTAGCAAGTGCAATAATCAATGTTGTTTTAAGCATTATTTTAGGCTACAAAATGGGCATGAGCGGTATTTTTATTGCAACGGGTATTTCCCGTCTTGTGACAACAACCTGGGTTGACGGGTATCTGGTTTTTAAAAAGAGGCTTAACAAGTCGCCTGTAAAATTTTATGCGACATACATAGTTTATTTTCTGTTTGCGGCAGGAGCAGCATTTTTGTTGCGGGCTCTGCTTCCGCTCTTTGAGTTTGAAGGGTGGGGTGGCTTTATTAAAGCAGCTGTTATAACGACTTTGGTATATAACGGACTTTTTGCAGTCGTATTCGGATCTACGACAAAGGTTTTCCATGATGTGATAAAAATGTTTTTGAAGAGAGGTAAAAAGGTATGACTAAAATAGCAGTAATAGGTGCAGGTACATGGGGCATAGCTCTTGCAAGAGTTCTTTCCGTGAAGGGACATGAGGTGACTGTATGGTCTGCAATAGAAAGCGAAATTGACAACCTTAACAGAACAAGGGTGCACCATATGCTTTCCGAAATGGATATTCCCGATGAAATGGTTTTCACAAAGGATATGGGCGAAGCAATGAAAAACTGCAAGGTTGTGCTTATGGCTGTGCCTTCCGTTTTTGTGAGAAAAACAGCAGAAAAAATAAAGGAGCACTTTGCCTCCGATATGATTATTGTTGACGTGGCAAAGGGTATGGAGGCAGATACTCTCTTTACAATGAGCGAAATTATCAATGATGTTATACCCTCTGCAAGGGTGGTTGCCCTTACGGGGCCTACCCATGCAGAAGAGGTTGCCTTTGACCAGCCTACAACAATTGTTGCCGCATCCTGCGATGAAGAAGCGGCAGAGTTTGTGCAGGAAATTTTTATGACCGAGAGCTTTCGTGTTTACACAAACCGTGACATAAAGGGCGTTGAATTTGCAGGTGCAATTAAAAACGTTATGGCACTCGGAGTTGGTATTTCCCGTGGGTTAGGCTACGGTGACAACACAACCGCTGCACTTATCACACGCGGTCTGGCAGAGATTGTAAGGCTTGGCGTTGCAATGGGCTGTAACAGAGAAACCTTCTACGGTTTAGCAGGAGTTGGCGACCTTATTGTGACCTGCACAAGCGTACATAGCCGTAACTTTAAAGCAGGTAACCTTTTAGGTGCAGGCTACAGTGCAGAAAGTGCAAAAAAAGAGGTTGGTATGGTTGTAGAAGGTATGAATATGCTTCCTGCGGCAATGAAGCTTATTGAGGTTTATGGCGTGGAAATGCCTATTGTTGAGGTTGTTAATTCTATTGTAAACGGCGAAACCTCCCCCGAAAAGGCTGTTGAAAAGCTGATGGGCCGTGAAAGGAAAGGGGAATAAAGCCTATGAACAAAAGGTTGAAGGCTCTCGTTACCATAGTTGTTGCAGTGCTCCTTCTGGTTGCTCTGGTGGCAATATGGGGCATGGAGAAGAGAGACGGCGATGTTGACAGCATAGAGGATGTAAGAGATATGGCTGAAGCCATTTATGCTGAAGGCGACGTGGAGGGTGCGATATACCATATGGAGGTTTACTGCACATATGTGTCTACCGATACGGAGGCAAGAGCGATCTTAGGCGACTGGTATATGGAGACGGGAGACGAAGAAAAAGCATACGAATGCTACTATGCTGCGGCATCCTATAAGGAGCTTTCTGAGGAAAGAATACCTGCATTGAGTGTTAAAAATACAGAGGAAATTGTGCTTGAACCCATAAATGAGGTTGTACTTGAAATTACCCCCGATGTGAGAGAGACAAAGGACATGTTTCTTACAATAACAGGGCATAACCTTGTACCTGAGACGGTGTACGAAGGCAGAATAAATGCAAAAGAGAGAGAGCTTACCGACGAGGAAGGGTTTTTAACAACAGACTGGTTCAGTGTTGACCCCGAGGGTGAATATCTGACAATGAGCGGTGGTTTTAACCGTGCCATGTGGCAGTTTAAAAACGCTGAGGGCGAAATTACGCATTATGCGGTGAGCAATAACACCTATAGAAAAAAAGACACATATTCTGTGAATGTTTACCAGATGGCGAGAGCTGCTATTCCTGAAAAAAGTGCATGGTGCAGAGTTACCTATTATGACAGGAGCCTTGAGGGAACCACCGTGGCACATGATGAAAAGCTCACTATTGTATACGGCAGACTTCCCGGTGAAAGCCATGAAGCTGACTATGCAACCTATGAAATACCCGATTTGAAAGAGGGCGAAAGCATTCTTTACACAAACGGAGTATGGAGCCATGTGAAAAACGGACAGGCAACCGTGCTTGAAGGCTGGAGAGTACCAAGCATTGAACGCGGAAGCTATATGGCAATCGGCGGAACCCTTCCCGGAAGAGTGTCGCTGGAAAAGAGTAAATATGCCGATTTCTCAAAGGAAGGTATTTATTCTGTAAGGTTTGACGTAAATAACCCTTCGGCAATGGGCGAAAGATGTGACGATGCGAAAAACTTCGGCTTTAATGCGGCTGTATCGGAGAGTACAATTGCCCTTGGTGAAAACCATTTCGACAATGTGTATCCCTGGAAGGATATAAAGCTTTGTAACGTAAAGGACGGCAATATCATTTATGACGGCGAAGAGGGCTTTTCCTCAAGCGGTACAAACGGCGATGTTTTTGTTGAAATACCTAAGTTTTATGTAAAGCGTACCTTTGACGGTGTGTACGATACAATTTCAATTTCCGGTTTCCGCCACGAAGGTTTCGTGGTTGACGAGGCATTTTTGAAGGAAAACGGGGAGGAGGCAGATGCTGTTTATGTGGCGGCATACCTTACCTCGATAGATGAAAACGGCATGGCTGTAAGTGTAGCTGACGTTAACCCTGCCCTTAACAGGGCACCTATAGAGCTGAGCATGAAGGCAATGGAGAGGGGCTACAAGGAGATTGACTACCATACCCTTGCAGCACTTCAGAAGCTCTTTATGGTTGAAACGGGCTTGAGAAATTCCCAGTATCTGTATCTTGGAGCTTGTGGCTATACAACGGCATCGGGGGATAAGGATAGCGGAGAATATCCCGTGGCACTTGCTTCAAATGAAAAAACCAACTGCGTTGTTGTAGCTGACAGTTATCATTTCCAGACAGGAAACAGTGTTGTTATTTTTGATGCGGATGATTATGGCAATACTATAGATGCGGCACTTAATGATATACGCGAGGTGAAGACCGTAATTGATAATAATGACGGCACGCAGTCGGTATATATTACCGGTGACCCCATTGATGTTTTTGAAAATAAAACAGCCATTGCCCATACTGCTCTTAAAAACGGCTCGGCAAGAAACGTTTCAGGGCATACAGGTGCTATAAGCACCGCAAGAGGTACTGTTGCCTTCAAGTACAGAAACATGGAAAACTTCTGGGGTAATGCTTTTGTTTACATCGATGGCGTGGCAATAAAGGACAGACGTATTAACATAAAAAAGAGAGATGGAAGAAGGGTTACTCTTTCTTATATGCTTCCCGAAACTTCAGAGGACAATCCCTTTGGCAATGTAGTACGCTCTGTTGGCTACGATGCTTCAAACCCACTTGTTATGCTTCCCGACAGCGTAGGCGGAGATGCATCGATATCCACCTACTTTGGTGATGCATTTATCCCATCCGGTGGTGAAGGTGAGCAGGTGCTTCATTACGGCGGCAGCTGGAGCTCCCGGGCAGGTGCAGGTCTTTTCAGCTTTGCGGCAGAGGCACAGCTTGACGATGTATACAAGGATACTGCAGGCAGAATGATGTTTATAAAATAACAGTTAGAAAAAGAGCAACCTTTTAAAGGTTGCTCTTTTTACATTCAAATCTGTATTATTAATATGCTTTACCCCAGAAAACAAGGCTCTTTGCCTTTTTACCACAGCAGATACATGTATCTGCAATGGGCTCTGCATTAAAGGGCATACAACGGCTTGTTACTCCAACTTCGTCCTTCATTTTCATTTCACATTCCAACTCACCGCACCACATTGCTCTCATGAAGCCGGGCTTGTTGTCTGCAATGTCCTTTGCTTCTTCAAGTGTTGTAGCATCGTAAATTCTGGAATAAAGGCTTTCCTTAGCCTTGTTGTAGAGAGAGGACTGAATGTCTGCTAAAATTTCGGGAATCTTTACATCCAGCTCATCGAGGGATACAAAGTATTTTTCGCGTGTGTCACGGCGGACAAGCACGCACTTGTTGTTTTCAATATCCTTGGGACCAAGCTCCAAGCGGAGGGGAATACCCTTCATTTCACATTCAGAAAACTTCCAGCCGGGAGTTTTGTCGGAAGCATCAATCTTTACACGGCAGTACTTCTTAACAGATTCAAGCACCTCGTAAGCCTTGTCAAGAACGCCTTCCTTATGCTGCATAACGGGAATAACCATAAGCTGTGTGGGTGCAATCATGGGAGGAAGCACAAGACCGTTGTCGTCACCGTGTACCATGATTAAACCACCGATAATACGTGTAGAGATACCCCAGCTCGTTTCATGAGGGTTCTTTAAAGTGTTGTCCTTATCTGTAAATTCTACACCGAATGCCTTTGCAAAGCCATCACCGAAGAAGTGGCTTGTAGCACTCTGCAGAGCCTTGCCGTCGTGCATCATAGCTTCCATTGTGTAGGTAGCCTCTGCACCTGCAAACTTTTCCTTATCAGTTTTCTTACCCTTTATAACGGGGATTGCAAGAAACTCCTCAGCGAAGGAAGCATAGATATTGAGCATCTGCTCTGTTTCAGCGATTGCTTCTTCTGCTGTGGCATGCATTGTGTGACCTTCCTGCCACAAGAACTCTGCTGTGCGGAGGAAGGGACGTGTTGTCTTTTCCCAGCGCATAACACTGCACCACTGGTTGTAGAGCTTGGGAAGGTCGCGGTAGGAATGGATAATGTCCTTATAATGGTCACAGAAAACAGTTTCGCTTGTGGGACGTACACAAAGACGCTCTGTGAGCTTTTCACTACCGCCGTGTGTTACCCAGGCAACCTCGGGGGCAAAGCCTTCAACGTGATCCTTTTCCTTCTGAAGAAGGCTTTCGGGAATGAGCATGGGCATGTATACGTTTTCATGACCTGTTTCCTTAAAACGACGGTCTAATTCCTTCTGAATATTTTCCCAGATAGCATAGCCGTAGGGGCGTACAATCATACAACCGCGTACCGCAGAATAGTCTGCAAGCTCGGCTTTCTTTACAATGTCAGTATACCACTGGGCAAAATCAACATCGCGGGAGGTAATATCCTCAACCATTTTTTTATTATCTGCCATAATTCTCAGTGCCTTTCATATTAAAATAATATTATCTTCTATTTTACAAAAAACGGAGCGATTTGTCAACAAATAACTAATAAAAGTGTGCCTGTTACTATCAGCATAAGCCCCGTAAGACTCTTTTTTGTGAGCTTTTCCTTGAAAAATATGTAGCTGAAGATGCAGGTGAAGAGAATGCTTAATTTGTCAAGAGGTACAACAACACTTGCAGGACCCATGGATAGTGCACGGTAGTAGCAAAGCCAGCTTGCACCCGTTGCCATACCGGAAAGGATAATGAAAATGCCGCTTTTTGTACCGATGCGACCTATCTGCCGGCTGCTTTTTCCGAAAAGCACAATAACCCATGCCATAATAAGCACCACAACACAGCGGATGGCACTGCCGAAGTCACTTGCGATGCCCTCTATGCCTATTTTGCCCAGTATTGATGTAAGAGCGGCAAAAACTGCACCAAGAAAGGCATAGAGAATGGCACTCTTTTTAGCCTGAGAGGTTTTACGCCTCTTTTTTTCAATCATGAGGTATGTACCCGATGCAATTAAAACTATGCATAAAAGCTTAAAGAGGGTGAAGTTTTCCCCGGGGAAAATTAAAAAGCTTAAAAGCATTGTTAAAACAATTGCCGATTTGTCGATAGGCACAACAAGGTTAACATTGCCGATTTTCAAGGCGTGGAAATAGCACATCCAGCTTGCACCCGTAGCTAAACCCGACAGAATGAGAAAAACAAGTGTTCTTGGGGTGAGGGAGGCAAACTGAGATGAAATATCCGTTGTTATAAATGCCATGAGCCATGAAAAGGCAACAACCACAATGCACCTTAAGGCGGTGGCAAGGTTTGAGTTAACGTTTTTCATGCCGATTTTGGCAAGAATTGATGTAAGTGCGGCAAAAACTGCCGATAAAAGTGCAAAAATAATGTAATTCATAAAATGACCTCCTTACACTAATAATATGTCAAAATATGGCGAAGGTCAAGGGAATAAGGCGATAAAAATGTCTTGACAGTATGCACAAAAAAGGATAAAATATAAGGAAGATTATTAGTGAAAAGGATTGAATGCAGATGCTGACTAAAGCACCAAGAGGAACTAATGATATTTTGCCCCGTGATGTGGCAAAGTGGCACTATGTTGAAGAGGTAACAAGGAGGATTTGCAAAAACTACGGTTTTTCGGAAATAAGAACTCCTGTTTTTGAACATACAGAATTATTTGAAAGAGGCGTTGGCGACACAACAGACGTTGTGCAGAAGGAAATGTATACCTTCCTTGACAAGGGCGAGAGAAGCATTACTCTTCGTCCCGAAGGTACTGCAGGTGCGGCGAGAGCATTTCTGGAGCATAACCTTTATGCAGAGGCTCTCCCCAGCAAGCTTTTTTACAACATAAGCTGTTACCGCTACGAAAAGCCTCAGGCAGGCAGACTCCGTGAATTCCACCAGTTTGGTGTGGAATGCTACGGTGCAAAGGGCCCTGCAATTGATGCGGAAATTATTTCCTTGGCGGGAAGTGTACTTAAAGAACTTAAGGTACCCGAGCTGAAGCTTAACCTTAATTCCATCGGCTGTCCCACCTGCCGCAGTAAGTATAACGCGGTTTTAAGAGAATACTTTGCAAATTACATGGACACTCTCTGCGAAACCTGCAAGAGTAGATATGAAAAGAATCCCTTAAGAATACTTGACTGTAAGAGCCCTGTATGTAAGGAGATCGGCGAAAAGGCACCCATGCTTTTGGATTATATATGCGACGAGTGTAACGAGCACTTTGAAAGCGTGAAGAAGTACCTTGACGCAAGCGGTATTGAATATAACATTGACCCCACAATTGTAAGAGGGCTTGACTATTACACAAAGACTGTTTTTGAGTTCAAGACACAGCTTCCCGGTACACAGGGCACAGTTTGCGGCGGCGGACGCTATGACGGTCTTATCGAGGAGCTTGGCGGTGCACCTATGCCCGGTATTGGCTTTGGTATGGGTATGGAAAGAATTATACTTGCCATGGAGGCTGCAGGCGTTATGCCCGAATTTGACACTGCTCCCGATTTATTTGTGGCAACAATAGGTGAGAAGGCTGACGTTTTCTCCATGGGATTTATAAATAAGCTCAGAGAGGAAAACGTAAGCGTGGTGCGTGATTATCTTGACCGCTCCCTCAAGGCACAGATGAAGTATTCGGACAAAACTGGTGCAAAGTATTCAATTGTGCTTGGTGATACAGAAATTGAAGAGGGCAAGGCCAAATTGAAGAACATGGCAACGGGCGAGGCTGTTGAAATTGAGCTTACCGATGTTGCAAAGGTTATAAAGGAAAGCAAATAAAACAAAGGGGAAACAAACTGTTTCCCCTTTGTTCACAGAAAAGACATAATGTGAATGTACAATAAAGACTGGAGGGATTTATATGATAGAAATTAAAGAGCTTTGTAAATCCTATGGCGATAAAAAAGCAGTTGACAAGGTTTCCTTTTGTGTGAATAAGGGCGAAATTTTAGGCTTATTAGGTCCTAACGGTGCAGGCAAGAGCACCACGATGAATATGATAACGGGCTATATTTCCATGAGCTCGGGCAGTGTTTCGGTAAACGGGGTGGACGTTCTTGAAAACCCCATTGAGGCAAAGAAAATGATTGGCTATTTGCCCGAACAGCCCCCTCTTTACCCTGACATGACGGTATATGAATACCTCTCCTTTGTTTATGATTTAAAGAAGGTTAAGCTTAACATTCCCAAAGAAGAGCACCTTTGTGATGTGATGGAAACTGTTTTTATAAGCGATGTCAGAAATAGAAAGATAAAGAATTTGTCCAAGGGCTATAAGCAGAGAGTGGGTTTTGCCCAGGCTCTTACAGGAAAGCCCGAGGTTTTAATTCTGGACGAGCCCACGGTTGGTCTTGACCCCAATCAGATTATGGAAATGAGAGAGGTTATAAAAAGCCTTAAGGGTGAGCACACAATTATTTTTTCAACACATATACTTTCCGAGGCATGTGCCGTGTGCGACAGAATTATTGTTATAAACGAGGGCACTGTTGCCTGCGAAAGGAACGGGGAGGAAATAAACCCCGAAGAGCTTGAAAAAATTTTCTACACCCTTAATGTAAAAGGAGGCGTGAGTGTTGAAAGCAATATTTAAACGTGAAATGCTCTCCTGCTTTACAACAATGACGGGCTATGTTTTCATTGGCGTTTTCATGTTCTTATCCTCGATTTTCTTTTCGATGGAAATGTTTCGTAACCGTGTGGGAAGTGTAACGGGAATTTTACCCATGTGCATGGTTATTCTTATGCTTTTAATGCCCATTATAACAATGAGGCTTATGGCTGAGGAAAAGGCAAATAAAACAGACCAGCTTCTTTTAACGGCTCCCGTTAAGGTGAGCGAAATTATTCTGGGCAAGTTTTTTGCAGCCTTCTGTGTGTTCCTTATTTCAACTGCAACAACACTTTTTTACGTACTTGTTGCGGCAATATGGGGCGACATACATCCGGGTGAAACTTTTGCCTCCTACTTAGGCTATATTTTATTCGGTGCACTTTTGATTGCCATAGGCTTATATATTTCCTGCCTTACGGAAAGCCAGGTGGTGGCGGCTGTTTTAACCTACGGCGTTACACTTTTACTGTTTTTCTCCTCATGGATAAATACGGGCATTGATTTTATTGATTACATAATAGGCTTCTTTAAAATTGCAGGGTGGAACGAAAGCTTTTCCATGGGCGTTATAGCACCCTCGGGCGTTATGTATTATCTGTCCTTTACATTTTTGTTTTTGCTTTTGTCTGTGCGTAAGACAGAAAGCCGCAGATGGAGGTAGAGGACATGAAAAAGGTTAATGTGAAAAATTTAAAATTCGGCATAAATAACACTGTTGTTATTGCTTTTGCAATTGTTATTGTGCTTATGCTTAATATTGTGATGGTGCTTTTAGAGGAAAAGGTTCCCAAATTTAAGATAGACCTTACCCAAAGCGGCGTTACAAAAATAGGCAAAGAAACAAAGGAAGTTTTAAAAAGGCTTGACGAGGGCGATTGTGATATTGTACTTACCTACCTTAAGGGCACTCATGACCCCATAAAAAAGGTTACGGATGTTCTTGAGCAATATGATGCCTACAGCAAAAATGTTGAATATGAGGTTGTAAATTACCATCGTGACCCGGTGTTTTTAAACTCCTACGGTATAAGAAACGATGCAAATATTGACGATGGTGTGCTTGTGGCAACAAAGGACAAGAAGAAGGCAAGGCTTATAAATGCCTCGGATATGGAGCTTTCTTACCAGAACAGCACCGTATTCATGCTTGAAAACCTTCTTACAAATGCAATTGGCGTTGTGTCAAAGGAAGGGCAGATGAAGGTTTGCTTCACAACGGGCCATGGTGAAATTATTGAAGGGGGCACTACGGAGGACGGAAGCCAAAATAGCGGTATGATGCTTGTAGCCCTTATGCGAAATGAAAATACAGGGGTTTATCAATACGATATTTCAACGGGTAAAATACCTGAGGGTATTGACCTTGTGGTGATACTTTCTCCCGTAAATGACTTTACTCAGGAAGAGATAGATAACCTTGACGATTATCTTTCGGAGGGAGGAAGCGTGGCAGTTTCCCTTCCTTCGGCAATCGCTCTTCCGAGGCTTGAAAAGTATTTGGATACAGCCTGGGGCGTAAAAGTTCACAATGACCTTGTGAACGAAACCGACCATCAGAGCCGTTTTGACGAAAGCGGAATTTACTTCTATGCTCATAAGGGTGAGCATGAGATGGTGAAGGATATAGACGGCAGAGTTATTGCATCCTTTATGAAACGCCTTACCTTGGAAAAGGTGGGCGATATTGAAGCTGATGTACTTCTTACAACAAGCGAGAGTGCTTTAAGTATGCCCGTTGAGGACAATACAATTTCAAAGGATAACATAACAAAGGGCAAGGCGGAACTTGCATACTTGCTTGAAAAGCCACTTATGGGAAGCTTTGAAAACACTGCAAAGCTGATTGTGACAAGCGGTGAAGCCCTCTGGGGTGTAACGAGGGAAAATGTAACAAACTACGATGCCATTGTAAGCAACTCGCTTTTAGAAAAGAGCTTCGGTAATGCAGACTTTGTTATGAACATGCTCTCTTACGTATACGGTGAGGAAATACAGAGCATATATGTACCCGTTAAAACAAGGCAGGTGTCTGTTCTTGCAATGAGCCAGAGTGCGGCAAATGCTATGAGTAAGCTTTTAGGCTTTGTGCTTCCCTTAATGGTTTTACTGGCAGGCGTTATTGTGTGGCTTAAGAGGAGAAATAAGTGATGAGCATAAAAGGGATAATTATAAAAACAGTTTTAGGGCTTCTTGCTGTAGCCATACTTGCAGGAAGCATATATCAGCTTTTAAAGCCTGCAGACGACAGTGCAGAGGAATATATTGATGTTTACTCTGCCGATGCGGAAAAGGTAGTAGAGGTTGAAATTAAGGGCGAGGACAGCTACACCCTTGTAAAAACCGGTGAAGAATGGGTAATGGAAGGCGTTGAAGGGGTTAAGGTTAATAAAACCTTTGCCGACACCCTGGTAAAGAGCCTTTGCAACATACAGTCGCCCATGAAGGTTGACACCTTCGGTGTAAAGCTGGCAGACTATGGCCTGGAAGAGCCTCTGGTTACTGCAACACTTGACTTTGGCGGAAAGAAAAAGAGCATTTCTGTAGGTAACCCCAGCGGTGAGTATTACTATCTTAAAGCAGACAGCGATGTTTACCTTGTTTCTGCACCTGATTTATACATGGTTATGCTTGACAAAATAAAGTACCTTGACGATACGGTGCTTTCCATGTATGCAGACAGTGTAACAAGCCTGTCCTATAACGGCATTGTGCTTGAAAAGGGCGAAAACGGCTGGGCTATGACAGCTCCCTACAAAATGCAGGCTGATAATGACAAAGTTAAGGCAATGCTCGAGGAAATGAGCGACATTGTAGCAGAGGAAATTGTGAAGAAGGATGAAGTCACAGATGGCGAGCCGGTAAGCGTGGCACTGGTCCTTGGCGATATGGTAATAGCCTTTGATGTGAATGGAAGCTATATTCTTTTCGAGCATGCGGAATATGCATATAAGGTGGCAGAGAGTGAACTCGCGTTTTTGACTGTTTCTGCCTTTGATCTGGTGCAGAAGTACGTTGCGCCCATTGCAATAAACGAGGTAAAGAGCGTTAAGTTCACATCAAACGAGGGCGTGATTGACTTTACAATTGACTCCCCTGACAGCGATGCACCTGTTTTCTATAAAAACGGGGTTGAGGTTACAGATGTGCTCTTCCGTGATTTTTATCAGAAGCTTATGAGCCTTACATTTACCCGTGAGGGGGCAGTAAGTGGCGTGGTTGAGTATTCCATAGCCTTCACAAAAACCGACGACAGCGTGTATATGGTGCAGTTTTTGCCTATAAGCGAAAGCGAATATGCTGTTGATATTAACGGGGTTAAAAACTTTGTTGTAAATAAAAAGAATGTTAAGGACATTTTTGAAGCGGCTAAAAACTTGAAAGTATAACAAAAAAGGTTCGGTATGGGAAATCCATACCGAACCTTTTTAAAGGGATAGGAAAAATTGTTCAGAATTGACAAACCGAACCCGAAGTCGTATACAGATACTGCGAGAGGTGAGGTTTGTCGATAGCCAAAAGGCATAAAATCACAGAAAGCCCTTGCTGAATGCGAGGGCTTTCTACATTGATGAAAAAATTCATGATTTGTCATGACCGCTTGAAATTTGTCAGTCTGTATTTTTGCCTTTTGGCGGTCTGGACTATTTTTACAGCCCTTTTTGTTGACAAAGTGCGGGAAAAATATTAATATATAATTGACGTAGTATGATATTTACGGAGGATAAATATGCTTTTTAATTCGCTGGAATTTTTAATATTTTTCCCGGTAGTAACGCTTTTGTATTTTGTGTTTCCCCACAGGGTAAGGTATATATGGCTTTTATTTGCAAGCTATTTCTTTTACATGTGCTGGAACCCAAAGTATGCACTTTTAATGGCATTTTCAACGGTAAGCACCTATGTGGCAGGGCTTCTTATAGGTAAGTGCAAAAGCATAGGCTGGAAAAAGCTTTATGTGGGCTTAAGCTTTACAGTTAACATTGCAATACTCTTTTTCTTCAAGTATTTTGACTTTGCGGTGGAAAACATAAACCGTGTGCTGTCAATGGGTGGGTTTGAGCTTATAAACCCTGCCTTTGACGTGATACTGCCCGTGGGCATTTCCTTCTACACCTTCCAGGCACTTGGCTATACTGTGGATGTGTACAGACGGGATATTGAGCCCGAGAGAAATGTTTTAAGGTATGCACTTTTCGTTTCCTTTTTCCCCCAACTGGTGGCAGGGCCTATAGAGAGAAGCGGCAACCTTATAAAGCAGCTTCGTGAAAGGCATTATTTTGACACAAAGAGGATTGCAAACGGCATGATGCTGATGCTGTGGGGCTTTTTTGAAAAGCTTGTTATAGCAGACAGGGCGGCATATGTGGTTGATACGGTTTATAATAATTATGCAAGCTATACGGGCTTTACAATTATTATAGCAACGGTTTTATTTGCAGTTCAGATATACTGCGACTTTGCAAGCTATTCCGACATTGCCCGCGGTGCGGCTCAGGTGATGGGCTTTAACCTTATGAAAAACTTTGACACGCCCTATTTTGCACAGAGCGTTTCGGAGTTCTGGAGAAGATGGCACATTTCCCTTTCAACCTGGTTCCGTGATTATTTATACATTCCCTTAGGGGGTAACAGAAAGGGAAGATGCAGAAAGTATTTTAACTTAATGGTTGTTTTCCTTTTAAGCGGTCTCTGGCATGGTGCAAGCTGGAGTTATGTTATATGGGGTGCTCTTAACGGCTTTTATCAGGTTGTGGGCGATATGACAAAAAAGGCAAGGCTTAAAGTGTCATCTTGGCTGGGATTAAATAAGGGCAACTTCAGCAGTAAGCTCTTTAAAGGGATTATAACCTTTGCACTTATTGACTTTTCGTGGATTTTCTTCCGTGCAAATTCCATACATGATGCAATAAGGATTGTGAAAAATATTATCTGCGAGTTCAACCCCTGGATTTTTACAGACGGAACCTTGTTTAAACTTGGGTTGGATGGGGCAGATATGTTTATTCTGTTCCTTTCCCTTATGGTGCTTCTTGTTATGAGCATTCTTAAGTATAACAAGGTGAATATAAGAGAAAAGCTTTCGGAGCAGGGCTTGTGGTTCAGATATTTAATTTATTTTGCAGGCATTTTTGCAGTATTGATATTCGGCATATACGGTCCTGAGTATGACGCCTCTCAATTCATATACTTCCAATTTTAAGGGTAACGGTTATGAAAACAAAATTTATGAACAATTTAAAGAAAATAGCCAAGGCTGTGCTTTTTATAGCACTCTTTATTGTGCTCTATACGGGAAGCCGTGAGGTGTTACGGAATAAGAGCGAAAGTGAGGCCTTGGGAAAAATATTTACAATGCCAAATGAAACCTACGATGTTGTGCTTGCAGGACCGAGTCACATTCAATACGGGATACAGCCCTCAATTTTAGAGGCGGAATACAAAATTAAAGCCTGCAACACTGCAACGGCGGCACAGAGCGTGCCCACAACCTATTATGTTGTGAAGGAAATGATTGAAAGGCACACACCTCATGTTGTAGTGGTGGATTTATTCTGTATGTTCTACCCGGAGGCTTATTTCACACCTACACGTTTTCATCAGGCTATAGATAACTTCCCGTTGAATGAAAATAAGGCGAGGGCAATAATTGACCTTGTGGATGAAAACAAGAGTGAGTTTTTCTTGAACTACATGCTTTATCACGGCAGATGGAAGAGCCTTACAAGAGACGATTACATGGTGAAGAAGGTTTTTGATGAAAAAAACCAGCTTCTGTATGTGACAACACCCTTTGAAAATGACTTTGTGCCATTGGACAAGGCGGTGAAGGGTGAGGTGCCCGAAGTGGCACTTGAATACCTTAAAAAGATTGTGCTGTTGTGCAAGGAAACGGATACAGAGCTTATCCTTACCGTTATACCCTACCGTGCAGACGTTGCCAATAACGATGTGACGGGCGAGTATCAGCAGAGCATTTATAACACCATTGAGGAATATGCCCAAAATTGGGGCGTGGAGTATATAAACCTTTTGTATCACCTCGAGGCTATGGGCTTTGACTTTAAGACAGATATGGCAGAATTCAGCCATCTGAACAACACAGGCAGCATAAAGGTGAGCAGGTATTTTGGACAAATTTTAACTGACAGATTGGAAAAGTACAATGAAAAAGAATGAGATTAAAACCGTTTTGCCCGGTTCAATAGGCGAGGAAATTGGTCTTGAGCCCGGTGATGTGATTTTAAAAATTAATAATACGGAAATAAGGGATGTTCTTGACTACCGCTATTTAATGAGCGATGAGGAAATTCTTTTAACTGTTTTAACCCGTCAGGGCGAAGAAGTTGAGGTTGAGATAGAAAAGGACATTTACGAGGATCTGGGCGTTGAGTTTGAATCGGGCCTTATTGATACAGCCAAAAGCTGTGCAAACCGCTGTGTTTTCTGCTTTATTGACCAGCTCCCGAAGGGAATGAGGGAAACCTTATACTTTAAGGACGACGATACACGCCTTTCCTTTTTCCAGGGTAATTATGTAACACTTACAAATGTGCCCGAAAAGGAAATTGACCGCTTTATAGCCATGAGGGTGAGCCCCATAAACATTTCGGTGCATACCACAAACCCCTCTTTAAGGGTGGAGATGCTTAAAAACAAAAATGCAGGCAACATTATGGAAAGGATGAAAAAGCTTTCCGACAACGGCATACTTCTTAATGCACAGATTGTGCTCTGTCCGGGAATAAACGACGGGAAAGAGCTTGAAAGAACACTTTCAGACCTTTTAAGCTTAGGACACATAAGAAGCGTGAGCATTGTGCCCATTGGTAAGACAAAGTTCCGTGACGGGCTTTGCAGCATACCCTCCGTTACAAAGGAAAAGGCGGAGGAGGTAATTAAAACTGTTGAAGAGTGGCAGAAAAAGGCGTTGGAGAAGGCAGGGACAAGGCTTTTTTACGCATCAGATGAGTTTTACTTAAAGGCTGAAAGAGAAATCCCCGATGCTATAGAATACGAGCACTTCCCCCAGATTGAAAACGGGGTGGGGCTTATAGCAAGCATGAAGGAAGAATTTTACAATGCCTTGAATGAGGATTATACCCTCGAAAAAGAGCGACACGTGAGCATAGCAACGGGCGTTTCGGCTTATAATTTTATTAAATCTATTGCAAAAGAGGCAGAAAAAAGGTATAATAGGTTAAAAGTGGACGTGTATGAAATTAAGAATAATTTCTTCGGTGAAGAGATTACAGTGGCAGGGCTTTTGTGCGGCAGAGACATAACAGAGCAGCTTCACGGAAAAGATATGGGTGAGGTGCTTTTAGTTTCAAAGAGCATGCTTCGTGATGCAACCGACGTTCTGCTTGACGATATAACAATCAGTGATATGGAAAAAGAGCTCGGGGTAAAAATTAAAGCTATCGAAAACGACGGCTATGAATTTTTAGAGGCTCTTCTCAAGGATTAGGAGGTGGTAGTGTGGCAAAACCCATAATCGCCATTGTTGGCAGGCCCAACGTTGGCAAATCCACACTTTTCAATAAAATAGCAGGAAAGAGAATTTCCATTGTTGAGGACACTCCCGGCATTACCCGTGACAGAGTTTATGCTGATGCGGAATGGTGCGGAAGAGAGTTCACAATGATTGATACGGGCGGTATTGAACCCTATTCCAAGGACATTATTCTTTCCCAGATGCGAAGGCAAGCGAATTTAGCAATTGAAATGGCAGATGTTATCATTTTTATGGTTAACGTTAAGGATGGTATGACAGCAGCTGACCAGGAGGTTGCAACAATGCTGCAGAAGTCCAACAAGCCCATAGTCTTAGTTTGTAACAAGGTAGATGCTCCCGGAGAGCCTCCCATGGAGCTGTATGAGTTCTACAACCTTGGTCTTGACGAGCCTATGGCTGTTTCTTCCGTGCATGGCAGAGGCGTTGGCGATGTTCTTGACAAGTGTGTGGAATACTTCCCTCCTGAGAGTGACGAGGAGGAAGAGGACGATACAATCAAGGTTGCAGTTGTGGGCAAGCCCAACGCAGGCAAGAGCAGCCTTATAAACCGCCTTTTAGGTGAGGACAGGGTTATTGTGTCGGACATTGCAGGTACAACACGTGATGCTATCGATACACACCTTGAAAAGAACGGCAAAAAGTACACCTTTATCGACACTGCAGGCATGCGCAAGAAAAACAAGGTTGACGATATTGTTGAACGCTACAGCGTTATCCGCTCACTTAATGCAGTTGAACGCTGTGACGTGTGCGTTGTTATGATTGACGGTGTAGAGGGCATAAGCGAGCAGGATGCAAAAATTGCAGGCTATGCCCATGAGCAGGGTAAGGGCACTGTAATTGTTGTCAATAAGTGGGATGCTGTTGAAAAGGACGACAAAACCATGGAGGCAATGCGTACAAAGGTTTATGAAACCTTAGGCTTTATGCAGTATGCTCCCGTTGTGTTCATTTCGGCACTCACAGGTCAGAGGGTTGAAAACCTCTTTAGCAACATTGACTATGTTGCCGACCAGAATGCAATGAGGCTTCAGACGGGTGCACTGAACGATGTGCTTACAGATGCTGTTGCACGTGTTCAGCCTCCCAGCGATAAGGGTAAGAGGCTTAAGCTTTTCTACATTACCCAGGCTTCCACAAAGCCACCTACGTTTGTTATTTTTGTTAACGATGCGGAGCTGGCACACTTCTCGTATATAAGATACATTGAAAATCAGATAAGAAGTGCCTTCGGGCTTACGGGCACACCCGTGAGATTTATTATACGCGAAAGAAAATCCGATAAATAAAAGGAGAGAGTATTATGATGGAAATGATGCAGAATGTTATCAGAGATGTAACAAGTATTAACCTTTTGTATTTTGTTATTATGGCGGCATTGGGCTACCTTATAGGCTCTGTTAACCTTTCCATTATCCTTTCAAAGGGTAAGGGTAAGGATATAAGAGAAATGGGAAGCGGTAATGCAGGCACAACAAACACCCTTCGCACAATGGGCAAGGGTGCGGCTGCTATGGTATTGCTGTTTGACGTTTTAAAGGGCTGTTTAATTCCTCTTGTGCTTATTCTTGCAGCGAAGGAGCCCTGGTTACCCATTAACTACAAGACAGTTTACTGTATGGCGTACATATATGCATTCTTTGCAGTTACAGGTCATTGTTTCCCTCTTTACTATGGCTTCAGAGGCGGTAAGGGTATTGCAACAGCAGCAGGTGCACTTTTAGTTATAAGCCCTGCGGCAACAGGCATAGCACTTGTTGAATTTGTGCTTTTGATGGTATTGTTCAGATATGTGTCCCTTTCCTCAATTGTAGCAGTAATGAATGTTGTTGTATTTACAGCTCTTCTTTACCCCGGTGAAGCAAGGCTTCTTGTAATTACACTTGCCATTGCAATTCTTGCAATTTACAAGCACAGAACAAATATTGTGAGACTCCGTAACGGTGAAGAATCTACAATGTTTTACAAAAAGAAGTGATTTACATGAAAAGATATGATGTTTTAATCATTGGCGGCGGCGCGGCAGGACTTGCGGCCGCCGTTTCTGCAAGAAAAGAGAATAGTGAAATTACAATCGGCGTTGTTGAAAAAAACGACCGTATTGCAAAGAAAATTCATGCTACGGGTAACGGACGGTGCAATTATACTAACATGGATATAAAATCCGATTATTTTTACGGAGAAAAAGCTTTTGTTGAAAGCGTTCTTGATAAGTTTGGCACAGAGGATGCACTTGCATTTTTTTATGAGCTTGGCATAATGCACCGTGTTGAGGACGGAAGAGTTTACCCCATAAGCAACCAGGCAAGTGCCATTGCGGATTGTTTAAGACTGTACCTTATTGAAAATGGTGTGGATTTTATAACCGATACCTTCGTCTCGAGCATTGAGGTTGGAAACGGTGGCGAGTTTTATGTGAATGACCTTTGCGCAAAAAAGGTTATTGTTGCAACGGGCGGTATGGCACAGCCCAATTTAGGCAGTGACGGCTCGGGCTACAAGCTTTTGGAAAAGTTCGGGCATAAAATGACGAAAACAAAGCCTGCCCTTGTAAGCCTTAAAACAGAAACAGACAAAATAAAGGGGCTAAAAGGGGTAAAGGTGTATGCCCGTGTAACCCTTATGGACAAAAAAAGTGCGGTTGCCTCTGATTACGGCGAGGTTCTTTTTACAGACTACGGCTTGTCGGGCATTCCCGTTATGCAGGTTTCACGCTTTTATGAGCGTGGCATGACAATGGTGGTTGATATGCTTCCGTCCCTTAACTATGACGAGGTGATGGGTGAAATTTACCAAAGAGTTTACAAAATGCCCGAGAGAGAAGGCTGTGAGCTGTTTTCGGGAATGGTGAATAAAAAAATAGCCGTGCCCATGCTGAAGGCGGCAGGAGTGGCTTCTGTTGCTGTAAAGGCGAAAAACTTTACAGATGAAAATATCCGTAAATGCACGGATTTTTTAAAAAAGCTTAAACTGACCGTTACGGGCGACAACGGCTTTAACAATGCCCAGGTTTCGGCAGGCGGTATTGAGACGGAGGGCTTTAACCCTGATACAATGGAGTCAAAGCTTGTGCCGAATTTGTATGCCGCAGGGGAAATCCTTGACGTTGATGCAATCTGCGGAGGCTATAATCTGCATTGGGCGTGGGCGACGGGTTTTCTTGCAGGCAAGAGTGCCTGCAAGAAAACGGCGATATAAATCCTTGCGGATTTGCGATATTCCCAATCGGGAGCGATATACCTATGGTGCGATATGCCCTGCGGGGCGTAAGGATTTATATCATATCGCAGGCGAGTCAGGCGAGCCTATATCGCGATGAGGCGGAGCTGAGTTATATCGCATTTGCGGAGCAAATATATCGCAGAAAGGGATGGAAAAATGAGTGAAAAGACAATTAAGGAATTAGCAGTAGAGCTGACAGTTGAAATGGTGGAAATGTGCGATAAAATTAAGGGAAGACCAGTTTTTACAAGCCAGCTTTTAAGGGCGTGTTCTTCGATTGGTGCAAATGCTCATGAGGCAAAGTATTCTCAAAGTAATGCGGATTTCGTGAGCAAATTAGAGATTTCGTTGAAAGAATGCTACGAAACAGAGTATTGGCTGGAAGTTTTGGTTAAAATCAGTGCGATTGATGAGGATACATATAAAAAGTTGAGCAGTAAGTGTGGAACTATAAGGAGAAAGCTGATTGCATCAATAATGACACTGAAAAATAAAATTGCAGGCAAGAGTGCGGCGAAATATTAATATGTTGTTTGTAGGGGCGGATTCTATATCCGCCCGATTTGATAAGGACGAGTGAAAAAACATGATACGAGTTAACAATATTAAGTTAAAGCCCGGGTACACCCGTGGCGACGTAATAGAGGCGATAGCAGGCAAAATAAAGGCACCTTCTTTAGATATTGAGAGCTTTTGTGAGGTTAAGCTGTCTGTTGATGCGAGAAATAAAAAGGACGTTTTTTACGTTGGCGTGTTTGACGTGGAGGTAAAGGACGAACGCCGTTATTACGGACGTGAGGGCGTGTCACGTTGCGAAAATTATGAATATGAGTACCCTACGGTGTGGCGTGGTGAGCACCGACCCATTGTGGTGGGAGCAGGCCCTGCAGGGCTTTTCTGTGCACTTATACTTGCTTACCGTGGCGCAAAACCCATTGTGATAGAGCGTGGAGAATGTGTGGAAGAGCGGATGAAAAGCGTGGAAAAGTTCTGGAAAACGGGGGTTCTCAACACGGAAAGCAATGTGCAGTTCGGTGAAGGTGGTGCAGGCACATTTTCCGACGGTAAGCTTAACACGGGCACAAAGGATGTAAGGCAGAGAAAGGTTTTAGAGGAAATGGCAGAGGCTGGGGCACCCCGTGAAATACTTTATAAGGCAAAGCCTCACGTTGGAACTGATATGCTTCGTGAAATGGTTGTTAATATAAGGAAGAAAATAGTTTCCATGGGCGGTGAGTTTTTCTTTAACTGCCGTATGGATGATATTATTATTGAAAACAATGCGGTAAAGGGCATTAAAACAACCCTCGGGGATTTTGAAACAAAAACCCTTATTTTAGCCGTTGGTCACAGTGCAAGAGATACCTTTAAACTGATACAGAGGCTTAACATTCCCATGGAAAGAAAGCCATTTTCCGTTGGCGTGCGAATTGAGCATAAAAGAGAGGACATTGATTTTGCCCAGTACGGCGATTTTGCACCCCTGATGGAAGCGGCTGACTATAAAATGAATGTGAAGGACAGAAACGGGCGAGGGGTTTACACCTTCTGCATGTGCCCCGGTGGCTTTGTGGTGGCATCGGGCAGTGAAGAGGAAGGCGTTGTTACGAACGGAATGAGTAACTTTGCCCGTAACGGTCAAAACAGTAACAGTGCACTTTTAGTTTCTCTTTATCCTGAGGACTTTGACGGAAGTGACGTTTTAAGCGGTATGTATTTTCAGAGAAAGCTTGAAAAAAGTGCCTTTTACCAGGCAGGGGCAAGCTATAAGGCTCCCTGCCAGAGAGTGGGGGACTTTTTTAACGGGAAGAGAACGGAGCAGTTTGGAAATGTTACACCTACCTATGAGCCGGGGGTTACGGGTTCTGATTTGAACAGGCTTTTGCCTATCTTTGTAAGCGAGGGCTTGAAGGATGCCATTGAGGGCTTCGGGAAAAAGATAAAATGCTTCAACCATCCCGACAGCGTTCTTACGGGCGTTGAAACAAGAAGCAGCTCTCCTGTGAGGATAATACGTAATGAAGGCTTTTCTTCTTATATAAAAGGATTGTACCCCTGCGGAGAGGGCGCAGGCTATGCCGGCGGTATAATGAGTGCGGCGGTGGACGGAATAAAAATCGGAGAAAAATGCGAATAGCATTTTTCAGATTTTTATTCCGTCGGCGATATAAATCCTTGCGGATTTGCGATATGTCTTACTGACGCGATATGCCTGCGGCGCGATATGCCCTGCGGGGCGTAGGGGATTTATATCATATCGCAGGGGAGCAGAGCGAACCTATATCGCAACGAGGCGAAGCTGAGTTATATCGCATTTGCGGAGCAAATATATCGCAGAAAAGTTTTGTATGATGGATTGTGTAATAAGTGCGGAACTATACGAAGAAAGCTTATTTCATCAATAACCACCGTTAAAGGGAAAATGAATAATTAATAAAGCGATTGTGCATAGATAAATTGCCCTTTTGTACGAGCATATTGCCCTTTTGTACGAAGTGGATAAAAATGTCACGAAAAACACAAAAAATTTATAAAAAACATCTTGAAAATTATATATTTTGTGTTATACTGTATGTATGTGAATAATGCCAAAGTATAGATTGGGCGGATTGCTATTTGCAGTTACAACCGAAGAGAAAAACGCTTTGGCAACACAAAAAATTTATTTTTCCTGAAAGGAGACAAAATGATGAAGAAACTCAGCAAAATTCTTCTCGTTATGGCATTGACACTTACAGTGTTCTTTGCTATGATGGCAGTTGCTTCAGCAGCTACAATTGAGAGCGTTGAAGCAGGCGTTGCAGCTGATGCAGGCAGAACAATTTCCGTTACAGTGGAATATGGTTCCCCTGAAGCAGCTCAGCAGTCCACAGTGCTTGTTGTTAAGTCCGGTACCGCTCTTGCAACACTTCAGGATTCCGATATCAAGTATATCGATCAGGAAGCTGTTAATGACACAACCGTTACTTACACATTCAAGCTCCTCGAAGCTGACCGCCAGGGTACATATGATGTATATGTAGGCGGTACAGGTGTTGATGCACCCGAAGATACTTCCTTCTCATTTGATACCAAGAAGATTATCGGTACTATCACAGTACTTGGTGATGCTACAAAGGCAACAGCTGTTGCTACAGATGCATCCAACGTTTCTGTAAACGGTACAGTTAAGGCTGACGGTACATATGCAATCGAAGTAGGTCAGGGTACATACAAAGTTGTTCTTGGTAAAGCTGGTTACCTTTACAAGACATACGAAAACGTTGCAGCTAATGCAGCAGAAGTAAACCTTGGTGCGATTACACTCCTCGGTGGTGACCTTTCCAACGATGGTGCAATCGACTTTACTGACTTACAGGCTCTTCTTAATAACTACAGAGGAAATGTTGCAGAATACGACATGAACGACGATGGCGTTGTTGACTTCACAGAATTACAGACTCTTCTTGGTAATTACAGAGCTAACTATGCAGAATAATTTTAAAATTTGAAATTATTCGAAAGGAAAAAGAAAGGACGTACGAAATTATGAAAAAGTTTATTTCTTTAATGTTGTCCGTTATGCTTGTTTTCACAATGATTGCCGTTCCTGTAATGGCAGAAGGTGAACCTACAGCAACAGTAACAGCAACACTTAAAGGCGAAACAGTTCCTGTAGCAGGAGAAAGATTTTTCGTTGAAGTTGCTGCTAAGGACATCAGCACAGGCGAGTTCTTGTCTGGTGCTACAGAATTCTCTTGGCCTACAGAGGTAGCTTCTCTTGCAAGATATGGCGGTAGCAATGTCGCAGTAGCTACATCAACAGCTCAGGCAGTAAATATTCCTAATTCTTACAAGTGGGATGACGAAGAATACGTTGGTTCCGGTAAGTATGACAAGATTATTACTGATATCGCAGCAGGTGAAGTAGAAGTAGCAGTTTTCATCAACCCCAACAATGATGGTGTTGAAACAGGTGCTATTGCAACTACAGACTATACAATCTTTACAGTAGCTTTTGTTCTTAACGAAGGTTATACTTTTGATGATTTCTACTTCACATTTGGTCAGTGTAAGCACTACTATGGTGAAGGTGTTGCGGAATCTAACGTTACTAACGGTGCAGTTACATTGGCAGGTATCGAAAAGAAGCAGGATGTTGTTTGGTACAACGTTTCCGGTCAGCCCGCTTATGCAGCTGATGCTGATGATAACACAGCTGATACAGATGGTATCTTCAAGCTTCCCGCTGCTATCTCCGGTGTTGCTGATGTTGAATTCGATCTCGAAATCACAGGCAACCAGGGTGACTCCCTCCTTGCTCTTTCCAAGGGTGACACAGTTACAAATAACAACCACTTCGGTTCTTCTACAGTTATGATGAAGCCCGATGCTACCCTTAAGGTACGTAATGGTTCCACAGTTGATACAGGTAAGGCTCTTGAGAAGAACACAGTTTACCACTTTGTAGTAAACGTTGACCTTATCAACAATGTTTGGGGCGTAACAGTTACAACAGGTGAAACAGAAGTTTACTCCGGTTCCAACATGGCATTCCGTGTAGACCAGGATGTCGTTGACTCTATGGTTCTTAGCCAGAACGGTGGCGGCGAAACAGGTGCATACAATGTTAAGAACGTAAAGGTTATTGACAAGACACCTGAAACATCCGGTACAGTAACATTTAAGTATGTTGACGCTGAAGGCAACACACTTAAGGAAGTTCCCAAGACAGCTGAAGTTGGTGCTACAGTTTCTGTTGCTGAAGAAATCTTCGAAGTAGCAGGCGTTAAGTACCAGGCTCCCGCTAAGGAAGCTACAGTTGTTGACGGTGATGTAGTAGAAGTAGCATGTGTTAAGGTTGAAACAGTTACAGTTAGCTACACAGTTGGCGGTGCAGAAGTTGGCACAGCTACAGTTGATGGCGTTGACGGTGCAGTAGTTGCAGTTCCTGCATTTAACTACTACAACACAACAGCTATCTACAAGGCTCCCGAAGCTACAATCACAGTTGATGCTGCTAACCTTACAGCTGCAGTTGAACTTGAAGTAGTTTATGAAGGTCTTGTTGCTGCAAACAAGCAGGTTGATGCTGCTGAATTTGCACTTCCCGAAGTTATCACAGACAAGGGTACAGTTACATTTGATGTAGTTGTTATCAATGCCGGTGATGCAGGCGTTCTTATTGGTAACGGTGAAAACTTTGTTGACGGTACTCATTTCGGTGCTGCAGTAGCACAGATGAATATTGGTGCTGAAGTTATTAAGTTGCGTAATGGTAGCGTTAACGAAGAATTTGCAGTTTCCACACATGGTAACACATACCACGTTGTAATGACAATTGATAACACAGCAGGTACATATAGTGCAGTTGTTACAGATGCTGAAGGCACTGTAGTTGCTGAAAAGGCTGACCTTGCTGTTAGAACAACAGCTGAAACACTTGACACTATCTCCGTTCTTGATAACGGTGCAAACGGTGGTACAATCGTAGTTCAGAATCTTGTAGTTACACTTGATGGTGAAGGCGACGCAGATGCTGACGCAGATGCTGACGCAGACGCTGACGCTGACGCAGATGCTGACGCTGACGCAGACGCAGACGCTGACGCAGATGCAGACGCAGACGCTGACGCTGACGCAGATGCAGACGCTGACGCTGACGCAGACGCAGATGCTGACGCAGACGCAGACGCTGACGCTGACGCTGACGCAGATGCTGACGCAGATGCTGACGCAGACGCTGACGC
>JAFSGW010000005.1 GCA_017440585.1 Clostridia bacterium | reverse complement strand
TCAAGCTGTGCAATAAATCAAAAGATAACATATACCTTTAGCTGTAAACAGCAGGAAGTTTCCACATTAATGCTGTACCTTGACACCCCCGAGGCGGGCAAAATCCCCTCTGACTACAAGGTAGAGTCGGCATATCCCGAGATATATGGTGCTGACGAAAACTATGCCTTTGGCGGTATATGCTGGTACGACTGCGAGGGTAATATACTCTCTGAGGATGACGAATTTATCCAAGGCATGCAGTATAAAGTAGAGATTAAAGTTGTGCCCACAAAGGTAAGTGGGGTTAATATGTGCAAATTTGCAGATAACGTGAATGTAATCTTAAACGGCAACACCCTCTCCGAGTACGGCGACTGGGATGCAGTATATGCATCAAATAACGTGGTATACATTTATTACACCTTCAGAAAAGCGGCACAGGCACCTGAAATAGCCTCCGACCCTATTGAAGTTTACCGTAGCGGTAACAACTGCATAGTAAAGCTTAATGAAAGTGAGGCAGGCGTAACCTATATTGCAGCAGCATACAATGGTGAATTCCTTGTTAAGGCTGTCACCTTAAGCCTTGGCGAAGCGGTAACACTTACCGCTGATACAGTTAAGGTGCTTTGCTGGAACAAGGGCAAGCTTGAGCCTGTGTGCGAAGCAATTGTTTCGTCAAACAGGTAAGAAATGGTTGTTACGACACAAAGTGGTAACAAGATGTCACATTTTTCTATTGCAATGTGCAAAAAAATAGGTTATAATTAAGATGCCTTTCAGGGAGAGCAGTCATGTTCCGGACTAACCACGGAGCATGAGTGTTTTCCCTATTTTTTTTGAATAAACGGCGAATAATCGCCAAACTTCACCACTCGACGTACAGCACGTACGCCTTCGGGTTCAGTTTGACAATTCTTCATCCGTTTCTTCGAATAAACGGCGAAAAATCCATTGAATTGTGAACAAAGAGTAAATCATTTTATGAAATATTGACGATGTGGGAAGTGGGTGGTATACTACCTTTTGGAAAAATAAAGAGGTGTAAAAATGGATTTACTTATAAAATTTATTGTTTGTTTTCTTGCAGGTGCGGGTGCGGGTATTGGCACGGGCTTTGCAGGAATGAGTGCAGCTGCGGCGATAAGTCCTGTGCTGATTGCATTTTTAGGTATGGAGGCTTATGAAGCTGTAGGCATTGCACTTGCCAGTGATGTTCTTGCAAGTGGTGTGAGTGCATACACTTACGGTAAAAACAAAAATCTTGACATCAGAAACGGCATTGTAATGATGATAACAGTGCTTATTTTTACATCAGTGGGCAGTTACGTATCGAGCCTTGTTGAAAGCACTACAATGGGTAGCTTTTCTGTTATTATGACAATGCTTTTAGGTGTTAAGTTTATCCTTAAGCCTGTTATGACAACAAAAGAGGCTATGGAAAAGGTCAGCAAAAGAGACCAGATTATACGCTCTGTAATAAGCGGAGTTATGATTGGTTTTATATGCGGTTTTGTTGGTGCAGGCGGCGGAATGATGATGCTTTTAATCCTCACAAGCGTGCTTGGCTACGAATTAAAAACTGCTGTTGGGACAAGCGTGTTTGTAATGGCGTTTACTGCCCTGACCGGTAGCCTGAGCCATTTTGTAATAGGCGGTATGCCTGACTTGTGGTGCCTTTTGTTCTGTGTATTGTCAACCCTTTTGTGGGCGAGAATTGCAGCGAGAATTGCAAATAAGGCAAAACCTGAAACACTGAACAGAGTAGTCGGTGTGGTGTTGGTTGTGATTAGCATAGCAGTACTGATAGTTAATATGATGTGATATAAAAGAGCCAATGGAAACCCATTGGCTCTTTTGTCTATTTAT
>JAFSGW010000060.1 GCA_017440585.1 Clostridia bacterium | reverse complement strand
CCTCACCCCCACGGAAAACAAAATATACAATTATTATCTTGAAGGCAAAACAACCAAGGAAATTATGGCATTATTGAACATAAAAGAAAACACCCTCAAATACCATAACAAAAACCTTTATGGCAAGCTTGGTGTTTCCTCCCGAAAAGAATTATTATATTTTGCAAAAATGCTTAAATAGTAAAACCCCCGAACTTATCGTTCGGGGGTTTTCGTTATTTAATTTCAATTATTTCTGCTTCCTTCAAAGGAATCATTGTACCCTCCTGCCATGTAAACACCTTGATGTATCCGATTTTATCGCTGTAGGGTATTTCAATTGTTTCATCTGTTCTTATAGCTTCAATAAAGGTTCCGTCAGCTTCATAAATACCAATGATAGCCGCTCCTTCAAGCTCCACAGTTATGCCATCATTTGCAGATGCAGTATAAATATCTGCCTCCCACAGTGACACAACATTGTTGGAGTTAGCAGTTGTGTAAATGGTCACATATCTGCCCTTTTGGTACATAAGGTCAAAGGTTTCCTTATCTCCGCTTCCGCCATTTGCACCGCTTCCCGTAGACTTAAGCCCCTTTTTGCTGTAGCCCTCAGGTTCAGTGAACCATCCGTTAACAACCGTGGGCTCATTCGTTACATATATGTTGTAAGTGCTTTCTCTTCCGTCACCAAACCAATATGTACCAAGACCAACTACCGTCTGCTCCTCTCCAAGGTCAATACATATTGCCTGAGGAACACCTCTGTTATATGCACTCCAGCGTGTGGAAAGGTTATTGTCGATAATGTTTGTTGCAGCATATGCATTGCTTTCTATGTAGGTCGCTACGGCATCCTTTACACCTTCAAACACTTCACCCTCAACAACAGCATAGGTTGCCTTTGTAACGCCGTCCTCTGCCGTAACAAGAACAATGTCACCGTTTGATGCAAACCCGTTTTCGTCGGCATCTGTAAGGCTTATTGTGCCATTATAAAGGTTTCTCACAACCTTGTTGATGTCAGTAGCCTTTTCACCCGTCAGGTAAATAACCTTATCACGGTTATCAACCATAGCACCTTCTATAACCTCAAGCTCTGTAATGTTGCGGTATGTTTCCACAACCGTATATTCCGCCTTAACACCGTTCTGGTCAGTTACAACAAACTTTTCGCCCGTGTTTACCCAGGTGTCGTTTTCACCTTCAAATTCCATTGTTGCAAGACCTGAAAGCTTCAGCTTGCTCACCGCATCGGAGGTGGTTTCACCTGCCCAGAGGCTGATCGTCTTTTTTTCCTCGTCGATTATGTATTCATCTGAGGTTAATTTCCAGCCGTAAACTTCCATTTCCCACAAGGTAGGACCGTATGCACCTACGGCATCTGTTGTTCTTATGTTTACAAACCTGCCGTATTCATTCATGTCATTTGAGCTGAGAGATTTATAATCACTTTCAGCCGTAACTGCAAGCTTATAGCCCTGACTATCAAAGTCACGATCCTTTTTTGTATCGCTCCAGTAGCCCTCCGCAGAGGAATCTGCCGTGCGGATTTCGTAGGAATAATTTCTCTCATTGCCCTTGTAGTAGCTAACATCCACCTTTGTAATATGGTAATCATCACCAAGGTCAACTTCTATCCAGTCGTTCCATACATAATTTGCCGAAAAGCCCGACCAACGGGTATTATAGTCACCGTCAACTGCATTTGATGCAGGATAGCCCGACTCTGTCCTTGAAGCCTTCACATTCTTTTTAAGTGCAAGGCTCTCGCCGGAAATTTCAAAGTCCTTCCACGCTTCCCCGTCCTCGGCTGTGGCACGTACCTTCATGCCAATTTCAAGAACTGCATCTTCGTCGGTTATTTCTTCCCCATCCTTGCCTATAAGTGTATAGGCCTGTCCGTAAGTCGAAGAAATGCTTTCTAAAAACTCGCCCCAGGTAACAGCATCTGTTATTTTGATTTTGTCGCCTGAAACAACCATTTTATCACTCTTTACGCTTATAACAATATTATAATCAAAGGGCTTATCGCTGAGCATTTGGGCATCCTCTGTTTTTAAAACAAAGCGCAAAACCCTTTCTGCACTTCTGTTTACCTGCCATCTTTCAAGCCAGCCGTCATTAAGTGCACTGTACACATTTTCGGGTCTGGGGCTGTCTGCAGGAGCCTTAAGGTCGTTACCTGCCTCAATTTCCTGAGCGTGGGATACATTCTGTGTTCTGAAGTCTGTCATTACAAAGCCTTCATAGCCCCATTCATTACGGAGAATTTCTGTTAAAAGCTGATAGCTTCCCGAGGTCTGTGTGCCGTTAATACGGTTGTAAGAGGACATAATAGACCAGGGGTTTCCTTCCTTTATTGCTATTTCATAGCCCTTAAGGTAAATTTCTCTTGCCGCTCTTTCACTCATACGGCTATCGTTACCCCATCTGCCCTTTTCCTGGTTATTAAAGGCAAAGTGCTTTAACTGAGATGCAAATTTCCTACTCTGTACGCCTCTTGTAATAGCCGCACCAATCTTACCCGTTACATAGGGGTCCTCTGCAAAATATTCAAAGTTACGTCCGCACAAGGGGTCACGGTGAATATTCATACCCGGTGCCTGCCAGAGGCTCATGCCGAAATACCTTGCCTCGTCTGCCATTGCCGCACCTAACTGTTCAACAAGCTCCTCATTCCATGTGCAAGCCTGCATTGTAGCACAGGGATAGAATGTTGATGTGGTTGCCCAGGTGCTCTGACTTCCGTTGTACTGAATGCCTGCAGGTCCGTTTGATGTACCTATAATAGGCACACCGTAAGCGGGGAGTCCTGCAATACCAGTTCTGTGACCCTTGCCGCCTACCGGTGAGGTACAGCCCGTTAACTTAACTGCTTCTTCATCAGTAAGCCTTGCCACGAAGGCTTCAAGCATTTTTGTATCGTCTTCACTTTCTTCACCGTCGCAAAATGCCTTTGCAAGCTCGTTGAAGGTTATGAACTTGTCAGGGTATGCTGCAACCTCTTCGTTTTTGTAAACTGCCTCGTATCTTGCATCAACGTCCTCTTCGGGGTTGCCCGATACGGGAGCATTCTGCTTTTGTTCTATTTTTTCATAACTGCCGTCACTTGTGAGACGTTCATTGAACTTGGTTGTATCAGGCACAATGTGATGCTCAAGCTGTTCCACCAATTCAGTTTCATCAAGCACGAAGCTATCCGTGTAGGGTGCTCTTACGCTGTTACCTACATAAAACTTATATTCACCCTTCTCGATAACATACGCTGCATCAAAGCCACTCTTGCCTGTATCATCATAGCTTGCAAGAGAGTCAAAGGGGAAGGTTATTGTAACAGTTTCGCTCTCGCCCGCTTTAAGCTCCTTTGTTTTATAAAAACCGCAAAGCTCACGGGAAGGCTGTGTAAGGCTTGTTTCGGGAGAGGCTGCATATACCTGCACCACCTCTTTACCACTGTGTTCACCGTTATTTGTAACCGTTGCAGTAACAGTAACCTCTCTTTCTCTGCCCTCGCCCGTTACGTTAACAGTTTCATCGGTTATTTCAAAATCTGCATAGGATAAGCCAAAGCCGAAGGGATAGTTAACCTTATCCTTCGCACCGGGAATGGTTTCAAAATATCTGTAGCCTACAAAAATATCTTCCTTGTAGTTTGTATAGCTTGAGTTGCCAAAATTGGAGGAAGAAGGATAATCAGTATAATTTGCCGCCCATGTGTCAACAAGCTTACCGGAAGGGTAACTGTCTCCCATTAAAACATCTGCCATAGCACTTCCGCCCATCATACCGGGGAGAGAAACATATAAAACAGCATCAATATCTTCGTCATCAAGCCAGTCCGACTCAATAACACCCGCCACGTTAAGTATAACAATAACCTTTTCAAAGCCTGCATTCTTAACGTAGTTAATCATATTCTTTTCCCGTGTGCTTAACTTGAAGTCACCATCAGAATTGCTTCTGTCGCTGTCCTCGCCTGCAGGGCGACCGATAGTAATAATGGCAGTGTCCGCTTCCTTTGCAGCATTTTTTACCGCATCTTCACTTATCTCCATCTCACCCCAGAACTTCAATACAGCACCCTGCTTTGTGCCGTAGCCATAGGTTCCGCCGTCCTGAGACCAGTAGTTGTTAAAGTATGTTTCGTAGGAATTGAGAAGCTCCTCATAAAGCACAATGTCGCCCTTTTCTTCTCTTTCCTTCAATGCATCGTAAAGGCTTACATAGTCAACTCTTTCATTTTTACTGTTGAAGTTGCCACTGCCTCCGCCACCGTAAATAAAGTCAATCTGGTTAATACCGAATACGGCAATGCTCTCGCCCTTATCAAGGGGCAGTGCACCGTTGTTTTCAAGGAGCACCATACCCTCCTCGGCAACCGTCTTCGCCATCATAAGTCCATCCATATTACCTGTAAGGTCGCTTGGCTGGGCATTGTAAGCAAATGCAGGGATGGCAGAGGTTGCCATCCCTAAAGCTAAAGCGAGCGCTGTAATTTTTTTCATAGCTTTTTTCATTATTAGTCCTCACTGTTCACATATACTCTATTGCCCTCAATTTTAACTTTCGCGCCAAGCGAATCTGAAACAACATCTGTGGAAACATAAGTTGTTCCGTTAATAAGGCTAATTTCAGTATACGCCTCTTTCGCGCTTCCGTCAAGATAATATGTATAAGAACCTATGGGTAGCTTTAATAATTTGTCATTAATAATAACAACTGCACTTTTTTCTCCACTCATCCAGCCAACATCTGCTCCCATCGCTTCAGCGACAACTCTTAATGGCAACATCAGCACGCCGTCCTTCATAACAGGTTCTTCTGAATATTCAAGCCATATTCCGTCAATGTTGACTTTTAAAAAATCTTCAGAATAAAGCTTTATTTCTGCCATATTGCAGGCATTCACTCCGTCGGAGGTATATTTTATGTAGCGATAACTTCCCCTTGCCACAGGCACATAGTTTAACATATCATTGCCACCTGTTTTAGGTATGGTATACAAAAGCTCCCACATTTCATTATCCTTTGAACCGTAAAATAAGCCTCCGCTAACTCTGAATCCAAAATTGGTTCTCGGGCGGTATCCAAGTCCCGAAACAGTGTATTCTTTCCCCAAATCAATTACAAAATATCCGTCTGTAAGGCCATCGAAGAATGTGTCGGAATCAGAGTCAATAACATTTTTTGCGCTGTTATCAAAGTTCGGTTCAACCTCACCCCAAGGAGTTGTTCCCTTAATGTCAGCATTTTCAAGGTTTATTTCGCCGGGAATATTAATCTCCTCTACACTTACAGTAAGCTTATGCGGGTCCGGAGCACTGTACGCTCCTGCTGATACCACCATGAACTTATTGTCCATAAGAGGCACAAGGCATCTGGTATATGCATTACCAATATTCGTGTCAACAAGTGTCCAACTCTCTGTTTTCAAGCTATCGGTATTAACCGCTACTTTATTGGTGCTGTGAGAACCCACAACCAAAGTGCCATCCGTAAGTGTAATGCAGTAAGGTGAACCACCGTCCAAAGGAAGAGGTAATACACCGTCTTCGCGTTCAGTAGGCTTCCACTTTTCTATATCATTTGTTATTTTGTAATATGTAGGCAAATATCCGCCGTGCATATTAACCCCTTCATAAATCATAAAATATCTGCCGTCAGGTAATTTTGTAACCACAGGCATACCTGGGCGGAAGTTTTTATTTTCACGTTGATAATTGCATACATCAACAACATTATTCCAGTTTAATCCATTTGTTGTTTTAGAAAACACCAATCTTTGCCCGCCTCCGTCTGCCATGCCTCTCTCATCGGAGAAAAAGCAATACAGAGCATTATTTTCATACACAAAGAAAGGTTCCCATATAGCGCTTCCTATTCCTGTTTGCTCTTTGCCGCCTAACGCTACTGTAGAAAGATAATTCCAAGAGCAAAGACCATCTGTGGAGTAGTACACAACAATTGCACAGTGATCGTTTGCCTTTGTAACACCACCGGATATAACCGTGCCCTTTTTTAAATTGCCTAAATCTTCGGGCAGTTCAAAAAGCTGAGGTTCAAAAACCATACCCCACCACTGGTCATAGTAGGTTGTTGCACCATCTGTCCCCTCAGGCACTTCATAATAAGTACCATCCTCGGATTTCATCCATTTTTTCTTCGTAAATTCCGTATCGTAAATATCACTTATATGTTTCCAAGTTTTCCCTCCGTCACTTGATTCAAAAATCGGAAAATGCTCCTGTCCCCATTTACCGGGATAATAGTAATATTCACACGTTGCATAAAGCTTTCCTTTGTTTTCTCCGGCTTCATCAGTTTGAAGCTGCAAGCCTCTGCCGTAGAAAACTCCGTGATAATGCCAATTATCGTCCTGACCCGGGTCAAAAACCAATATTTCAGCATTAACACTTGTGGAAAAACTCATAACCATCACCGCCAAAATAAAAATCGTCTTAAAAAGCTTCTTAGTCATAATACCACTCCTTTAAGACGATTATATCATATTGCAAAAACGTTGTAAATTCTAACATTTTGCCCACTTTTATTAAATTATCGCTTTTTATGCCTTTGTCTGTACTGTGCAGGTGACGAGTTTTCGTACTTTTTAAACACCGCACAAAAATAGCTCGTATCGGCAAAGCCCGTTTTCCCTGCTATAACCTCAATGCTTTCCATAGTTGTCGCAAGCAGAAACTTTGCCACGCTTATTCTGTAGCGGTTAAGGTAAACCATAGGTGTTACACCGTATTCTCCCTTAAACATTCTTGCAAAATGGCTTTTCGACAATTCGCTTTCCTTTGCAATGTCGTCAAGGGTTATCATTTCCATGTAGTGCTTCTTTATGTAATCAATAACAGGTGAAAAGCTTCCGCTCTTCTCGCCTGTGCCCTCTTTCTTTTCAACCCTTTCACATTCACTCACTTTGTCGATAAGCTCAAGCATATCCCGTGTAAGCGAAAACCTGTAGCTTTCCGTTTCATTATACGTTGCATAAAGCCTTTCGCAAATTTCCACCAGCTTGGGAAGATGTTCTCCCGCCCGTCTTACAAAGCTCCTTTCAAAATCAAAATACGAAAGCACGCTTTCAGGGTCAGAGCCGTTAAAAACAACCCATATCAATGTCCATTTTTCATCACGTGGGTAATATTCATGCCCCACCTCGGGTGCAAGGTAAAAAATATCACCCTTTTTAATGTCATACTCAACCCCGTCTGCACTGAAAACGCCGCACCCTTCGGTGCAAATGCATATCTGATACTGCCCAAGCCCCTCCGGGCGGAACACGTGCTTCTGCCCGGGGTAATGCCCTATGGAATGAAAGTATAAAGGCAGCCTCTTTGTTTTTTCATCAAGTATTTTTATACCGCAAAGTCTCCAGCCATCTGTCAGCTTCATTTTCCCACCCGCTTATCTTACGTAATCTAAAAGCTCTCCTATAGCCTCTTTATCGCAAAAATCGCCGTCTGCATCACAAAGCTCAATTAAAAGCTTTTCCATGTCCGACGGGTTTTCCTTCCCCTGCATTATCTTTTTAAGTGTTTTCAATGCCGTGCGGTGCACAAGGCTTAACTCTTCAACAACCATTTTACCGAGGTAATTGAAAACCTTCACATTTTGGGGAAGCCCCTCCTTAAAGTTCTTTTCAATAACCATTTTGTCGTAGTATTCACGACAGTCGGGCGGTGTTAACCCCGTTGTAAAAACGGCAATTTTTTTGTCCTTCAGCTTATCCATATTCTTTGTGAGCATATGTACGCCGTTTATAATTTCCGCATAAAGTCCACCACCGTAAATTATGGTGTCGTACTTTAAAATATCGTCAATTGTTATTTTCTTTGCATCAACTATATCGCAATTAAGTTCTTCACTTATCCATTCGGCATACTTCCTCGTTCCGCCGTATTTTGTTTTGTAAATTACTATTGTACTCATATAATCACTCCTTCACAATGGTCAATTTCATGCTGTATAATCTCGGCTGTATATCCCGTAAATTCTGCTCTGTGGCTTTTAAATGCCATATCGAAGTACTCCACTGTTATCCTTTCATACCGCTTTGTTTTCCGCACTCCGTCAAGGGATAAACAGCCCTCTTCCGTTTCATAATATTCCTTTGAACGGCTTACTATGTACGGATTTATTAAAACAGAAGCACCAAAGGGGGTCATAAAAGCTATTATCCTCTTATTGAAACCTATCATATTTGCCGCCATCCCCACACAGATTGCCTTATTTGCATTTAATGTATCCATTAAATCCTGTGCAATTGATAAATCTGCTTTTGTGGCTTCTTCTGCCTTACGGAAAATAAATATATCTTTAATAATATTACGTACCATAACAACACCTCTTGTTTATTATACAACCGTCATGGTTTTATATCAAGCAAAAAAGCACGCGTAGCGTGCCTCAGACTGTCGATAAACCTGAAATTTTGCACAATAGCGAAAGGTGCGGAAAAGAAGGTTTTCCGCATAAAATCGGAGGGGCAATCGCATTGCTCCTCCGAAAGTGCCGATTTTAGGGGGCTCGCAAGCCCCTTGTACGATGCTGAGCTATCCGAAGCGTTAGCGAGGCTAATAGCTCGTATGCGAAAACTGTCCGCGATTGGCAAGCCATGGGCGATGACAGAGCGGTTACAGTTGACCACTGAAATTGGCACTTTGTTCTTCAGAAAAACATTAACAAAAAATATTGCTCTCAGCAAGATTTTTTGTTGCGTGTCGAACTTTTTCGACACGCTGAAAAAAGCACGCGTAGCGTGCCTTTTGTTATTTTGTTACACTTTCTTTTTTCTTACTTACAACGCTGAAGCCTTCAACCACGTGCCCCGTTTCGCCGTCTATCTGTACGGCGGTAGGTCTGTCAAAGGTAACACTGATGTCATAGCCTTCAAGCACCGTTACATATTTTTTATACCTTACGTGCTTTCCCGAAAACGCCTGAGGCACAATAGGCAAAATCCCAATTCTGCTCACAGTATGTACCACAACAAGGCTCAGCTTGCCCGTATTTCTGTCCTGCTTTGGTGCAAGCATAATGCCACCGCCAAAATACCTGCCCTTCATAACAGATGCAAACCATGCATTTTTAAAGTCGTATTCCTTACCGTCAACGGTTACGCTCACATTTATCGGCTCATAGTCAAAAAATATGCCCTTGAGTGCCGCCATTACATAATTTGCCTTTTTGCCCTCCGCATGCATTCTGTTACCTTCAACGCAGGCATATGCATCCAGACCTCCGCCTACACCGTTAACAAATCCGGTTTCAATTGAGTCAACATACATAACGGGCAAGGCTTCAATATATTTATTAACCGGGAAAGGCTTTTCACCCTTTTTGTAGCCAACATCCTTTAAAAAGTCGTTTCCCGAGCCCGTTGCATAGTAGTAAATGTCGTTTTTCACATCAACATTTGCAATATTGTCTGCAAAACGGCTCACTGTGCCGTCACCGCCTGCCACAACCACTATATCCTCTTCATTAAGGTTGCCGAAAAACTCACCGTAGTTTTCCATTTTGGTTATATCGCAGAAAACAACCTCTCTGCCGTCATAATTTTCAAGCTTTCTTCCTTCATTTTCTCCTGTGCCGTTACCTGATTTGGGATTATATAAAATATAAGCCTTCTTCATGTCGCACCTCCTTATTTATATGCAAATCCATAATAACACAAAATTTTACATTTTTCAACAAAAAAAAGAGCTGTAAAAAAATGATATAATCCCCTTAGAGTAGACACTTGAAATAACAAAAAATTTCAAGACTATTCTAAGGGGGTTTTTCTATGCCTAATTTTAAAATCGACTATGAAAACAAACTAAAAGCAGTATTAGAGTATTTGGATGGAAACACAT
>JAFSGW010000059.1 GCA_017440585.1 Clostridia bacterium | reverse complement strand
TGTTAATATCACAGCCTCTCATTTCGTGAGGCAAAATCTATTATATATACAACGAGCCGTTTTGTCAAGAACTTTTTTCGATTTTTCGTAAAGTTTTTTTAAGGCTTTTCAAAGCTCACTAAAAGCTCTTTACGGTTCGTGTTATATACTTTTTTGTTGCTGTCGTTTCAGACAGCTTTTGTATGATAACACTTTAAAACACAATTGTCAACACCTTTTTTTAAACTTTTTTACCTTCTACCAACATGTGAAAAACCGCCAAGTTATCTTGGCGGTTTTTGTGCATGTTTAACAATTCCATTTATACCATGACCAGATTGATAGCCCAAAAAACATTATTGCTGCCACAAGATTTACAAAGGACATTTCTCCAAAGTTCTTTATGTGGTATGCAGGGCGTTGAAGAACAGCCTCCACGATACTGTTGTTTTCTATTTTATATACCATACGGGTATGAGGCAATACGTATATGTCTGCCCCGCCACTTACTTCAAGATAGTTGCTGTCCATATAGTATGTAACAGAGTCATTCCCCACCGAGTCAAACCTTCTTCCGGCATTGGTATCCATATACAAAGGCTCGCCCTCATAGAGCTGACCGCCCTTTATAATATAAGGAATATCCAGTATAACCATTACACTGTTAAAAACCAGAAAACCTATGGCTATAACCTCAAGAGTAACGATAACCCACTTTTTCATCTTTGGTATTTCTTTCCCGCACCAATATATAAAGAAAGGAACAGACAAAAGAAACAGCATTCCCGTTATAAGAATCATTTGTGCACCCTCCAAAAATACAAAGGGCACCCCAAAGGATGCCCTTAATCCGGTTTACTTATTTAACGTACTTCTTAACGCCTTCGGGAGCTTCAGCTTCGCTCATGCTGATAATGATAACAACCTCGATGCCGAGCTTATCTGTAACAGCGTCAACTTCTTCAAGGAACTGAACAAGAAGAGCATCGTCCTTGCCTGCAATCTTTGTGATAGAGTCAATAAAGATGTGCTTGATGTCGTAGTTCTGAGAAATCATGCCGCAAACCATACCATAGAGAGAGTTGTATGTAACAACATTGAATTCTTCAGTATTAACAAGTCTTACTCTGTGAGTTACGTCAAATTTGTGTCTGTCACCCTTATTTATAAGTACAACGGAACCGTCTGTCTTTTCCTCTGCCTGGTGTACCCAGTCGATGAGCTTTTTAGTTTTGCCGGTACCCTTTTCACCAATAATAACATTAAGCATAATAAATTCCTCCTTTAATAATATGTAAAAACTTATATGTTGTTTTAATTAATTATACTATAGGAAATGTTACATTGCAAGTATTTTTTTATGTTTTTTACAAACGGTTAACACCTTTATATGTCATTCATTGTGAATATATAACAAAGACAGGCAGATTGCTCTGCCCGTCTTTATTTTTATAGATTTATTTAAGTCTTTCCTGTAATGCTTTTTGTGCCTCTTCATAGCCGGGCTTACCAAGGAGAGCAAACATGTTCTTCTTGTATGCTTCAACACCGGGCTGGTCGAAGGGGTTAACGCCGTTCATGTAGCCGGAGATACCGCATGCCTTTTCAAAGAAGTAGATAAGGTTACCAAGGCAGTATTCGTCCATTTTTTCAGCCTTAACGATAAGGTTAGGCACGTTGCCGTCTGTATGAGCTAAAAGTGTACCGTTAAATGCCTGCTCGTTAACGTAGCTTACAGTCTTGCCTGCAAGGAAATTGAGGCCGTCAACGTTGTCAGCATCTGTGCCGATAACAACGTCTCTTCTTGCATTTTCAAAGAAGAGCACTGTTTCGAACATAATACGTAAGCCTTCCTGAATGTACTGACCCATGGAGTGAAGGTCAGAAGAGAAGTCAACAGCAGCAGGGAAAATACCCTTGTTGTCCTTACCTTCGCTTTCGCCGAAGAGCTGCTTCCACCATTCAGCAAAGTAGTGAACGTTGGGCTCATAGTTTACAAGCATTTCTGTTGTCTTGCCCTTTCTGTAAAGAGCATTACGAACAGCTGCATACTGATAGCACTGGTTTTCAGCAAGATTCGGGTTAGCGTATTCAACCATAGCGTCCTTTGCACCCTGCATAAGAGCATCGATATCACAGCCTGCAGCTGCAATGGGAAGAAGACCAACAGCTGTAAGCACGCTGAAACGACCGCCCACATCGTCCGGAACTACAAATGTTTCGTAGCCTTCCTTGTCAGCAAGGTTCTTGAGAGCACCCTTAGCCTTGTCTGTTGTGGCATAAATTCTGCCCTTTGCACCTTCCTTGCCGTACTTTTCAACCAAAAGATCACGGAATACACGGAAAGCGATAGCAGGCTCTGTTGTTGTACCGCTCTTACTGATAATGTTTACGGAGAAATCCTTGTCCTTTACAACGTCAATAAGGTCGGAAAGATATGTGGAAGAAATGGAGTTACCTGCAAAGAAAATCTGAGGAGCACCGCCTCTTGCTTCTTTAGATACGTTAAAGAAGTTATTCGACATCATTTCGATAACCATTCTTGCGCCAAGGTAGCTGCCGCCGATACCGATAACGATTAAAGCTTCACTGTCGCTCTTAATCTTTTCAGCCGCCTTCTTAATACGTGCAAATTCTTCCTTGTCATAGTTTTCGGGAAGGTTTACCCATCCGAGGAAGTCGCTGCCTAAACCTGTGCCGTTGTGGAGAGTGTCGTGAGCAACCTGCACATAGGGGCTTAAAGCATTAATCTCTCTTTCGGAAACAAATTTGTCAGCCTTGGAATAATCAAACTTAATTTTAACCATGGGTTGTCAATCCTTTCAAATGAATACTAATTACAGACCTGCAGGACCAAGATCAGGTTCATCCTTGAAACTGATTGTGTCACTTGCCTTACCGTCTGTTTCAAATACGATAATTTCGTTCTTGCCAACCTTTACAAGGGGACCGGGAACGTAGAGTCTCTTCTGGGGACCGATTTCCCAGAAACGGCCAAGGTTAAAGCCGTTGATGAATGCAACGCCCTTACCGAAGGTGCCAAGTTCAAGGAATGTGTCGCCGGCTTCTTCAGCTTCGAATGTAAACTTATAGAAAGCAGGTGTGCCTTCCTCGTAGCCCTTTGTGAAGTCAACCTTTTCAATATTTGTAAGAGGAAGAGCGTAGTTGTCCCAACCATAGTGGAAGTGACCGTTAACGAGAACGCCGTTTGTGATACCCTTTCTCTGTTTTTCAATCTTCCAGCTAAAGTTTACTCTGCCCATATTTTCCATAAGAATACTGATATTTTCAGCACTTCTGTTAAGCTTTCTTTCCTGGAGAAGCTCACGGTCATAAATTGTTTCAGCTACCTTGCCGTCAAGAGATACAACTGCACGGTCGTTAGCATCTGCAAGATAAATCTTCTCAAGCCACTTTTCCTTGCCGAAGGTGGACTTGTAGTATGTATAGCCGTAGCTTTCGTCCATCTTTTCCATGGAAATTGTGTTATGGTCGTGAACGTACTTTGTAGCGATTGTGTCAAGTGTGTTGTCAAGAGAAACCTTTGCTTCGCACTTTACATCACCGTAAGCAATTCTCTTAATGGGGGTTGTGAATTCAACCTCGGGGATATTAACATACTTAGAAGCAATTTCCTTAAATGCCTTATACTTTTCAGTAATCTGACCGTCTTCGGAAAGAACAGCATCGTAGTCATAGCTTGTAACGTCGGGAGAAAGCTCACTGTAGTAGTTGGAGCCGTTCATGAAGCCGAAGTTTGTACCGCCATGGAACATGTAAATATTGATGTTACCAAGTCTTATAGCATCATCAAAGTCCTTCTTGTTCTTCTCAAGGTTACTGATGGTATGCTTACCGCAACCCCATGAGTCAAACCAACCTACCCAGAATTCCATAACCATCAACGGGCCTCCGTCTGTGTGCTTCTTTAAAACATTGAACTGGTTTTCAACGTCGCTGCCGAAGTTACCTGTGGGAAGAGCACCGGGGCACTTACCGCTCTCTAATGCATCGCCCCAGGGGCCGTCACTTGTTACAAAGGGAATGTCGGCACCCAATTCAATCATCATGTTCTTCATAGCTTCAAGGTACTTTGTGTCATTACCGTAGTAGCCGTATTCGTTTTCAACCTGATACATAATGATGGGACCGCCGTTTGTAATCTGCAAGGGCTTTAAAATTTTGAAAAGCTCTGTATAGTAAGCCTTAACCTTGCTCATATAGGGCTCGTAAAGACCACGGAGCTTAATACCGTCGTACTTTAAAAGCCATCCGGGAAGACCGCCGAATTCCCACTCTGCACAAATGTAGGGAGAGGGACGAACGATTACATATAAGCCAAGCTCCTGTGCAATTTCAATATATTTCTTTAAATCGCAGATACCTTCAAAGTTGAACTGGCCTTCCTTAGGCTCGTGCATATTCCATGCAACGTAGGTTTCAACTGTGTTACAGCCCATAGCCTTAAGCTTTTCAAGTCTGTCTCTCCAGTATTCGGGCACTATTCTGAAATAGTGCATACCGCCGGAAATAATCTTGAAGGGCTCGCCGTTAAGGTAAAACTGATCCTTGATTTCAAAAGTTCCCATGATAAATACCTCCATTTATATAATTTTTTAAATACATATATACCCTTATACATTATACCTTGTAATCAAAAATAAGTAAACCCTTAATTTATCAATTTGAGGAAATATTTTCATAAAGAAAAAAGGAAGCTTACGCCTCCTCTTTAACAGTTTCAGTTTTCAATTTCATTCTCGCACGGCTTGTCATTACCGCAAGAGAGACAAGGAGTGCCGCATTCACTAAAAACATACATACCGAAATGCCCCAGCACACCATGGCAATTGTGTCGCTATGTATTCTTCCGAAGAACACGTACATTCCGCCTATATCCCCACCATCGGGAAACAACAAATATGTGAGGAGAAATGTTATCTGTGTAAAGACGGATATAACACAGAATTTCCGTCCCTCATACTTCATCGCTATGTTGATTAATATAAGGAAAACGGCAATATGCACCAGAGGAATCGGTATAAATGTAAGTATAAACCTGAACCAGCCAAAATTCATAAACCAGGACACCGCCATAATAAGCACACATACAAGAGAAACGGCATTAAACACCTTCTGTTTTTTACTTCCCTTAAGCATGTTTTTAATTATCATTACAATGCCGAATAAAACAGCCGCCAATGCAACAAAAAAGCCTGCCTTTAAAAGGCTCTGCGGAATAAGACTTATCATATTTATCCCCCTCCTTTTCTTTATTTTACCATAAGGACTGGGCATTGTCTACAGAAAACTACGCTGTCTTTTCCCGAAGGGTTTTTGCACCCAATGCAAATTGATATAAAGTTTTTTATAGAGGGCTTATTTCTTAAGCTGAAGTCATTGTAAATCAATTCACAGCCTGCCTTTGTAATAAACTACGGTCCCATAAAGGATATCAGGTTATACCCCTTCTCTTTGCCGACCTTCATCATATATTCCATACGGTAGATAAAACGCTGATAAAAGTCAACAATAAGTTCTGTTTCAGTATCATCCTCTGTAGGTCTGGTGGCATTATATTCTGCAATTTCTTCTTCGCTCATACCCTTCGCATACAGTAGCTGATGCGTGGCGAAACCTCTCTTGATTTTCAGTTTTTTAGTATATTCGGTTTCTCTTTCAGAAGTTAAAGCATCTATGGTGTCGGCGATGTCCTTTAATATATGGATTATCGAATCAAATGTGAAATAGTTATGCTCCAGATACCATTCAAATCCTGAAACACCATTTCTTTTCTTGTTTTCTTCAAGCTCTTCGTCAAAATACTTATAGAGAAACGGTGTGAGATATTGGTCTACGTCATCCTCTTCAATTGAAATTTCTACGCTTCGCATTGCTGCAACACTATCCAAATCAGCAGTATTTTCGTAGTCAATAACTCGCACCGGCATAATCCAGAAATATGACGAACTATTGTGCCCGTCCACAATGCCGATTTCTTTTTTAAATATATCCCTGCCAATTATGGCAAAGCTCAGCTCTTTAATTTCACAGAAGAGCTGTTCATATGTTTTTTTGTGCTCTACTGCTTCATTCAAAAGCCTTCTTAACGCCTCATAAGACTTGTGACATATATCCGACTTTAATAAAAAGCTATGGATTACGTGATAAATTGAATCATCCTTCATATAGTTGCCATAATCCGCCTCTAACAGTTGTAACATATCCCTGATACACAATTGAGAAGGGTTGCACAATCTCATAAAATCAATTTCACTTTTCGGGAAAACACCTTGCATTGCAGCTTTCAGCTCTTTATCAGTGACATCAGGGTAATTTCTTGCCGTGATATGGTCATTGCCTGCATTGCGATACTTTCTCCAAAAATTATATTCCGGATCATAGATGTAATAAAGAAAACCGCTGCGTGTTATAAGCATTAAATTTTCTTCAGGAAATTTTACAGCTTCAAAATCATCAAATAATTTCATAACAAATCACCCCTTCATACATACAATATCACACTAATTGTCCAATAAAAAGGACAACAAATTAAAATAATCCTGACTTTTTATCCAAGTCAGGATTACTTTATGGTCGGAGTGACGGGATACAGTCTCGCTTCGCAAGCCTTGCCTGCTTGTTGTCACTTGGCTTGGCACCAAGCTGACAACTTCGCACCACTCGGCTACGGAACAATTCACCGGATTGTTCCGCTTAACGCCTCGTGCCCTCTTAGGGTTCAAATCCCGTTGATAAAGAAAAAAGAGAAACTACCAACTGCGTTGATACTTTCTCTTTTTTTGGTCGGAGTGACGGGATTTGAACCCATGGCCTCTTGTACCCGAAACAAGCACGCTACCATCTGCGCTACACCCCGATAGTGTAAACTAAATATTAAATTGTATTCCCATCGAAGTGTGTGGTACGCCGTGCTTTTCGCACGCTTCCGTTTGCGGTGCCCTGCATCAACTTCGCTTAATCGCTCGTTGCTTGCAGACCGCGGCACTTCTCGCTGCGGCTCGGTCACGCCTCGGCTCTGACAATCCACTGGATTGTCATTCACTGCCTCGTCGCCGTTTCACTACCCTACGCCTTCCCTTAATCGTCCGCAGGACGCGGTCAGGCTCGGTTCTATCTGCCATGCACCCCGATAGTTTTCTATTGCCTAATTATTATAATCGTAAAACAGAGTTGTGTCAAGTTTTATTTCATGTATCAAACAAACAAAAAGCAATCCTTTCGGATTGCTTTTTCAGACTGTTGATAAACCCTAAATTTTGCACATAGCGAAGGGCTCGGGGAAGAAGGTTCCCCGAATAAAATCGGAGGGGCAATCGTATTGCTCCTCCGAAAGTGCCGATTTTAGGGGGCTCGCAAGCCCCTTGCACGAGGAATTGGCACTTTATTCCTTAGAAAAACATTAACAAAAAATATTGCTCTTAGCAAGATTTTTTGTTGCGTGTCGAACTTTTTCGACACGCTGAAAAAGCAATCCTTTCGGATTGCTTTTTTTCATTAATTGCTCATTGCTAATTACTAATTGCTAATTATCACTTAAGGCTTTCTTATAGCTTCTCTTTGCAATTCTCTTTTCTGTATGTCTTCTCTTCTTGTCGTCAAAGATTGAATAAACAACGGGAATGAAGAGAAGTGTTAAAAGAGAGCCTATGAGCAAGCCGCCTATAAGAACGGTTGCAAGA
>JAFSGW010000058.1 GCA_017440585.1 Clostridia bacterium | reverse complement strand
CAGAAGAAGCATGCTGACTGGAAGGTTCTTCCCGAAATCATGATTCCTCTTACAGGCGACGTTAAGGAACTTAAGTTCGTTAAGGACGTAGTTGTTGCTACAGCTGATGCTGTTATTAAGGAAGCAGGCGTTGAAATCGAATACGAAGTTGGTACAATGATCGAAATCCCCAGAGCATGTCTTACAAGTGAAGACATTGCTAAGGAAGCTGAATTCTTCTGCTTCGGTACAAACGACCTTACACAGATGACATACGGTTTCTCCCGTGATGACGCAGGTAAGTTCCTTGATGCTTACTACGACAAGAAGATTTTCGAAAACGATCCCTTCGCTAAGCTCGACCAGACAGGTGTTGGTAAGCTTATGGAAATGGCTGTTGCAGGCGGAAAGAAGGTTAGACCCGAAATGCACCTCGGTATCTGTGGTGAACACGGTGGCGACCCCTCTTCTGTTGAATTCTGCCATAAGATCGGTCTTTCCTATGTATCTTGTTCTCCCTTCCGTGTTCCGATTGCTCGTCTTGCAGCAGCTCAGGCAGCTATCGCTGACATGAAGTAATCTTGGACTAAAGGGATTATAAAGTAAAATTAAAGCCCTCCGCACTTTGCGGAGGGCTTTTTATGTTGACAACTGTCGCGTGTTGTGCTATTATACAATGTTAAAATTCAGGAGGGAACTTTTATGTGTAATAATGTTTGTAATGGGTTGATTTTGAATTTATTTGATGAAGAGAAGAGAGAAGGCTGCGTGACATTAGCTGATTATGCATTAAAAAATTGTGGGATAGACGGTATTATTGCCGTGGCAAAGCTGTTGTGCCCTGATTTTATTTGTATAAAAAATTATGTTTTCATAAAAGACTTTTGGGAAAGATGTGGAGATGGTTCAAGTAAGGCGTTGGAGGAACTTGAGCAGAGATATAATTATGACAAGAAACAGATTGAAATGTATGTAAATAGCTGGAGTTTGGGAGACTTTTTTATTGGATGTAATGATAAACTGTTAGACAATGAGGTTATCCTTAAGGAATTTGGTGAGGTGTTAGCACATTATTGGAAAAAGAGGGCAAATGAATTGTTTGAGGATAGAAATATTGTGATTAAATTAGGAAACACTATTGCAGGTGAATATGGTTTGACTATAACTATGTATGAAAAATAAAAATCTCCCGACATAATTTGTCGGGAGATTTTGTTAGTTAAAGCTTTTTATCCAGGTTACAAGTGAGCCGTGGTGGGTATTATCGTAAACTGTTTTTTTCATATAGTCCGTAACGGGGCCGTTTTGAGCCATGCGGTCAAGTATTGCCTGCTGAAGCTCTTCAACTGTCATATCCTCGTAGGACTTATTTTTTGGAACTGTCACAGCCTCTTTTACAGAAGCCTTTAAATAGGGCTCTTTCACAGCTTCTTTTACAGCTTCCTTCACTTCGGGCTCTTTTACGGGTTCAACCTTCTTTTCTGCCTTAACGGGCTTTATGAGCTTTAAGGGCTTTGCCTCTTTTACACTGCCTGAAAGAAGCCATATGTCGCCTGAATTTGCATGAATGGTAATGGTAAGGTTACCGTCGGATTTTGCCTTTTTGCCGAAAAGTGTGCCCTTGTATTCACCTGTGGGAGCGGGGAATGAAAGTGTGGCATCCTTATCGGAGTTATTTACTGCCACAAACACGGTTTCACCGTTATAGCTTCTGCTGAAGATGTACTGCTCGCAGGTGAGGCGTACCTCTTTATAGTCACCGTAGGAGAGGGCAGGTATTGACTGCCTTGTTTTGCCTAAACGGGAGAGGAGCTTAACATGTTCACTTGTTTTTGCCTTCTTGGAATATTCCTCCCAGGAAAGGCAGGGGCGGAGTGAATCATCGGAGAAACGTTCCTTTTTGCCCTCGATGGCAAATTCCGAGCCGTAGTACACAGAGGGGATGCCGGGAAGGGTGTAGAGAAGAATGTGCACGGGAGTAAAGTTTGCCTTATTTGTGAGCTTTGTGTAAATACGCTCTACATCGTGATTGTCAACAAAGTTATAAAGGCTTAATTTATTGCCGAACATATCGTTAAGGCGTTTTACGGTGTGGGCAATTTCAAAGTAGTTTTTATCGTTATGCCCTGAATAAAGTGCCTTATGAAGCTGATAGTTTGTAACAGAGTGGAGGGTGCCGTCATTTGCCCAACGGGAATAGTCACCATGGATAACCTCGCCCATGAGCCAGAAATCCGGTTTTACTTCGTTTGCGACAGAGCGGAGTGACTGCATAAAGTTAAAGTCCAGAACGTCTGCAGCATCTAAACGGATGCCGTCGATGTCGAACTCATCTACCCAGAAGCGGATAACGTCACAGATATAGTCACGCACCTGACTGTTGTGCTGATTTAACTTGGCAAGAAGGTTATAGCCACCCCAGTTATCGTAGGAGAAGCCGTCGTTATACTCGTTGTTGCCCCAAAAGTTTACATTGCAGTACCAATCCCTATAGGGGGATGCTTCACGGTTCTTTTTAATGTCGGAAAATGCGAAAAAGTCACGACCTGTGTGGTTAAAAACACCGTCTAAAATAACACGGATGCCTTTAGAATGGCAAAGAGAAACAAACTCGGTTAAATCGGCATTGTCGCCTAAGCGTGAGTCAAGCTTTTTATAGTCGGTTGTTTCGTAGCCGTGACCCACCGATTCAAAAAGGGGGCCTATGTAAATGGCGTTAAAGCCACTTTCTTTAATGTGGTCAATCCAGGGGAAAAGCTCACGAAGGCGGTGATTAACCTCGCCATAAGAGTTTTTCTTTTCGGCACCTGTCATACCTAAGGGATAAATGTGATAAAATACGGCTTCATCGTACCATGCCATGGGGTTACCTCCAAAAAATAAATATATTAGTTAAGGTGAGGGGAGTTGAACCCCATATGCCCTTTCCTTGCTAAAATTGCGTCTTTTCGGCTTGTCGCTTTTGAAAGGCGCCAGCCTATCGGCAAGCTCCGCGTCAAAAATCCATCAATTTTCCCTAAGGAAAGGGTCGCAGAGTTTTAATCGAGCAAATTTTTTGTCAGAGGGTATTAAAAGCGGAGACTATACTGACGTATAGTCGAGCATTTT
>JAFSGW010000057.1 GCA_017440585.1 Clostridia bacterium | reverse complement strand
TGTGTTTCCATCCAAATACTCTAATACTGCTTTTAGTTTGTTTTCATAGTCGATTTTAAAATTAGGCATAGAAAAACCCCCTTAGAATAGTCTTGAAATTTTTTGTTATTTCAAGTGTCTACTCTAAGGGGATTATATCAGTTTTTTACAGTCCCTTTCAAATTACAACTCAAATGTATTCTCTACCACACCGGGCAGAACGGAATAAATGCTCCTGCCCATTTTTTTTTCAAAATAGCTTTTTATTTTAAAAAGCTCCTCCCACCTTTTCACGGTGCCCTCGTGTACACCGTGGCGCATGGATATGTCAAGCATTCTCTTTTCCATAAGCACATAGCCCGAATGAAGAGCAATGTTGTCACACAAATGCATCAATAAATCGTAATCGTCATATTCAATCGAAGCAAGATAGCTTTTTGTGAACCCATATTCTTCCTTTGTTAAATCCATCATGGAGGGGTTAATTGCAGGGATATTGGTTGCAAAGGAGTGGGTCATGCTTATCCTTGCCACTTCATCCCAGCCTTTCTCCATGGCATACTTATAGCCCTCCACAATGTGGCGTATGCCCACAAAGCCCACACGCCTGCCAATATCATGAAGAGTGCCCAGAACGTATGCCTTTTCCTTATCAAGTCCTGCCGCTTCGGCAATGTTTCTTGCCGCTTCGCCTGTATACCTACAATGTTCAACCCATCTGCCGGGGTTTATTTTGTAGCCTGCTTCAAGCTCTAAAAAGGCTTCTTCTATCGTAGGATACATAGCAATCAACCATTAGCCATGCTGCAAATGATGAAGGTTACATAGCTTGCGCAGATTAAAAAGCCCAGAACCATTATCACACCATTTACCGCTATAGATTTCCTGTCCTCGCTCTTACCCTTCAGGATAAGAGAAGCCATTGTAAGGAGTGCAGATACAAGACCGAAGATTATGAGAAGCTTTGAGTCGGCAGAAACCTCGTATACGTTGCTTCTGAATGCAAGAATGTCACTGACGGAGAAAATAATGAAGTTGAACATGTTACTGCCCACAACGTTACCAATCATTGCATTGAAGTTGCCCTTTCTTACAAGAGCAATACTGCTTGTGAGTTCGGGAATGCTTGTTGCAACGCCTAAGAAGAGAGCACCTGCAAGGGAAGCACCAAGGTTGTATTGGCTGTCAATCACGTCTGTAATTTTTGTGATAATAACGCTTGCAATTACAAGACCAAGTGCACAAAGCACAAACCTTACAACAACCTGCTTTACGGTAAGGTCGTTATCGTCCTCGCTGTCGCTTTCGGAATCGTCCGATGCCATAAACTTGCAGGAGATTGCATATAAAATAACAATAATAACAGATGCAATGTTAATGCTTACCCCGGGGAAAGTTGTTTCTAAGCCCGAGAAAAGCACAAAGCCCGTTGCGAGGTATGCAAGAACTGTACAGATAAGCACCTTAAGATGGCTTGTACCAACAGTTGCACCCCTGAACGCCTTTACAGCCACAAGAGTAAGTAAGCCGAAAATGCAGAGGTTAAACAAGTCACTGCCCAAAACGTTGCCTATAATAAGACCGGGGTTGCCAAGCGCCACGGCAGAAATGCTTGTAATCATTTCGGGAAGGCTTGTTACAGCCGCTAAAATTACACCGCCTATGAATGCACCGGACATATTTGTTTTTTTATCCAGCATGTCAACATAGTCTGCACATTTGATTGAAAACAGCACTAAAACCGCTGCCGCCATGAGATACCATACAAAAATCATTCTACCCAATCCTTTCTTTTCAAAAAAATTAAGACCTACGCTGTAGCGTAGGTCTTGTTTTTTAAAGCTTATACGGAGCTATTGCTCGGGTATGGCGATATAAGCTACCGCCCTCTGCGGCTAACTACTCCCCTAAGTGATTTAATTATATAACCTTTTTTTACCAAAGTCAATTATTTTCTGTCTTTTCCTCGTGATACTCCTTCTCTGTGTTCACGTTCCAGATATTGGACTTGTCACTTATTCCGTTCACAATGTTATTAACCGCTTCGAAGGCTGTTACCATGGAGTGGTCCATGTTATTGTAACGGTGCTGACCGTTTCTGCCTATGCAGTAGAGGTTTTCTATTGAATCAAGGTATTCTGTAACCTTATCAATTTCGGAATAGGTGTCAAAGTATGCAGGGTATGCCTTCTTAACTCTTTCACGGTGAGCATCATACACAACATTGCTCTTGCCTATAACGCCCATCTTCCTCAGTTCCTCCAAAGCAAAATTCACACAGTCATTCTCTTCCATGTTCCAGAAATCGTCGCCCTCTGTGCAGAAGTATTCAAGACCTATCCACACCTTGTTTTCAACATCCTCCACCATATAGGGTGACCAGTTGTTGAAAATCTGTATTCTGCCAAGCTTTACGCCCACATCCTGAACATAAATCCAACAGTCGGGCACAATGTTGCCGAGTGTTTTGATTTTCGTTTTGTTTTTAAGGTTGAGCTTATCAAGCAAAAGCCCCACTGTTACGAAATCACGGTAAGGAAGGTTTGAAGCAATATGCTTTATTTCATCGCTTGTACCGTTGAGCCCTTCAACCAAATCCTTTACGGGCATTGTGGAAATAAGAGTGTCACATTCCATAACACGAGCCTTGTTGTTTTCCATGTACTGAACGGCGGTAATTCTGCCGTTATCCTGCACAAGCTTTTTAACGTGGCAGCCCTTCATGATTGTACCGCCCATTTTCACTACCTCTTCGGCAACCGCTTCCCAGAGCTGACCGGGGCCGTATTTGGGGTAGGAAAATTCTTCAATAAGACTTGTTTCAACCTGACCTTCACCCTTTTTGCCTGTGAGCTTATTGACCATATCACGAAGCACCGCTTTTATTGAAAGTCCCTTTACTCTCTGTGCACCCCAGTCTGCAGAAATCTGCGAGGGATGTCTGTCCCAGAGCTTTTCGGTGTAGCCTTCAAAGAACATGGAATACAAAACCCTGCCGAAGCGGTTTATGTAAAAGTTCTCAAGGTTGTCCTCGGGAAGCTTTTTAGCAGTAGATTTAAGATAGCTGCAGCCTGCAGCTATTGTGGAGAAAAGCCCCATGTTTATAAAGGTCTGAGGCTTCATTGTTATGGGGTAGTCAAAAAACTTCTTTTTGTAGTAAATTCTTGAAATTCTCTGACGCTTGAGCATAACACGGTCTGTTTCCTTCGGGTCGGGCCCGTTCGGGCTCAATGCCCTTTCTCTGCCTAATATTTCATCGTCAAAGGTTGCAACACCCTGAAGGGGCATTATTGTCTCCCACCAGTCTGTAACCCTTTTGTCCTTGGAGAAAAAGCGGTGACCGCCAATATCCATTCTGTTGCCGTTATGCTTTATCGTACGGGAAATACCGCCTATCTCATCCGACTCTTCAAGAATGATAACCTCATATTCCTTCCCGCTTTTCAAAAGCTCGTATGCAGCAGTGAGCCCGGCAGGACCGGCACCCACAATAATAACCTTTTCCATCACTTATCCAACCTTTCTATCTGTACAAAAACACCTTTCGTGCCAAAAAGTTCCACAAAAGCACCACTGCCGTGGCAATGATTTTTGAAACCATGGGCAAAAGATTCACCCACTCTGTAAGAGCAAACATTATAGCCATTGTAAAGATGAGACCTATTATGCCGATTACGGCATAGGCTATAAATTCACCCGTCCCGGAGTGCTTTTCCTCATTTGCCGAAAAAACAAATTTCTTACTTAAAAGATAATTCACCGTCAGCCCCATGAGAAAAGCAAAGGGAGCACTTATAAGGTAATGTATTTTCATAACCTCGTTAAAAAGAGCAAACACACCCCAGTCTGCCACAGTTGCCCAGCCGCCCACAAAGGCGTAGCGGAAAAACTGCAGAAGAGCGTTACGGGTAGGCTCATAAAAAATCTTTTTAAAATTAAACGAAAACAGTATGCTGAAAAATTCCTTCATGTCAGTCACGCCTTATTTCAAATATGTCAAAATCAAGATGCTTCGGCACTCTTTTCTCCTTTGGAGGAAGTGCCATGTAGTTTCCGTAATGCTTAGTTAAAATGCCATCATAGCCTTCGGGCACGGGAAAATCCTTTCCTTCAAAGGAAGACATGGTTATATCATTGTACCACTCGTACTTATAGCAGTCACCGAAATGGTCCATGGCAGAATGGGTGCTCATAACCCATTTTTTATCCTTCTTTGAAAACATTTTTGCCGCTTTGTCATACAATGAAGCTGTATGCCATAAGGGTATAAGCTTGCCTATTTTTGAAAGGACAAATATAACTGCCCCCTCTGTTTTTGAATACTTTGAATAATCAAGCTTTTGTCTGTGACCCATTGCCAGGCCGTAAATCAAAACAAGAAGCTTTGTGTGAAGTGCCCGTCCGATATGGCTATCGGGCACCTTATCTATAACAAAAATGTCAAGTGCGGGGTTTGAATATTTACCGCCGTAAAAAGAATCATCAAGCCCTGCCTGAGATACCTTAATTTTTTTATAAGTGATTTTGGGCACAAAGTCGTAAAACTTATTATCGCCCTTCTGCCCGGGAAGGATAAAGCCGAAGTCCCCGTCAAAAAGTGAGGGGGCAAGCTTTAAAAACTTATCGTACTCCTCCCGCATCATGCAGACGTCTGCATCGTCATCCCAGGGGATGAAGCCCTTGTGGCGTATTGCCCCCAAAAGGGTGCCTGCGTCAAGCATGTACTTAACATTGCCTTCCTTCATTTTTGCATCTGCCTCATTTAAAAGGAGCATGGATGCCTCATGAAGCTTTTTTATTTTGTCATCACTCTTCATCAAAATTCAGCCTCTTCTCCTCAACAACCAAAGGCCTTTTCATAACACGGCTGTTAATGCTTATGATATACTCACCGAGAAAACCGATGAACAAAAGCTGTACTGCACCCAAAAACAGCATGCCCAGTAAAATGGGAGCCTGACCTGCCGCAAAGCGGTCCCAGTACACAAGCTTTAAAACAAGGTACACAAGCCCTGTTATGAAGCTTGCAAAGCCTACAAAGAAGCCTGCAAAGGTTGCAAGGCGTAAGCCTATTTTTGTGTAAGAGGTAAAGCTGAGCATTGCCGCATCGTAGAGAGAATACCAGTTGTTCTTTGTTTTGCCTGCACGGCGACGGGGCTGTGTGTATTCTACATCCTTCCGCCTTCCGCCAAGCTCTGCCACAATACCGCGGAGGAAGGGTTTGGGGTCGTCAAGCTTTCTTAAAACCTCAATGAAGGATCTGTCATACAAGGCGAAGCCCGTAAAGTGCTCAATCTGCTCCACATCGCTCATTTTCTTTATCATTTTATAATAAAGGCTTCTTAAAGCGTACACAAGCTTGTTTTCACGGCTTGCAGTTTTAATACCGCAGACAATGTTGTACTCTCCCTTTTCCCATTCCCTTACAAATTCGGGAATTAATTCAACAGGGTCCTGAAAATCTGCTGCGAGAAGCACGGCACAGTCGCCACTTGCCTGCAAAAGGCCGTAATAGGGCGAATTGAACTGACCAAAATTTTTCGCATTGAAAATAGCCTTTATCTTTTTATTTTCCTTGCAGATTTCGCCTAAAAGCTCCCTTGTTTTGTCCCTGGAGCAGTTATCTATAAAAATTATCTCATAATCGTAGCCTTCAAGCTGAATCTTAAAAAGTGAGCTCACAGCCTCAGCCATTGGTTTTACGTTTTCTTCTTCGTTATATGTGGGAATTACTACGCTTATTTTTTTCATAACCGTGCCTCCGTTAACACACATTTTACACCACTATTCCTAATAATAGCAAAAAATATTTGCAATGTCAAACTTTACGCTTATTTTATTGACAAAGACTTTTTAAGTATTATATAATTTATCCGTAAATTAATACGAAGGAGCACACATATGCAAAAAAGTAAGCTTTCAAGTATTTTCATATATTCGTATATCGCTCTGCCCTTCATCGTTTTTGCATCGGGCTTTTTAAAGTGGTACTTTGCCCTTCCCGTAACTCTTGCAGTAATTTTATCCGTTTTATTTGCCTGGGATGAAAGTGAGGGCTTATATAAGCTCCCCTTTAATAAAAAAGATGCTTTAAAGGTTTTCACGGGGCTTGTTTTCATTGTTGCAATGGTGCTTTTATCAGGCATCGGCAATGTGCTCTGGCAGAATAATGACCACGCCACCCGTAATACCCTCTTTAACATTCTATCAAATTACACCTGGCCTCCCACCTACATAACAGATGCAGGCAATGAGGTGGGCATTGTTTACTACATCGGCTTCTGGCTTCCTTCGGCACTTATTGCCAAATTAACAAGCCTTGATTTCGGCTATATTTTTCAGATAATATGGGCAACCTCGGGTTTACTTATTTTATGGTATCTTCTTTGCCTCATGCATAAAAGGGTTGTTATATACCCTATCGTCATATTTTTGTTTTTCGGTGGTATGGACATTATCGGCAACGGCATTATCCGTATGCTTTTTACATCTCTTACCACCATGCAGAAGGGCGTATGGGCATTCCCTGGTGGAAGCAGCTTAACCACCCACATTGAATGGTGGGCAAACTATTATCAGTACTCCTCCCACACAACACAGCTTTTCTGGGTGTTCAATCAGTGTATTCCCGTATGGATTGCAACGGTTTTGCTCATAATTGAAAAAAACAACAAAAACCTTGTTTTCATAATGGGGCTCACCCTTCTTTCAAGCACCCTGCCCTTTGTGGGGCTTATCCCCGTATTTTTATGGTGTGCATTCTGTGACCATGAGGCAGGCTACTTAAATCGCCCCTTTACGAAGGATTTCAAAAAATCCTTCCTATCCCTCTTTACCATCCAGAATGTTATAGGCGGAGGGCTTTCGGGCATTATTTCATTTTTGTATCTTATAGGTAACATTGCAACCGCAAATACCCAAAGCTCGCAGAAAAGTGCCGCAGCAGAGGCAGGAGTGACGGAGGTTTTCTCCCCTGCAATGTTTGTGTTTATATTATTTATTGCAGTAACCTTCTACATGGTTGTAACAGCAAACAGTAAAAGAAAGCCCGTGCATGCATTTTTCATAATCCCTCTTGTAATCCTTGCATTTTTCCTTGCAAAAACCCACGGGGCAAAGCTTGAGCTTTACTTTTTGTTTATTCTTCTGGAATTTATTGTTCTTGTGTGCATTATCTACCCTGCCCACAAGGGCTCATCACTTTTGTTTATAGCTACAGCCTGCCTTCTTATCATCCCCTTTTTCAAGGTGGGCAAGTCTATCGACTTCTGCATGAGGGCATCAATACCCCTTCTTGTAGTTTTATGCCTTTTCGCCATAAAGGCTGTCGATAAGTACTTTGCAGAACAAAGGCAAATACTTGCAACACTTCTTTGTGTAGTGCTTATGCTTGGGGCAATGACCCCCGTAAAGGAAATTGCCCGTACCGTAGAGGCAACAGCAATTGAAATACAGACAAAGGGCAAGGTAGAAAACGACAACAAAACCGAGCACCAGGTTTTCGGCGGTAAAAACTTTACAGGCAGAACAGAGGGCAACCTCTTCTTCGAAATATTCGCAAAATAAAAGAGCCACAAGGCTCTTTTTATTTTACATAAGAGGTGCTATAAGCCTTAACACGGCGTGATAGGTTCTGCCGAAAAAGCCGTTAAACCGCTGGAAGTCCTCCACCTTTTCGCACTTTTTGATGGTTTTTAACATATCCTCCTTCATTTGTGCTATAACGGGAGCCTTGTAAAACACACAGCCACATTCAAAATGGTGGCACATGCTCCTAAAGTCAAGGTTTATTGTGCCTGCACATGCAATAACATCGTCGCACACAAAGCCCTTTGCGTGCACAAAGCCGGGGTTAAACTTATAAATCTCCACCCCTGCATTTATAAGTGTTCTGTAGTAGGACTTTGTCATGGAATAAACTATCTTTTTGTCGGGTATGCCGGGCACAATTATTTTTACGTCCACGCCCTTTTTTGCCGCAAGGCACAAGGCACTGTTCATTTCATAGTCAGGTATAAGGTAAGGAGTATAAATGTAAATATACCTCTTTGCTCCGTTAACTGCCCCAAGGTACACGTTTTCACCAACGGTTTCATCGTCAAGGGGGGTATCGGAAAAGGGCTGAAGAAAGCCCTCACTCCCTCCTTCATGATGAGGCTTTTCTAAAAATGGTGCAATGTCCTCATCCTTATCGTAAAAGGCATTCCACAAATCAAGGAACATAAGGGTAAATTCCCTTGCACCGTCACCCTCAAGCCTTACCACATTGTCCTTCCAGTAGCCGTATTTTTCAATTTTGTTTATATATTCATCGGCAATATTTATACCGCCCGTAAATGCCACACGGGAATCAACAACAAGGATTTTTCTGTGGTCACGGTTATTCATTGCCGCACTTATAACGGGAAGGTATGGGTTAAAGGCAAAGCACTTAATGCCCTTTTCCTTTAGTTTTTTACCGTAGCCGAAGGGCATTGTGAACAAGCTTCCCATATCGTCGTAAATGAGCCTTACCTCAACGCCCTCCTTTGCCTTCTTTGAAAGGGCATCCTCAAGCCGTGTGAGCATTTCGCCGTCATCTAAAATGAAGTACTCCAGAAAAATGAACCTTTCGGCACTCTCTATTGCCTTAAGCATTTCAGGGAATGCTTCCTCCCCGGAGGGATAGTATTCAGCACGGGTATTTTCGCACAGAGGGAAGCCGAGCTTTTCAAGGTATCTGCTTTGTACAAAAAGCCCTTCGTCACACTCCTTCAGCCTTTGGGCGGCTTCCTTGTTTTCCCCTCTGTAAGGGCTGTTCTTTTCTGCAGCCGCTTCGCAGGCGTGCCTTAAAAACCTTCGGGGGCGTTTACCGCCCATAAGAGCATACAAAATGCTTCCGAAAAGAGGTGTAATAAGTATGAAAACAATCCATGCCATTTTTATTGCAGGGTTACCCTTTTCGTTTATAACAAAAAGCACCGTAATTATACTTAAAATACGTATAATATTGTTTATTTCACTTGTTCTGTTCTCAAAGAACCTGCTTACCACAACCAGGAAAGCAACCTGCACAATAAGTGCAATGCTTATGGCAAGAAACCTGTTCATTGCAGGCTTTAAAAATTTCATACCCTCACCGCCTTTTTTCTTATTTTACCACAAAGCGACCTTGTCAAACAACAAGGTCGCTTCCGTTTTTACGTATTATTTACAGTTTATTCAAGATTAACCACAGCTGGAGCAGCCACTGCAGTTGCCTGAGCAACCGCCTGAGATTTCGCCCGTCATGAAGTAGGTAAGGATAGAATTCATCTGTCCTACAATTGCTTCAAACTTTTTCTGTGCCTCGTAGTAGCCGCTTATTGTGGGATGGCTCATAACCTTTTCGTAGCTTTCTTCAAGCTTTGTTCTTATTTCTGCCATTCTTTCGTCAGAAACCTCGCCTGAATTAATCTCTTCAGCCAGAGCCTTTCTTACGTTGTTGTATTCAACAAGTAAAGCCATAGCCTCCTCGTCCTTTTCCTGGGCTTCCTCGGCTTTCTTTAATGTTTTGTACTCGTCGCTGTCAACGATTGCCTGACCTAATTCTCTTGCTTTTGTTAAAATTTCACTCATAATATAATCTCCTTCCTTATATGGCTCCCTCTGTAAGGGAGCTGTCGCCAACGGCGACTGAGGGAGTGCAAAGCTACTCGCACATTTCCCCTATCAAAATCCATGTTTGTGCTTTTGTTATTTTTACCTTTACCATTTTGCCAACAAGGCTTTCATCGCCTTTGAAGTTAACAATTTTGTTCTGATAATTACGGCTTGTAAGAACGCCTTCCTCACGGCTTACGCCCTCTACAAGCACCATCTGTTCTTCGCCCTCGCACTTTTTGTTAAGCTCATAGCTTATGCGGTTCTGCACCTCTAAAAGGCGGTCAAAGCGTGCCTTGATTTCCTCCTCTGTTGCCACAAAATCCATCTTTGCTGCAGGGGTGCCTTCCCTTTTTGAATAAATGAAGGAAAAAATGCTGTCGTACTTAACCGTCTCAAGCATTTTTATTGTCCCTTCAAAATCCTCTTCCGTCTCCGTGGGGAAGCCCACTATAATATCAGTTGTCATGGCAATGTCGGGCATAAGCTCCTTTGCCTTTTTAACAATGGAAAGGTATTTTTCCGTGTTATAAACTCTGTTCATTTCCTTTAAGAGCTTGTCGCTTCCCGACTGAAGGGGCAGATGAAGCTGATGGCAGATATGGCGTGAGGTTGCCATAGTTTCCAAAACCTTATCGGAAATGTCCTTAGGGTGGCTTGACATAAAGCGGATACGCTCTATGCCGTCAATTTTGTCAACCTCGCAAAGTAAGGTTGCAAAGCCCTCCGTGAGCCCTAAGTCCTTACCGTAGCTGTTAACGTTCTGACCAAGAAGGGTTATTTCCTTAACGCCTTTTTTTGCTAAAAGACGGCACTCATCAAGGACCGCTTCCATACTGCGGCTACGCTCTCTGCCTCTCACATAGGGCACAATGCAGTAGGTGCAGAAGTTGTTACAGCCGTACATGATAGACACAAACGCCTTACAGCCACCGTCGTAATTGGTGGGCACGTTTTCGCAGATATAGTCAATCTCCCGGCGGTTTATAACCCTCTTTCTCTCCGAAAGCACCTTTTCAAGTGCCTCGGGGAAATCTGCCATGGCACGGGTTCCTAAAATCATATCAACATGAGGGTGTGAACGCCTGAGCTTTTTTTCAACACTCTCCTGCTGGCTCATACAGCCTGCAATGGCAATAACCATATCGGGCTTTTTCAATTTAAGGTGCTTTAACGCACCAATGTTACCAAAGACCTTCTTTTCCGCATTTTCACGGACAGCACAGGTGTTGAACATTATAAAATCTGCCTTTTCACGGTCATGTGTTAAGGTGTATCCCATTTTTTCAAGGATGCCCTCATACTTTTGCGAATCGTTCACATTCTGCTGACAGCCGTAGGTTTCAACCATGGCAAACTTTTCTTCACCGCCCAGAAGGCTTTTCACCTTCTCAATCACTGATTCTTTTTCTTTAAAATCTATCGTCATACAAATCACCAAAACAAAACATTCACCACCGACATTTTCGGCGGTGAATGTTAGTTATATCATTCTGCACTTGATATTTCAACTTTATAAAGTTGAAATATCAACAATGCCAACCTCGCCTGCAGTCTTCTGCTCAATACTTGCCAGAAGTGCCTTTGCAGTATCAAGGCTTGTAAGGCAGGGGATGCTTCTTTCAACGCTTGTTCTTCTTATCTTGAAGCCGTCACGGTTGTGCTGACGACCGCGTGTGGGTGTGTTGATAACCAAATCACAGCCACCGCCTGAGATGAAGTCCAGTATATCGGGGGCACCCTCTGCAATCTTGTTTACCTTCTTCGCATTTACGCCATTTTCGATAAGGTACTGACATGTACCGCCCGTAGCATAAATCCTGAAGCCGTGCTTTTCAAATTCACGGGCAAGTGTACAAACCTCTTCCTTGTCTGTGTCACGGACTGTAATAAGAAGGTTACCCTCTGTGGGTATCTTCATGTTACTTCCTACGAAGGACTTGTAGAGTGCCTCGTGGAAGGTGGGAGCAATACCCAATACTTCACCTGTACTCTTCATTTCGGGGCCAAGGCTTGTATCAACATCGTGGAGCTTTTCAAAGCTGAACACGGGCATCTTTACAGCAACATAGTCTGCCGCAGGGTTAAGACCGATTCCGTAGCCCATGTCAAGGAGCTTTTCGCCCATCATAGCTCTTACTGCAAGCTTTACAATGGGCACGTTTGTTACCTTACTGATGTAGGGCACTGTACGGGAAGATCGGGGATTAACCTCGATAATGTATACACCGTCGGGTGCAACAATGAACTGAATATTGATAAGACCAACAACGTTAAGAGCCTTTGCAAGCTTTTCTGTGTAGTCAATAATTGTGTCAATATCCTTCTGTGAAATTGTCTGTGTGGGGTAAACGGAGATAGAGTCACCGGAGTGAACACCTGTTCTTTCAACGTGCTCCATAATACCGGGGATAAGAATGTTTTCGCCGTCACAAACAGCGTCAACCTCAACCTCTTTACCGATAACGTACTTGTCAACCAATATGGGATGCTCCTGCACACTGCGGTTGATAATTTCCATATATACGGTAATGTCACGGTCATTATATGCAATTTCCATACCCTGACCGCCCAATACATAGCTGGGTCTTACAAGAACGGGGTAGCCGATTTCGTTAGCTGCAGCTATTGCTTCCTCGCAGGTGAAAACTGTTCTGCCTGCAGGACGGGGAATGTTGTGAGCTTCCAGGATTTCATCGAAGAGCTCTCTGTCCTCTGCACGGTCAACGTCTTCAGCCTTTGTACCAAGAATCTTCACGCCCATTTCCTTAAGTGCCTTTGTAAGCTTGATGGCTGTCTGTCCGCCAAACTGAACAATTGCACCATAAGGCTGTTCCAGATCAACAATGTTTTCAACATCCTCGGGTGTGAGGGGTTCAAAATAAAGCTTGTCCGCAATGTCAAAGTCAGTAGAAACTGTTTCGGGGTTGTTGTTTACGATAATTGTTTCGTAGCCAAGGCTCTTTAATGCCCATACACAGTGAACGGAGCAGTAGTCGAACTCAATACCCTGACCGATACGGATAGGACCGGAGCCAAGAACCATAATCTTTTTCTTGCCCTCCTGAGTTTCGCCGGTGGACTCGTTTTCGCTGCCGTAGCAGGAATAGTAGTAGGGAGTAATTGCCTCGAATTCTGCCGCACATGTGTCAACCATCTTATATGCAGGCATGATGGAGTTTGCCTTACGCATTTCCTTTACTGCCTTTGCATCCATGCCAACGTACTCGCCGATAACCTTGTCGGGGTAGCCGTAAATCTTCGCTTTTTCCAATAATTCGGGTGTAAGGTTACCCTTCTTTAATTCAACACCCAAATCAACAATAGACTTAATCTTTGTAAGGAACCATCTGTCAATCTTTGTTATATCGTAAATTTCGTCAATTGTGATACCGCGGAGAAGTGCCTGAGCCACAACGAAAAGACGCATGTCGTCAATCTTCTTGAGCTCTTCGTAAAGCATTTCCTTACTAAAGGACTGATATTGGGGGAGATCAAGTGCAAAAAGGTTTAATTCAAGAGAACGAACAGCCTTCAAAAGAGCACTCTCAAAGCATGTACCGATACTCATAACCTCGCCCGTTGCCTTCATCTGTGTACCAAGCTTTCTTTCAGCTGTTACAAACTTGTCGAAGGGCCACTTGGGGAACTTTGCAACAATGTAGTCGATTGTAGGTTCAAAGCCTGCATATGTCTTGCCTGTTACGGCATTCTTGATTTCGTCAAGAGTGTAGCCCATTGCAATACGTGTAGCAACCTTTGCGATGGGGTAGCCCGTTGCCTTACTTGCAAGAGCAGAGGAACGGGAAAGACGGGGGTTAACCTCGATAACTGCATATTCAAAGCTGTTGGGCTCTAAAGCAAACTGAATGTTACAGCCGCCTTCAACGCCAAGCTTGTTTATAATTTTAAGTGCCGCTTCACGGAGCATGTTGAATTCCTTTGTGGCAAGTGTCTGTGCAGGTGCCACAACTATACTGTCACCTGTGTGAACGCCAACGGGGTCCAAGTTTTCCATGGAGCAGATTGTGATAGCACTGCCTGAGGAGTCACGCATTGCTTCAAACTCAATTTCCTTCCAGCCTGCGATACACTTTTCAACAAGGATCTGACCAACTCTGGAAAGACGGATACCGTGAGGAGCAATCTGAGCAAATTCCTCTTCGTTATTTGCAATACCGCCGCCTGTACCGCCCAAGGTGTAAGCGGGACGGATAATTACGGGGAAGCCGATTTCATAGGCAAATGCCAAGCCGTCTGCATAGGTTTCAACAACCTTTGAAGCAATGCAGGGCTGACCTATATCCTCCATGGCATCCTTGAAGCCCTGACGGTCCTCTGCCATGCGGATTGTTTCAGGTGTTGTACCTAAAAGCTTTACACCATACTCCTCCAGAAAGCCCGTTTCTGCAATTTCCATTGCAAGGTTCAGACCTGTCTGACCGCCTAAAGTGGGCAGAATGGAGTCGGGTCTTTCTTTAATAATAACCTTCTTTAAGGTTTCAATTGTCAAGGGTTCAATATAAACCTTGTCTGCAATGTCCTTATCTGTCATGATGGTTGCAGGGTTGGAGTTCATGAGCACAACCTCCATGCCCTCCTCCTTAAGAGTACGGCACGCCTGTGTACCTGCATAGTCAAACTCTGCCGCCTGACCTATAATAATAGGACCGGAGCCTATAACGAGAACCTTTTTTACATCAGCTTTTTTAGGCATTTTCGCTACCTCCCATCATGCTTACAAATTCGTCAAAGATAAAGCTTGTTTCCGCACCCGGTGCAAACTGGTAGGAAACAACGTTTTTGCCCTTATATCTCAAGCCTTCAACAGAAGAGTCGTTGATATTATAGCAGATAACCTCAGCCTTGTCGGAAACCTTGTCCACCACATAGCCGTGGTTCTGGCTTGTGATATAAACCTTGTTCTTTTCAATAAACTTAACGGGGTAGTTACTGCCACGGTGACCGCGTTCCATCTTAACTGTAGCAGATTCTGTGGCAAGAGCGAGAAGCTCGTGACCCAGTTCCAGGCCCATCATGGGGATATCTTTCTCATAAAGCTTCTTAACAGTTTCGATAAGCTCTGCATTTTCCTCGGGGTTACCGGGGCCGTTTGAAATTATGATGCCGTCTATGTTACCGGAGAGAATTTCTTCTGCACTTGTTACGGCAGGGTAAACGGTAATATCAAGACCTCTTTCAGAGAGCTTATCAAGCACGCTGTTCTTAACGCCGCAGTCTAAAACTGCAACCTTTTTGCCGTCCCCTTCAATGTGACGGGGGCTTACGGATGTAACCGCCTTTACAGCGTTCTTTGACTTATACTCCTTAAGCTTACCAAGAACCTCATCAAGCTCAAAGTATGATGTTGTTACAAAGCCTGCCATGGAGCCCTTGTCACGGAGCTTTCTTGCGAGTGCACGTGTGTCGATGCCTTCGATACCTGTTACGCCGTAACGGCAGAGATAGTCGGAAAGTGTAATTTCCATACGGAAGTTACTTGCCGCTTCGCTGAGCTCACGTACAATAAGACACTTTGCCCAGATACGCTCCGATTCCATATCGGAGAGGTTTACACCGTAGCTACCGATAATAGGATAGGTAAGAACAACACCCTGACCGTAGTAAGAAGGGTCGGAAAGTGTTTCAACGTAGCCTACAGTAGAGGTATTAAATACAATTTCACATGTGCAGTCACGCACAGCGCCAATGCTTTTTCCCTCGTAAACTGAGCCGTCTTCAAGGATTAAATATGCTTTCATTATAGCACCTGCCCTTTCGTTTATTGATAAAATCCAAGGATTTTTTCGCCTAATTCTTTAATTATACATTATACATCAAGCCCATGTTTTTTGCAATAGTTTACACTACATTTTTTACTTTTTTGACAACCTGCTTTTTTTCAGGTGTAATATTTTTCTTGTTTTTGTTGACTTTGGATGAAAAAAATTGTATTATAATTAAGTAGTAATGAAAATTGGAGGGCTATGACCATGAAAAAGTCTGTTAAGGCAGCTGCTAAACATATAGATACAGCCACAAAGAAGAAGGCGGAAAACAATATCACTATTGTTAACTGTGCAGTTATTATCTATGCACTTCTCCTTGCGGTGATTTCGTCTATGTCCAATTCCTCTGCAACGGTTGAGGGTGCGGCAGCAATAAGGCATATTCTTTTCTACTTCGGCATAATAGGCTTCATGGGCATTGCGGCATATGCGGCATACAAGTCCAACAAGTCCTTCCTTAAGTATTCACTTATGTGCCTCTTCGTTTCAATAACCTCTGTTGCGATGCTCTACTGCAACAGCACAAGAGCATGGGGCACGGTTATAACATGGGTTTCCTTAGGTATTGCACTTTTATTCAACTGTGTTTATGCATACCTTACCGATAAAAACCTTTACTACTCCTCAAAGAAAACACAAATTGTTTTCAAGAGCGTGGTAGGTGCAGTGTATGCAATCCTTCTGGTTGTTCTGGGCCTTGCATTTTTCAGAGTAATATAATCAAATCATGAACATTAAAAAGGGTGAGAAGCTTATCGTTTCTCACCCTTTTCTATAAGGGATAGGATGCTCCAAAAAAGCCTGTGGCAATTGCCACAGGCTTTTGTTATTAATATTTTTTAACTATTCTGACATATCCGAATTTATCATCCTGATTGCCAAGAACAACTCTTCTGCCGTGCACGCCGAATACCTTACCCGACTCAACGTTTATAATTCTCACTCTGTCCTCAACCTTTTCAAACCTCCAGAGCATTGAGGGCTTGTCGGAAATTTCACGCATTGTGCCGTCAGAGGAAAGAGCCTTGCCCGTTGCACGGTGCACAATGTTATAGCCGCCGTTCTTCTTCCAGAAGTTCCAGATAAGGTTTTCGTTCTTGTAGGAAAGAGGTCTTGCGAAAACATCGAAGCCGTCACTTGCAAGATAGCCCGTGAAGCCGTTTGCCATAATGCGGTAGTCCTCCGATTCGATGGAGAATACGGAATAGGTTTTTGTTTTCACGTCGAAGGCAATTTCGTCTGCCCATTCAATGTGGCACACACCGTCCTCGATTGTAACGGGAAGGAAAATGTAGCCGGAGTTATCATAATCCACAGGGTCCCAGCGGTCAGCTATGTAAATAAAATGCTCACCGAAGGGAAGCACATATGTAGGCTGTGAGTTAAAGGTAACTGCATCGCCGAAGTCGGAGATGGAGGACCATCTGCCTTCAATTTCAAATGCAGAGGCACTGCCGCCCTGGTTGGGGTTCCAGCCTGTGCACATGGAGGAAAGCATGTAATACTTGCCGTTCTTTTTGAAAACTGCAGGTGCTTCGCGGTACTGACCGGGCCAGAGAGCCTTAACCTGCTCATCAACAGACATATAGTCGTCAGAGAGACGGTAAACCATCATGTCGGCGTTGTCTCTTCCCGATGCGAAGAAATAAGCTGTGCCGTCCTCGTCCTTATAAAGGGTACAGTCACGGGCATCGTTACCAACGGGGTTGAAGCTTCCGCGGTAAACATAGTCACCGTCAACTGTGTCGCAGGTTGCAATGGCACATCTTGCAGCATTGTAATCCACACCGTTTTCATAATGCATCCACATTACGTACTGCTTTGTCTTTTCGCAGTACAAAACCTTGGGACGCTCAATATTTACACCCTTGCCCTGATAGGTGAGCTCAAGGTCTGTTCTCATATAATGAGGCTTTTTTTCAGAAGTTATGCGTAAAACAACGTTTCTGAACTCCCAGTTCATTAAATCTTTACTTCTGTAGCAGGCAACTCTCTTGTCGCCCTCTCTTACCTCACCGAACATGTAGTAATAGCCGTTGTCCTCGAGAAAGCCTGCACCGTGAGCGTGGACGGGCTTTCCGTCTGTGTCAAGCATGGGCATACCGTTTCTGATACTTGTTACCATTTAAAATTCCTCCTTTGGCATATATTTATTTCATTTTACCATAATTAAGTTCTATTTTCAATATATAAAAAAGGATTTTGCCAAGGCAAAATCCTTTCCTTAATTGCTCATTGCTAATTGCTCATTGCTGATTAAATTATTCTCTCTCTTCAAGCCTTACATAAGGGCTCCTTGAGCTCATGGACTTGTAGGCGGGGCGGATAATTCTCGAAGAAACGGTCATTTCCTCAATACGGTGAGCACACCAGCCGGCAACACGTGCCATGGCAAACATGGGTGTATACACATCACGGGGAATGCCCAGCATGGAATATACAAAGCCCGAGAAAAAGTCCACATTGGGAGAAAGAATTTTGTCGTGACCCTTAATTTCCGCAAAAAGCTTAGGTGCAGTTCTCTTTATAATGCGGTAAAGCTCCATTTCGTCCTCTCTGCCCTTTTCCTTTGCAAGGGTTTCGGCAGCCTTTTCAAGTATTACTGCACGGGGGTCGGAAACTGTGTAAATTGCATGACCCAAGCCGTACACAAGCCCTGTTTTGTCATATGCCTGCCTTGTGATAATCTTTGCAAGGTGGTCTGTAATTTCTCTTTCATTTGTAAGAGAGGTAATATGTGCCTTGATGTCGTCAATCATGCCCATAACCTTTGCATTCGCACCGCCATGACGGGGGCCCTTCAAAGAGCCTATTGCCGCACTTATTGCACTGTAGGTATCAGTACCGGATGAAGATACAACGTGGGTTGTGAAGGCAGAGTTGTTACCGCCGCCGTGCTCTGCATGGAGAATTAAGGTTAAGTCTAAAACCTTTGCCTCGGTTTCTGTATAAGCATGGTCAGCACGCATCATGTGGAGGAAGTTTTCCGCCGTGGACAAATCTGTTCTGGGGGAATGTATAACAAGGCTCTTTCCGTCAAAGTAGTGAGCCTTTGCCATGTATGCATGGGCAATAAACACGGGGAAACGTGCTATAAGCTCAATGGACTGACGGAGCATGTTCTCTAAGCTTGTATCGTCAGGATTATGGTCGTAGGAGTATTCAGCCAGCACGCTTCGTGCAAGCTTGTTCATGATGTTTGAGCTGGGTGCCTTAAGAATCATATCCTCGGTAAAGTTTTTGGGAAGCGGTCTGCAGGAGTTAAGATACTCTGTAAATTCAGAGAGCTCATCCTTTGTGGGAAGCTTACCGAAAAGGATAAGGTAAATTGTTTCCTCAAAGCCAAAGCGGTTCTCCTGAACACAGCCGTTTACAATGTCACTGACGCTTATACCACGGTAGCGCAGATTACCTACATCAGGCTTCTTTTCGCCTTCATCCATAATATAACCGTGTACTTCACCTATTTTTGTAAGACCTACAAGCACACCGCTTCCGTCCTCGTTACGAAGACCACGCTTTACGCTGTAGCGGGAATATGCATTAGGGTCAATATCATAATTCTGTTTTGCAGCTTCAAGATATTTCTGAAAAGCTTCATCGCTAAAGTTAATCATATGGTTCACCTCTTCAAATACGCCCCTTTCCCCGGGGCACCGCTTCTCAAAAGACAAATGTCCGTCATAGAGAAACGTTTTTCGTGTATAGGTTATATTTTACACATAAACCCCCCTTATGTCAAACACTTTTTTGCTCAAAGCTTCCTTTTTTTGCCCGAAAGCCCACCTTTCTTGACATTCGGGCGTTTTTGTGGTATGATTTTTTCATCCGAAGAGGAGATGAATTTATGAAAAAGCTTTTAGTTTTACTTTTAATATGTTCACTTTGTTTGTCAGGCTGTGGCAAGGATACAGCAACCGACCCCACGGAGGAGCCTACAATTCCTGCAATTATCCAAAGCGAGCAGGAGACAGAAACACCGCCTGCACCTGATGCCTTCAACATTTTCACAAATGAAAGAGCCTACGCCGTTATGATAGACAACGACGGCAATTCCTCCCGTCCCCATGCAGGGCTTGAGGATGCATACCTTATTTATGAAATGTATGTAGAAGGCAAGGCAACAAGGCTTATGGCTCTTTTCAAGGGCGTAAATGTTCCCAAAATCGGGCCCGTACGTTCCTCAAGGCATTATTTCCTTGATTATGTTTTTGACAACGACGCACTCTATTCCCATGCAGGCTACAGCCCCCTTGCCTATGAGCAAATTCCCGCAATGGGTGTTTCAAGCCTTAACGGGCTCTCCTATGAACCCAAATACTACTGGAGAGAGAGGAAGTACAAGGGTGATTATCACTCCCTTTACACTTCAACAAATAACCTTTCTGCCCTTTCCGATGCTTTAGGCTACAGAAAAACAAGCGAGGAGCTTCCCTTTAAATTCTCCTCCGATGCACCCCTTTACGAGGGCGAAAGTGCAGTTGACATTACCATTCCCTATGCTGATTTTTATTATGTAAGCTATAAATACAACGAGGAAACAAAGCTTTATGACCGCTTTATCAACTCACAGTACCACCCCACACAGTCGGGAGCCAAATTGTCTGCAGGGCAGATAATTGTTCAGTTTGCAAAAAGCTATCCCTTAGGTGACGGAAGCCCCCGTATTCAGCTGGACACAGTAGGAAGCGGAAAAGGCTTGTACATTAAAAACGGTATGCAAATTCCCCTTACATGGAAAAAGAGCAGCCGTACAGGTAAGCTTAAGTTCTACACAAAGGACTCCAAAGAGCTTATCCTTGACCCCACAGCACAGACCTATGTGCAGGTTATGCCCGAAGCACTTGGTATGAAAATTAAATAATTAACAGAAAATCGTGTCGGAAAACCGACACGATTTTTTTAATAATAGCCGTACATTGTAACAATATCGTCCTCATTGTAACGGTATGCAACCCTTCCCGGGCAGGAAAGGAGCATGCATCTTCTGTAAAGAGGTGCAAGGAGCTTTTCTTCGCCCTTTCCCCTCTTTAAAAGACCTTCCTCTGCATATTCAAGTATTTTGCTCATAAGCTCGTTAAGGCTGTTTCGTGATGCTATAAACTCGCCCTTCACGGTTTTTTCACGGAGGATGGTATTACTCTCCTTTATGCCTTCATTTTCAAAGAAGGCTTCAAGAAGGCTCTCCACCTTATCCATGTTATATAAAATACCCGTGCTGAATGCCGCAGGAGCAAAGCTGTCGGGGAAAGGCTGGGCACAGTCGCTTCTTATTTCCAATGTGCCACGGCGTGTTATTTCCACGTTTTTAAAGGACAAGTAGCAGTTTATGTCCTCCTCCTTTGCATCCTCCCGTGCAAAATACTCCTCAATGCCAACGGGGGCAAAAACCTCATATTTACCGTCACGGATGCGGTTGAACATGCCCTTTTTCATTATATAATCCACAATGTCATCTTCCCTTTTAAATTCGCCCTCAACCTTGCCCGTTATGTTTGGGCAAAGGGAAAATGCACTCTGCTCCCAGAGATAGTCACGGTAGCAGATGTAGCCCTCACGCTCAAAGTCAGGAGAGTTGGACAAAATAAGTCCCCTTACAAAGTCAAGCTTTGAAAACAGTGTATATGCTTTCGGCAGGTCGCAAAGAGGCACATCCAAATGTGTCTGTGCACTTGACAAGAAGGCAGGAAAATCCGGATAGGGGCTGTCTTTACCGAACTTTTCAAGGTATTCATCCACCATGTTATAGGTAGAAAAATTGACATGGTTCTTTTCTGTGTACTTTTTGTAAGGGTTACTGCCTATGCCCACAATGGAGTGACCATGACCTTTAAAATATGCCTGCACCTCTTCAAGAAGGGGGTAAAACCTTTCTGCTATGGCACATAAATTGTCCGAATAGTTCATGGCAAACTCAAAATTGTTATAGGAGTTGTCAAAGGAGAGGCAGTCACCGTCCTCATTTGTTATAAAAAGAGGCTGACCGTTCTCCTCAAGCTCCACCTTAAAGCCACGCTGTAAAAAATGGTCGAACATACCTTTTGCAACCTTTTCGTCAACGGGAGCTTTCTCTAAATTAACAAGGGGAAACTCCAGTTCAACCCCCACGTTGCCGTACTCCCTTTTTTCAAAGGGCTTTATAAAAGTATCGTAAATAAGCTTTCTTGTATCCATACTCTCACCTTTAATATTCGTTCCTCAAGACCGACAGAAAAATGATGCAGAATTGTTCAAACGAACCCCGAAGGGGCTTCCCAAGGCTGTACACAGGTACGCCTTGTGGTTCGTTTGAATGATAGTGCAAATGCATTTGATAAAAACAAAGCACTTTTTAAAAAAGTGCTTTGTACATTAGTATTAAACTTAATCTGTTCGCATTTGCACGTTCTGCGCATTTTAATGCGGTCTTATTTAATTATTCCTTTATAGGTCTTCTTTACCTCTTCATAGCTGTCGAAGCCGCCTATGTCAAAGCGTTCACCGGGCATTTCCCATGCATACACAGGGATTTTTTCGCAAAGGTAGCAAACAAAGCTGCCGGGTGCATCAACACCGCAACCGTCTTCTATGCCCTGCTTTACCCACTTAAGGTCTTCTTTTCTGTAGTAATAGAAGGGGCCTACACACCAGTTGCTCTTGGGTTCACGG
>JAFSGW010000056.1 GCA_017440585.1 Clostridia bacterium | reverse complement strand
CTGTTACAGAGTCCTCCGTGGGCGTTAACTTTGATATGGATGAGGCACTCGGTATAATGAGTGAGCACACAAGTGAGGCTGAGGAATACCTTATCCCCTGCGAGGTTAAGGTACCCGTACACACAAAGGAAGAGCTTGAAGAGGCACTTTTCCGTGACACCTTAGGCACATATAAAACAAACTTTTCTTCCTCAAGTGCAAACAGAGCATCAAACATTAACACGGCAACAGGAAGCATTAACGGTACAGTGCTTATGCCCGGAGATGTGTTCTCCTTTAACGGCACCGTAGGGGAAAGAACAGTGGCACGTGGCTACAAAAGTGCAGGTGCTTACGTGGCAGGTGAAACAGTTGACCAGGTAGGCGGTGGTATATGCCAGGTTTCCAGCACACTTTACAACACTGTTTTGCTTTCAAACCTTGAAATTGTTGAAAGAAGAAGCCATCAGATGACAGTAAGCTATGTGCCTATGGGCAGAGACGCCACGGTTAACTGGGGCACAACTGATTTCAGATTTAAAAACAATACGGAATATCCCGTAAGAATAGACGGTATAATAAACGGCAGAAACGTGACCCTTACAATAGTGGGCACGGAAACTGTTGAAAACAGAAAGGTGGAAATTTTAACAAGCACAGTTTCCACACTTCAGCCACCGGTTGAAACAATAGAGGACCCCACAAAGGCTGTTGGCTTCAGTGAGACAACACAGAAGGGCTCTATGGGCTATGTGGTTGATGCAACAAGGGTTGTGTACTCAGGCGATGAGGTTATCTCCCGTGAAGGGCTTGTGAGAAGCCGTTACAACCCCAAAAAGACAATTATGACGGTGGGCACAATGGAGGCTGTAGTAGCTCCTGAGGATGACACCGTTATGCCTCCCGGGCTTCTGCCTCCCGTGGTAAACGAGACGGCAACTGAGCCTTTGGTATAAAACAGCAGAAAAAGGAAGGAAAAAGAAAATGGCGAAGAAGGAATATGGCGATCAGAGCATTGTAAGCTTAAAAGGCCCCGACAAGGTAAGAAAACGCCCGGGTGTTATATTCGGCTCCGACGGCATTGAAGGCTGTGAGCACAGCATTTTTGAAATTGTTTCAAACTCCATTGACGAAGCAAAGGACGGCTTCGGTAAGGTTATAGAAATAACCTACTTCAAGGATTTCAGCATTGAAGTACGTGACTACGGCAGAGGTATTCCCGTAGGCTGGAACGAAAAGGAAGAAAGATATAACTGGGACCTTGTTTTCTGTGAGCTTTATGCAGGCGGTAAGTACGACAAGGGCGAGGGCGAATATGCCGATGCATTGGGTCTTAACGGTTTGGGTCTTTGTGCAACACAGTTTGCATCGGAATACATGGAGGCTACCATCAACCGTGACGGGTATGAGCATAAGCTCTACTTTGAAAAGGGCGAAAACGTGGGCGGACTTTACAAGGAAGAAAAACGATACCGCCACACGGGCACAACAATAAAATGGAAGCCCGATTTGCAGGTTTTCACCGATATAAGCATTTCTCTTCAGTATTTTCAGGAAATGCTCAAGAGGCAGGCAATTTCCAATAAGGGCATAACCTTTAAGCTTGACTATAAGGGCGAAAAGTACGAATATTACTACGAAAATGGCATCAGCCAGTACGTTGAAGAGCTCTGCGGAGAGAAAAGGCTTACGGACGTACATTACGTAGAGGGTGAAAAGACCGGTCGTGACCGCCCCGATATGAAGGACTACAAGGTAAGAATGTCGGCAGCCTTCTGCTTTAGTAACGATATAAACCTTATCGAGTATTATCACAACTCCTCCTTCCTTGAGCATGGCGGTGCACCCGACAAGGCGGCAAGAAGTGCCTTTGTTGCGGCACTTGATGCTTTTATAAGAAAAGAGGATAAATACACAAAGAACGAAAGTAAGATTACCTTCAACGATGTATCGGACAGCTTAATTCTTGTAACAAACAGCTTTTCTTCCACAGTAAGCTACGAAAACCAGACAAAGAAGAGCATTACAAACAAGTTCATTCAGGAAGCCATGACTGACTTTTTCCGACAGAGCCTTGACGTGTACTTTATAGAGCACCGTGCAGAGGCACTCAGGATTGCAGAGCAGGTGTTACTCAACAAACGAAGCCGTGAGCATGCGGAAAAGGCAAGAACAAACATGAAGAAAAAGCTTACGGGTAATATTGACATTACAAACCGTATTGCAAAGTTTGTTGACTGCAGAAGTAAGGATTTAACAAAGCGTGAGGTTTACATTGTGGAGGGTGACTCGGCTTTAGGCTCATGTAAAATGGGTCGTGACAGCGAATTTCAGGCAATTATGCCCGTAAGAGGTAAAATCCTTAACTGCCTGAAGGCAGACTTCACAAAGATTTTCAAGAGCGAAATTATAACAGACCTTGTAAAGGTGCTTGGCTGCGGTGTTGAGGTAAAGAGCAAGCATAATAAGGACATTAACTCCTTCAATATTGAAAATCTCCGCTGGGCGAAGATTATTATCTGTACCGATGCGGACGTGGACGGTTTCCAGATAAGAACACTTATTTTAACAATGATTTATGCTCTTATGCCCACCCTTATTGAAGAGGGCAAGGTGTTTATTGCAGAATCACCCCTCTTTGAAATAACATATAAGGACGAAACATATTTTGCCTACAGCGAAAAGGAAAAGGTTGAAATTTTGGAAAAGCTTGAGGGCAAAAAGGTAAAAATACAGCGTAGTAAGGGTCTTGGTGAAAACCAGGCAGACATGATGTGGCAGACAACCATGAACCCCGAAACAAGACGTCTTATTCAGGTAACACCCGAGGATGCGGAGGAAACAGCACAGGTGTTTGAGCTCCTTCTGGGTGACAACCTCCAGGGCAGAAAGGACTATATTGCCCAGCACGGTAAAGAGTATATGGAAATGATAGATGTTTCATAAAAAAAGGCTCGGAGAAATCCGAGCCTTTTAGTGTGGCAGAGGTTAAAAGACTTGACAAAATGTGAAGAAAATAATACAATAACTATATACGTATAACTATATTCAGGAGATGATTCACATGAGAAATGAAGAAAAAACCATGGATAAAGTAGTTGCTCTCTGTAAGAGTCGCGGCTACGTTTATCCCGGTAGCGAAATATATGGAGGTTTGGCAAACACCTGGGACTACGGCCCTCTTGGTGTTGAATTCAAGAACAACGTTAAAAAGGCATGGTGGAAGAAGTTTGTGCAGGAATCTCCTTACAATGTAGGTTTGGACAGTGCAATCCTCATGAACCCCCAGACATGGGTTGCATCCGGTCACGTTGGCGGCTTTTCTGACCCTCTTATGGACTGTAAGGAATGTAAGAGCAGACACCGTGCGGACAAGCTTATCGAGGACTTCTGCTTTGAGAAGGGCGAAGCTATCGTAGTTGACGGCTGGTCCAACGAAAAGATGCTTGAATATATTGCAGAGAACGGTATTACATGCCCTAAGTGCGGTGCAAAGAACTTTACAGATATCCGTAAGTTCAACCTTATGTTCAAGACATTCCAGGGCGTTACAGAGGACGCTACAAGCGAAATTTTCCTTCGTCCCGAAACAGCTCAGGGTATTTTTGTAAACTTCAAGAACATTCAGAGAACAACACGTAAGAAAGTGCCCTTCGGTGTAGGTCAGATTGGTAAGAGCTTCCGTAACGAAATCACTCCCGGTAACTTCACCTTCAGAACAAGAGAATTTGAACAGATGGAGCTTGAGTTCTTCTGTGCTCCCGGCACAGATATGGAATGGTTCCTTTACTGGAAGAACTACTGCAAACAGTGGCTTCTTGATCTTGGCATGAAGGAAGAAAACCTTCGTCTCCGTGACCATTCTCCTGAAGAATTAAGCCATTATTCCAATGCTACAACAGACTTTGAATTCCTCTTCCCCTTCGGCTGGGGCGAACTTTGGGGCATTGCTGACAGAACAAACTTTGACCTTACTCAGCACATGAACCATTCCGGTGAAAACATGGAATACATGGACCCTGTAACAAACGAAAAGTACATTCCTTATGTAATTGAACCCTCTTTGGGTGCTGACAGAGTTGCTCTTGCATTCCTCTGCGATGCATATGACGAGGAAGAGGTTGGCGAAGGTGATACACGTGTTGTACTTCGTCTTTCTCCCACACTTGCTCCCGTTAAGGCGGCTGTTCTTCCTCTTTCCAAGAAGCTTTCTGACAGTGCAATGGAAATTTACAACAGCCTTATCAAGAAGTACGCCTGTGACTTTGACGATGCAGGTTCTATCGGTAAGAGATACAGAAGACAGGACGAAATCGGTACACCTATCTGTATTACTGTTGACTTTGAAACAGCAGAGGACGGTTGTGTAACAATCCGTGAAAGAGACACAATGGAACAGAAGAGAGTTAAAATCGAAGAATTGGATGCTTATATGGCAAAAATGCTTGAGTTCTGATTTTTTTATCAATTTTATGGAGGGAATTGATCATGAAAGTAGTAGTACTCGCGGCAGGATATGCAACAAGACTGTATCCTTTGACAGAAAATTTCCCCAAGCCGCTCCTTGAGGTGAACGGCAAAAGCATTCTGGACTATCTCATTGAAGATCTGGACAGAAACGAAGACGTTAACGAGCATATTATAATTTCAAATGCAAAATATGCTTCAGTTTTCGAAAAGTGGGCAGAGGAAAGTAATTACACAAAGCCCATAACTGTTTTGAACGACGGCACCCGGAGTAACGAAACACGCCTCGGTGCTGTACGCGACATTCTTTTTGCAATTGAAACATGCAACATCGATGAAGACATTTTTGTGATTGCAGGCGATAATCTGGTGGACTTTTCCCTGAACAGGTTTACCGAATTTGCAAAAACCAAGGAAGGCAGCAGCGTGGTTGTAAACTACGAGGAAGATGTTGAAGAGCTCCGTAAGTGCGGCGTAATGGTGCCCGACGAAAACATGAGGGTTGTTTCTATGGAAGAAAAGCCCCGTGAACCCAAGAGCAACTGGTGTGTAGGCCCCTTCTATTACTACAGAAAAGAAGACCTTAAGTGGGTAAAGCAGGGCATAGAAGACGGTTGCGGTGTTGATGCACCCGGCAGCTTTGTTTGCTACCTTTGCGAAAAAAT
>JAFSGW010000055.1 GCA_017440585.1 Clostridia bacterium | reverse complement strand
GACTATGTTGATGTTTCCCTTTCGGGCACAATCACCGATAAGGACGGTAACGGTATAGAAAATGTAACAGTTACAATTTACGACAACACCAACAAAAAATACCTTGAGCCCATTCTTACGGATGCTTCGGGCGAATGGGCTTGTGAAAGCCTTAAGGCAGGCACAAAAATTGTTGTTACATACTACAAGAGCGGTTATGAGTTTACTCTTTCAAGGTTTAATTTAACAACCGCTTCCGGCGAAACAGTGCTCGATACAGTAACTGCAACTTTCGTTCAGGGTGCAGTATGTAACCCCTCTGATTTTGAATACGAAATTTACAACGAAGAGGCTATAATCACAAAATACACGGGCTCCGATAAAAAGGTTATTATCCCCGACATTATCGAAAACCTTCCCGTAACAACAATTGAATACAGTGCCTTTGACCGCTCTCAGGTTACGGATGTTTTCTTGAATGCAAACCTGAAAGCTATAGAGAGCAATGCATTTATCAATTGTACCAATCTTAAAACCATCACCTTCTCCGAGGGCTTTGACAGAATAGAAAGCTCTGCCTTTTTCGGTTGCAGTGCATTACAGAAGGTTACTCTTCCCGATTCTGTTACCAATATCGGCTACGATGCTTTCCGCAACTGTTCAAGCCTTGAAGAGATTAATATTCCACTCAACCTCCAATATGCAGGCAGTAACATATTCAAGGGCTGTCCTCGTCTTACTTCTATGGAGGTGCCCGAGGGCATAACATATCTTCCCGACAATATGTTCAACGGTATGGAGAGCTTAAGAGAGGTTTCTCTTCCCGATTCTCTGAAAAAAATCGGTGACAACGCCTTTTTGGGCTGTAAGGCTTTAGAGGAAATAACAATCCCCTCCTTTGTTGAAAGCATCGAAAGCAGTGTATTTTCAGGCTGCACAAGCCTTAAGAGCATCACCCTTTACGAGGGCTTAAAGCATATAGGCACCCACGCCTTTTATAACTGTACTTCCTTAAAGGAAATCACTCTTCCAGACTCAGTTGAAAACATTGAATACAATGCTTTCTATAACTGTGCAAATTTAAAGAAGGTTAATATCCCCCTTAACATCCAATATGCAGGCAGTAACATATTCAAGGGCTGTCCTCTTCTCACCTCTATGGAGGTGCCTGAGGGCATAACACGTCTTCCCGACAATATGTTCAACGGCATGGATCAATTAAAGACAGTTTCTCTTCCCGAAAGCTTAAAGGAAATCGGTGATTCTGCCTTTTCAAACTGTACAGGCTTGGAGGAAATCTGTCTTCCCGAAGGCTTGGAGAAAATCTGCAATCACGCCTTCTCAGGTTGTACAAACCTTAAATGGCTGGATATCCCTAACTCTGTAACGGATATTGAATCTTATGCCTTTTACAACTGTGCCTCCATCACAAGCTTTACTTACCCTGCATCCCTTACAAATTCAGGCTGGAACCTGTTTGAAGGCTGCAGCTCCCTCAGCGAAGTTATAATCCCCGAGGGCATTAAAAAGATTGCCGCTTCAACCTTCAGCAATCTTCCCAATCTTAAAACAGTTTCCCTTCCTCAGAGCCTGGAGGTAATCGAAGAAAACGCATTTAATTATTGCGAAAATCTTCGCTTCGTCATTGTTCCCAACAATGTATCCGAAATCAGAAGCGGAGCCTTTGCAAACTGTGACAATCTCCGCTACGTAACAATCGGCTCACTTAAATGTGAAGTGGATACGGACGTATTCTACGGAAGCGACAAAATGTTCATTTACTGCTATCCCCTTTCAGATGTGGCAAAATATGCAATACGAAACAATTTGTCCTTCACGCCTCTCGACGACGATATTACTATCTATAATAACTATCTGGCAGACACGGAAAAAACCCGTTTCTACACCGAGCACTCTCTTGCTCAGGTAGATTCCTACATTCCCATGACGCTGGAATACTCCATGGACGGGGATAAATTCAAAGAAATTTCTGATACAGAGCTCATCATCAGCTTCAGCGAAAGCGTTGAGCTTTTGGAATCGGGCATTGTTTTAAACGGCAAAGCTGTAACAGATTATGCCTACGATGACAGAATTCTCACTATTCCCGTAACCGAAAGAGAGGGCAAGCTGGACTTTTACTGCACAGTGTGGAATGCAGGCATAGTTTCTGCCATTGCAGAGCTTTCCTATCATAAAGATGCTCCCAAAAGCGAAATGATAGGCTATGTATATCTTGAAGCACCGGAAATTATCTTCGATGCACCTGCAACAATAACCGAGAGCGAGCTTACAATCTCAGGTGTTACAGCAAAAAGTAAAAAGGTTAACTTCTCCGTTAACGGTACAGACTCAGGCTCTGTGGTTTCCAAAAAGGACGGCTCCTTCACAAAAAAGCTTACTCTTCCCGTTACAGCAGGTGAAGAGGATAGAATTATCATCAAAGCATACCTTGCAGATAACATATCAGCTTCATACGAAAGAACAGTCACCTATGACAGCGGTGCTCCTGACCTTACACGCTTTATGATGTATCATTCAGGTCGTAGTTCCGAAGCAATTGACCTTATAAAGAACTCCGATTCCAGGGTTATTGCTCCCTTCATACCGGGACACCCGCTCCGTTTTGAGCTCAAATTTGAGAACTATGAAAAATTAGGCAAGGTTTATGTAGGAAGCACCAAAAACGGTGTTATATCAAAGCTTGAAGCCCGTCCCACGGAAAAAGAGGGCGAATATGTTGCAGAAGGCTACTTCAACAACGACCCCCAGTATATTCCCGGCACAGTAAATGCTTATTTCACTACATATTCAGACCCCAACGATTATTCAAAGCCTCTTGCAAAAGAAGACTTGCCCGACGTATGGAAAAACGCCGAAAATGAGGTTTTAGAGCAAACAGAAAATGTTTACCGCTCAAAAATAAAGTTTGAATCAGGGGATGAGATGGAGTATTCGGTTTATGAAGACCTCACTCTCAGTCAGATACGTCACCTTATTTTAGGTGAGCCCCTGCCCGAAGAAGATGCCCCGGACCTTTTCGCCGGTGAAGCAGTCTCAGAGCTTGTCTTCGGCTTCTTTGACGACATTACCATAAACTTTACAAAGAACGGTGTTTCTACTGCAACAAGCCTTCACACTGCCGAAAACGGTGACCTGGCAATGATGGTTGAGGATGCTCCCGGTGAAACCTTCTGGCAGATTGTATGGGACAACGGCAAGCAGGCGTTCCAGGCTTCGGCAATAAGCTTTGCAGGCACAGCGGCTATTCAGTATTTCTCTCCCGGTGTAAGCTGGTCCAACTGCGGAAGTGCCTTTGGCTTTATTTCAGATTCTGTAGGTGTCGTTATGCATACCTACAACGACATGGTATCCGTTGACGATGCCTTAAATGAAATCAATTCCTCCACCACTCTTACAGCAGAGCAGAAAAGATATGCAACAGAGCAGGTAGAAAAAATGCGTGGTGCATACCTTGGTCTTAATGCATTCAGATTTGCAGGTGCTATAGCAAGCTACGGATTAACACTTGCATACGGACCCGTGGTGGGTGCTCTTGCAGGCATGGTATTTGACGGCATCGCCAACATTATCGAAGGCTATCTTGATGATGCAATGGCGGCATATGTGGCAGGTAAGAAGGGTACCTTCTTCTCCTGGCTCATTGACCCCAGCGGTTACATCTACGATGTTGTCACCAACAAACGTATCAAGGGTGCTACAGCTTATGTTTACTGCATCCTCTTTGAGGAGAACGACGATGCCTCCTTCTGGGATAACATTCCCTCACCCGATGAATACGGCACCTTGTGGGATGCAGGCGAATATTCCCAGGAAAACCCGCTTATAACCGACGACGAGGGTAAATATGCATGGGATGTTCCCCAGGGCTGGTGGAGAGTTAAGTGCGAAATGGATGGCTATGAAACACTCTGGAGTGACTGGCTTCCCGTACCGCCCGTACAGACCGAGGTTAACCTTGGTCTGACACCTCTTGACATGCCTGAGGAATATGCATTTTACAATGCTTCCGACAGAACGGTTTCAATCTTATCAAAAGAAACCTCAGGCACAGTCTGTGTTGCAGCCTATAGGGATAACAGTCTTGTTTCTCTTGAAATGAAGGAGAATGTTTCTTTCACAGCCTCTCCCACAACCATCCTTATGGATAAGGTTGTTACAGAGGGGGCAGACGAGGTTAAGGTATTTGTATGGAAGGATAAAACCTCTATGATACCTCTCCACTGACAAAAAAAGCTCTTAGCAATAGCTAAGAGCTTTTTTTATTACATTGTTACGGCATCAACCGCATCCTTAATGGATTTTTCCATCGCTTCGCGTCCGTATTTGTCAACCTCAAGCTTGTTTTTAACCTCGCTGTGTGTAAGACAGCCTGCACCGTTGATACAGCCACCCACACAAGCCATGCCTTCAATGAAGTTATAATCAGGCATCTGTCCTGCCTTAAGCTTCTTCTGTGCCATCAGAAGTGCCTTTGTGCATTCTTCAATACCGTTACATACCAGAGGCTTTGCTTCAAAGTCAATGCCCTGCTCCTTTAATGCCTGAGCCGCCGCTTCGCTTACGCCACCGCTTCTTGCAAAAATTCTGCCGTAGTAGGATGCATTGTCAAGCACATCCTCGGGAAGCTTTTCAAGCTCAATTTCACGGCTATCGAAAAGTGCCTGCAGCTCTTCAAAGGTTAAAACCTCGTCAACATAGGGCTTGCTCTTCTCAAGCTTTGCCTCGCCCTTCTTTGCAGTGCAGGGGCCTATGAACACGCATTTTGCATCCTTATCCATTTCCTTTATAAATTTCGACATTTCAACCATAGGCGAATAGTTATGGGAAACATGCTCTAACATATCGGGCATTGCACTCTTTATATATGCCACAAATGCAGGACAGCAGGAGGTTGTGAGAAAGCCCTTTTCGCTGAGCTCACGGCTTTCCTTCAAGGCTACCATATCGCCGCCCAGTGCCGCTTCAACAACAGTATGGAAGCCAAGAGCCTTAAGCCCCGACACCACCTGACCCAATGCGGCATATTTGAACTGGCTGTAAATTGCAGGTGCAACAATTGCATACACCCTGCCCTTGCCCTGAGCACTCTTCTTAAGTAAATCAATTACGTTAAGTATATAGCTCTTGTCGGTGATTGCACCAAAGGGGCACTTGTACACACATGCACCGCACTGAATGCACTTTGAATTGTCAATGGATGCGCTCTTTCCGCCCTCGGCACTGATTGCCTTAACCTTGCAAGCCTTCATGCAAGGGCGTTCCCTCTTCACAATTGCAGAAAAAGAACAGCTTTGTGCACACTGACCGCAGTTTTTACACTTGTCCTTATCGATATGTGCTCTGTGGTCACGGTCAAAATAAATTGCACCGAACTTACAGGACTGCTCACAGCTGTGAGCAAGACAGTTTCTGCAGGAGTCGGCAATAACCTCGTAGCCCGATGCAGGGCACTTATCACATGCCATGGGCAAAACCTCAATATTGTTGGGGTTTTCACGTGTTCCGCCCATTGCCATCTTAACTCTTTCTGCCAGAATTGCTCTTTCTTTATTTACACAGCAACGCATGGTCGGTTCGTCGCCGGGAACGATAATCTTGGGTATTTCCTGAAAATTCTGCATCAGAGTGTCCTTCCATGCCTGACCAGACACCTCTTTCAACACCTGATACTTCAGATACTGAACTTTTGTATCAAATACTCTCATATCTTTCTTCTCCTTAAAAATAACTCACTTTAATTCGTTTACCCATAGCCTTGAGGCATTTTGTAAGCTCTTCTACAAGGTTCATTTTAATATTGAAGTTTATGGGCAGATCGGGGTTCTGGTGTGCAGGGTTTATGGCTCTGCCCACGTAGAAATTAATATCTGTTGCTTCTTCAAATAAAAGCCTTGAAATAAGTGCCGCACCGTCACGCTTGAAGTTCCACTTTTCGTACAGACGGTTTTCCCCTATATAGTCCTTGGCGTATTCCACAACCTTGTTTATGGTTATAACGCCCTCTGTTACAAGGTCAACACCCTCTATTTCGGCAATGGGAGGCACGTCGGAGGCTTCAAAATTCAAACTGGCACGAAGAGGCTTACCAAGGTATTTTGCCGCAATGGAGCTTGTGGTACCTCCACAAACTATATGCTTGCCTTCCTTTGCAAAGAACAGTGCCATCATCCTGCCCGAGTCATCACGGTTAAAGGGCGGACCGAAGAGAAGGTTCATGGGCTCACGCTTTCTTATACGTACAACACATGCGGTAGTATCGTCACCGGGCTTGTTATTGTAAAGCTTGTTGCATTCGTCAACAAGTATGGTGGACAAATTTTTTGCAGTGTAGCCGCAGGATGCCATCATTTCCATGAAATCAATAATTTCTTCTCTCTTCCAGCCAAAGTTATATGCCATGCCGATGCCTGCATGAGGGCATCCGTCACTCATTGCAATAATGTGGTCGTTTTCGCAAAGGCTGATTCGTGACTTATAAATCTTTTTGCCGTCAATTGTCATTTCCGTGCGGGGATATTCGTAATTTTTGCCGTCTCTTAACACAATAACCTGAGGGTTATCGTACTGAATTATCTCCGCAACAGACTGGTCAATAAGGTGAATAATTGTGAAGGTGGAATATGCCACCCCTCTTACCGAGCACACGGGAAGTGTTGCCGCAATGGTTTTTACACATTCCTCCAACCGAAGCCCTGCCGCCATCATGGTGGAAATTATTTTCGAGGTAAGGGTTGATAAAATGCTTGCCTTAACACCGCTTCCCAAGCCGTCTGCAAGCACAATCACCGTGGAGGTTTCGTCCTCCTGTTCAACCACGTCCACATGGTCTCCGCAGAGCTCTTCACCGTAATGATTTATACTTTTGTAGCCTATTTCAGCACACAAATCATTCATCAGTTATCGACTCCTTCAACTTAGAAAGTGCTATTTTTGTTTCCGCTGCAGTTTCACCTAAAAGGGATGCAATTTCCTGAACAATACGCATCTGCTTTTCGACAACCTTATCTGCTACCTCAACTGTCTGACGGCTTATGGACTCCTTCTTTTCTCTTTCGGCTTCCTCATCGGTAACGTCACGTATAATTGCAATAAGCATTCTTGCTGCTTCGTCGTAAACAATTGTCTGCTCTGTGTATCTCTTATATTCTGTAAGATAAACTCTCTTGTTTCTTATATCTCTGTGGGTATTTAAAACCTCAACAAAATCCCTGGGGTCAAGTATACGGATAACGGGCTCTCCTAAAATATCCGATGCAAATCTTATATTAAGCATCTTTCTTGCAGCCTCATTAATCTGCTGTACCTCCAGGTTTTCATTAAGTGCAATAAGTCCATTGGGGGTATTTTTAACAATAGTGTCGGAAAAGCTTTCCGCCTTGTCCTTCAAAAAGGGCAGACACATGCTTATTTCCGCCTTACCCATACACACAGCCGCAGCCTTGTCACGGCAGGTATTATAGCCGCAAAGACCGCAGTTTAACTCGTCCCCTGCCTTGAATTTGCCCATCTGCCTCATAACCGCCATAATTTCTTCCTCGGAGGGTCTGTTCTGGGAAGGCGGGATATATTCAAGGGTTTTTCTGAGGGCAAAGGATTCTGGCTGTGTAACCTCGTAGTCCTTAAGCCCTGCATAGTTCTTTATTGTCACATAATCCTTAACGGGGGAATACTGCTTGTCGCCCATAGCAGGACCGTTAACACAGCCACCGGAGCATGCCGACATTTCAATAAAGCACCCCGTAAGCTTACCCTCTTCAATTTCCCTGAGTGCTTCCATGCAGTTTTCAACGCCGTCAATGGCAACGTATTCATAACCGGGAGCATCGCAATGCATTGTTTTTAAAATGCCGCCCGTAACGGGGAAAAACCTTGCACGGCTCTTCTCGCAGGACACAACATCTTCTTCCAATGTTACATACTCGCTCTTAAGCCATTCCTCAAGCTCCTCAAAGGTAAGTGCCGCATCGATAAATCCGCCGTAAAAATCAGCCTCGTCCTTCTTTGCAATACAGGGTCCTATAAACACAACCTTAGAGTCGGGATAACGCTTTTTTATGTCCTCACCGTGTGCCTGCATGGGGCTTAAAACATCTGCAAGGTACATAAGTGCCTTGGGGTAATACTTCTGTATAAGTAAATTAATGCTGTGACAGCAGGAGGAAATTACAACGTCCTTCTCGCCTGCTTTAAGCATTCTTTCGTATTCGTTCTTTACGATGGTTGCACCGATTGCTGTTTCCTCTGCATCGGTAAAGCCAAGCTCTTTTAATGCCTTACTAAGCTTTTCAATGCCCACGCCCTTGAACTTTGTGATAAAGGAGGGAGCAATGCTTGCAATAACAGGGGCACCCGACTGAATGAGCACCTTTGTTTTTTCAACCTCACTTACAACCATCTTGGCATCCTGAGGGCATACCGTGTAGCATCTGCCGCACAAAATACATTCGCTTTCAATAATATGTGCCTGGTTTCCCGAAAAGCGTATAGCCTTCACGGGACAGTGGCGTATGCATTTATAACAATTTTTACAGTTGCTTTTTTTCGATATCATACTGCTTGACATAAATATCTACATCCCTTCGCTCAGATTCTGGAAAGCACTTTTTCCTTAAAAAACTCCTTAAAGGTCTCAGGGGTAACACCCGTATAAATTTCATCGTCTATCCGGATTGTAACGCCCTCACGGTTGCATTTGCCCGCACAAAAACTGCCTGCAAGGGTAATTTCCGCATCTAAATCGTGTGCTTCAATGGCAGCTTTGAACTTTTCTACAATTTCGTAGGACCCTTTAAGATGACATGAGCTGCCTATACAAATCTGAATAATCATAAAGCACCCATAACCTCTTCCTCAAAGAATTTTTCTGCAGTTTCGCCCGTTACGGAATAAACCTTTCCCTCAATTTCAAGGCATACTCCGTCCTGACACTTACCAAGGCAAAATGTACCGCCAAGCTCAATTTTGTCCTGAAGGTTTTTTTCCTCAATAAGTCTTTTAAAGGTGTCCACAACTGCCTTTGAGCCCTTTACGTGGCATGAGCTTCCCACACATACTGTAATTTTCATTTTCCTCTTCTCCTCTTTAAAAATCTGCCTTTTCTATCCATTCAAGAAGCATAGCCTTCTCGTTTTCCTTAACATCAACACTCATGGCAGCCGCCACAATGGGGAACCATTTGTAAACGTAGTCCTGGGGCTGTCCGCTCTTTTCAATAAACAGCTTTACATATTTATCTGCCATATCCCTTTTACCCGAAAGCCTCATATAAAGGCAGGTTTTTACCACATCTGCAGGTGCATTACCCTGTGCTGCATGAGACCAGTCGATTATATAAACCTTCCCGTCCTCTGCCATTGTCAGGTTGGAGGGAGTAAAGTCACCGTGACATATTTTTGAACGGTTAGGCATTTCTACAATTTTGCGGTGAAAGTCAAACCTTGTAATGGCATCAAGCTCGCTCTGCATAATCTTCAGTGAAAGCTTGTCGTGAAGTCTGTTCATAATTCTGCAGGGCTTTGAAAAAATCTCAAGATGCAAATCCACCATCTTTTCAAGGTACTCATCCGTCTTTTCGGGGTTTTCCTCCATAAGCTGTTCAAAGGTCTTCCCCTTGATATACTCCGAAACTATTGCCCACTTCCCGTCAATGCACTCCACGTCAACAATTGCAGGAACGTTAAGCCCCGTTTCCTCAGCACATGCCTGATTAAGTGCTTCATTGAGCACGTCAGCCTTTGTGTGGCTTTCATCAAACACTTTTATCTTGAAGTCACCGTCCCGGTAAATAGTTTTGTTGTCCTTTTTTAAAATAACTTTTTCCAGCTTCATATACCCAACTCCTTTTAAAAGCTTTTACTGTATATACAATTATGTTATCATATTCTGACAATCTTTTCAATGGATTTCTACATAAAATAAGAAGGAAGTTTTTACTTCCTTCTTAAAAATCGTGTCTTCCGTAACACTTTATATTATTCGCCTCGAAAATATTTACGATTTTTTCTACAACATCAAAATCCGTCAAAGCTTCATCACGTATTGCTATAAGAACCTCAGCCAACATTTCCATTGCTTTAGTTGAAACAATTTCATCGGCATCTATGCCTGTTTTTTCAAAATTTTCTATAACACATTCTGCAACGTATGCTTTTAAAATATCAAGCCTTATATCCAACTTTTATCCTCCCATGTGACCATTTGATACCATTATAAGTTGATTATGATACCATATGGTATCATAATCAAGAGGTGATTATAATGTTTTTTCAGCGTATTTATGACTTGCGAACAGACCACGATATGACCCAACAGCAGGTTGCCGACTACCTTGTATGTAACCGCCAGGTATATGCACGTTACGAGCAGGGGAAACGCGAAATCCCTGTTTCTATGCTGATTAAACTCGCCAAGCTTTACAACACCTCAACCGACTATATTTTAGGCTTGACTGATGACCCGGCTCATAAATAAAAAGCTTTGCCGCAGATAAATCCCCAAAACTCGCCAAAGGCGGATTTCATTGAAAAACAAAAGGAAATAGCAAAGGGACTTGTGTCACCTTTGCTATTTCCTTTTGTTTTTCTGTGCCGCGGCAGAAGCTTCCTTCCAGCCCGAAATTCCCGCCGTACAAAGGGCTGTAAAGAGCCTTTGCCTGAGCCCGGGGTATTTGCCCTCCATTTCGAAAATAAGCTTCTTGACCTCTTCACGCATGGTATTTCCGTCAGCTGTGCACTTGTTCTTCACTATGGGCAGATTTTCCTTTTCCGCAAAGCCCTTAACAAACCACTCGGGCATATAAATCATAGGGCGTATCACCCAAACCTCTTTTCTGTCAAGGTATGTAACGGGGGAAAAGCACCCAAGCCTTCCTTCAAAAATCTGATTCATCATGAAGGTTTCAATAACATCGTCGTAATGATGCCCTAAAGCCACCTTGTCGCTGCCTATTTCCTTTGCAGCCTCATTAAGAGCACCACGACGCATATTTGCACAAAGTGAGCAGGGGTTCTTTTCCTTCCTCACGTCAAATATAATTTCACGTATGTCTGTCTTCTTTATATAATAAGGCACCTCTAATTTTTCGCACAGCTCCTTTATGGGCGAAAAATCCATCCCCTCAAAGCCCATGTCAATGCTTATTGCCGAAAGAGTAAACTTTTCGGGGTAAAACCTTTTTAATGCCGCAAGGGTCACAAGAAGGGTTAAGCTGTCCTTTCCTCCGCTTACACCCACAGTTATGTGGTCGCCTTCCTTTATCATGTTGTAATCTTCAACTGCTTTCCGCATGTAGCTTAATGCTTTTCTCATCCTATCACCTGCTTTTATTCAATTATACACACATTCCATGCTCTCTGCAATACATATTTTTTCAATTTGCCATTTAAGAAAACGAGAGAAAACGAGAGCTTTCGTGAGAAAACGAGAGATAAGTCAAACTTTTTTATTTTTTTCAAAAAAAGGTGTTGACATTTGGGCTTTACTATATTAAAATACATCATGCTGAAAGAAAAAACCAAGAAATTACGGTTTATTTCAAATATATAAAACGGAGGTAATTTTCAATGAAAAGCTACATGGAAAATGCCGGCACAGTTAAAAGAAGCTGGTACATTATCGATGCTACAGGCAAGAGCTTAGGACGTGTTGCTGCAGAAGCTGCAAGCATCCTTCGCGGTAAGAACAAGCCCACATTCACACCTCATGCAGACTGCGGTGATCACGTAATCATCGTTAACTGCGATGCAGCTGTACTTACAGGTAACAAGCTTAACCAGAAGATGTACCGTCACCACACAGGTTGGGTAGGCGGCCTCAAGGAAACATCCGCAAAGGATATGATGGCTAAGCACTCTGACAGAGCTATGTATATGGCTGTTAAGGGTATGCTCCCCAAGACAACACTTGGCGCAAAGGCTCTTACTCGTCTCAGAGTATACAAGGGCGCAGAACATCAGAACGCTGCTCAGATGCCTCAGGCATGGAATGGCGAAATTAAGTAAGGGAGGTAATTAACAATGGCAGTAACACAGTATTTCGGTACAGGTAGAAGAAAGAAGTCCGTTGCAAGAGTACGTCTTGTACCCGGCACAGGTAACGTTGTTATCAACAAGAGAAGCCTTGATGAT
>JAFSGW010000054.1 GCA_017440585.1 Clostridia bacterium | reverse complement strand
GGTCTCCATATGTCTGCCATAAATATAAAGTGACCCTTTTTGCTGTCAAGAGGCATAACCCAATGGCTCTGTCCGCCGAAGGTTATATGGGCATTCTCTCCCACGCAGGGGTTGCCGTGCTGTGTCCAGGGGCCCGTAGGTGACGGTGCCGTAGCATAGTCTGCCTCGTTGGGGTCCCAGCCGGTGCATCCTGAGGTTATCATATAATAGGTGTCCTTATATCTGAAAACAGCAGGTGCCTCACGCCACTTTCTTGTAATGCAGTAATACACCTCGCCCACCGGTTCAAGATAATCCTCGCTCAGCTTACTGCAGGCAAGGCTTGCATTTTCATCTGTGGAAAAATAAATATATGCACTGCCGTCATCGTCCTGAAAAACAGTCATGTCTCTGCTCATCTTATCCTTGGGGCGGTAGCTTGTCACATATTCAAAGGGTCCCGTCGGGCTGTCACTTATTGCAACACCTGCCCTTGCATAGCCGTAGTTACCCGTATCAATATGCATCCACATAACATATTTATCCGTCTTTTTGTTATAAATAACCTTGGGTCTTTCAAGCACCTCGCCCACTTTTATGTCGCTTTCGGGGAACTTCATTCCCCAATAGCCCTCCTTCATTTCCAGAGCTAAAGATTCATACTTCCAGTTATACAAATCCTCCGAGGAATAGCAGGCAACGCCTATTCTCCAGCCCCAGTCTGCATATTTCTTTAAATGCTCGGGAGGGTTACTTGTTTTCCGTGCTTCGCCGTACATGTAGTACTTTCCGCTCTTTTCGTCAAAAAACACATTTCCGCCGTGACCCTGAATTATCCCGTCATTATCGTCAAAAACATATTCTCCCGTGAGTATGCTGTCACGCTTACTCCTCACCGCACCGTACGCCATGCTTATTTCCTCACAGCCACGCTCATAGTCCTTAGAGGAGCTGTTTCCTATAACCTTCTTAAAGCCCGAATTAAAATATTCTGCCGCAACCTCGCTCATTTCCTCTTCTCCGTGAAGTATGTAATTTATCTTTTCATCAAGCTTTTCATTTCCGGTTTTTACTTTACCGTTTTTGTAAATATCATACATCTTGTCAATAAGAGCATCTCTGTCCGCCTCACTGAGAAGCTCCGTGCCCTTAAAGCTGTCAAAATCAGCCTCGTTAAAGTCACGCTTTAAATACACAAGAATGTTTTTCACAAGCTCTACCGCTTCATCGCAGGTAATATGGTCGTAGGGTCTGAAATAATCAGTCCTTTTAATAATACCTGCCTCAAGAGCCGCCTGCACGTAATCGGAAAAATCGTCAGTAGCTTTTACATCCTTAAATTCCTCCGAGTAAACCCTCTCCAATACTTCGCCCCGTTCAAGCAGGCTTTTAACAAAGGACTTTCTCATAACCTGTGCACAGCTGCAAATACCCGTGCCACAGCATAATAAAACCGCTATCAGAACAGCCATTACCTTTTTCATGTTTCCACACCCTTTTTAACTTAATCCGTATTACCTTAATTATACCAAGTATAAATATGGCTGTAAACCCTTTATTAAGGTTTTTTTAACAATAAAAGAAGTTCAGGAAATCACTCCTGAACCTTTTTTATTATTTTGTTCATCCTGTCTTTCAGTTCCTTATCAACCTCATTCTTTACCGCAGCCTTAAGGGAACGGATAATGTCATCAGACACACATCCTTCCTCAATCCACGCCTCAATAACTCTGCAGGCACTATGCCTGCCACGTGTTCCGGGTGAAGAAAGTGCACTTACAAGGAATTTCTCTCCCAGCGCAGGATATTTATCCAATGCATTTAAAACAGAATCCATCGCGTGAAATTCCCTAATATATTCTTTCGGAAAAATATTCAACGATGCACCCGTTGTCATTTTTTCAAGGGGAAGCAGCTTCTCATAAAGCTTTATAAGCTCCTCCACATATTCACGGTTATTCTTAATGTTATTTATCTGCCAATGCAGCTCCGTGGGGTTTCGCTTTATAGCTTCGTATATAAGTCCGCTGTTATCCATGTTAAGCTTATATCCCAGATTTACGGCACGGTTCACATCCCATACATTTCCGTCAGTGATACATCTCTCAATTTCGACTTTAACACAATCCTCCTGCAAAATACTGTCACAGACATCAATTAAATCATCCTTTTTATCAAGGTCACTTTCTTCTATCCATCGCTTAATATCCGTAACCGTACCAAAGTGCAGAATGCTTTCAGCTTGCCTTTTCAGATGTCCCACAAGCAGCTTCACAGCTTCTTCTGCATGCTCATACACGCTCATCCCCTTAACGGGGCCCTCATCAATAAGTGCACAGAAAAGCTCGCACGAGGCATCAAGCTCTTCCCTATCCAGGCAATCCTTTCTCAAAATACCGATATAATCACCTTTTTTTGCACAGCCCAGTGCTGAATATTCTTCCATAATGTTGTTTTTATAGCCACATTTGAAAATCCATTCTTTGATTTCGTCATTTTCAGGCTCCAACCGTTCAAGAATATGTATTCTGCCCCAGCCATTAACCCTCTTTGCAAGGTCAAAAAGCAAGCTGTTGCCATTTTTGTAATTTGAAAACGCCACCGCTACAAAAAGCGTAAGCTCCTCATATACGCCCAGACAGGAAAGCCTTTCACAAAGCCACTCATCCGCAGCATTAAACATACCCAGCAGGGCAATTCCAAGCTTTACGCATTCAATATCGGTTCCTTCAAATGCCAGTCTGCAGCCGTAATCGAAAAGCTTGTCCCCGTTAATTTTTTCTCCGTTCTTATAGAGCTCTTCCTGCATATTATCAACCACGCTCAGGCAATGGCTATTATTTACAGCATTTTCAATTTTCTTTTCTATGGCTTTTTTCTTATTTTCGGATATTTCTTTTTCACCGCAAAGCAGCAATATCTTCTTTGCAAGCTTCTCTGCACCCTTTTTGTCAAACTTTATTCCCCAGTGGTAAGCCATCGTTCCTTCCATAGCACCGGGTGCAAAACGTACCTCTCCTGCCTTTGCCGGTGCATCAAGGGAAAAGCCTTCAGGCAATTTTCCGTCACGGGTCATATTTTCCACTATTGTCTCGTAGACACTCTTACCCATCCTTTTCCTCCTCTATCATCTTAAGAAGCACATCTTTATCATTAATCTTTTCATTTTCACGGTAGCCATAGCCGGGAACAAGAGGGTCAAATCCGCATAAGGCTTTCATTTCGCAGTAAGTGCAGGCACCCTTTGTGGGGCTCACACGGCTCACACCGCCAAGGATTTCATTGCAGAGCTTCTTAACCGTGCTTTTCGCGTGCCTTGAAACAGCCGCAAAATCCTCCTCTGTTGCAACCTTGGAGTATCTGTCAAAGGCTCCGCCTGAGGTTCTCTTAACGGGAATAACACTGCTTCCTGCCTCATAGGTGGAGTCCATTGCAGTAAGGATTTCATCATCTGCAAGCACAAGTCCGTCCATTTTAAGCTTTTTCATAACTTCTCTTTCGTAGCTTTCGTCATCCTCTGCCACACTCCTGTCAATAACGGGCTCGTCAATTTTAAAGTAAAGCATACCTGCAGGCTTGTAATTGCCCTCCTCGCACACAGCCGTCAGGTAAATTGCAAGCTGTAAGTCCATACCGTAATAAATGTTTGAAAGGGAAAACTTCTTTTCGCCCGACTTATAGTCAATTATCCTCACAAACTTACCGCGGTTTGTCTCTAAAACGTCTGCTCTGTCAATTCTTCCCCGGAGCACAGCCTTCTGCCCGTTTGGCAAATCAATTGTCATGGGCTTGAAATCGCCCTTTTTATCAAACACAATTTCATAGCCCAGGGGCTCAAAAGTGCCCTTTTTCATATGCTCGCTCAAGGCAGTAACGCTTCTTTTTGCAATCCTTTTAAGGCGTATAAAAAGGTTTCTCACCCTCGGTGAGGTTTCAAGCATGTGCCTGTTAAGCCCCTTTATAAGCTCCATGGAAATTTCTTCAGTTTTTTCGTCAATATACGCCTTGTCAACGTCCTTCCAGCTTATATTATCTTCTTTGAGCCTCTTCCCGAAAAGGTCTACAAACTCATGTAAGAAGGTACCGCTGTCAGCCGCCGTAACCTTAAGCTCCTCTCTCTCACGTAGTCCCAATGTTACCTTTGCAAAATAGGAGAAGGGGCATTTTGAATACCTTTCAAGGCTTGAAACACTTGTTTCTATGCCTCCCTTGTACCTTGCCCTTAAAAGCTCCTCACGTATAAATTCCGTTCTGTTTTCAAAGCTTGCGTGCCTTTCAATTTCCTTAACACGGTCACGCCAGATAGGGCTTTCACGGTAATAATCAAGTGCCGTAAGCCACTCGTCACCCACATCCTCGCCCTTTCTTGCTCTTGAATATGCAACAACAAAGCTTTCATAGGTGCTCTTTGCACTGCCTATATAATCAAGGGGGCTTTCCATGTTAAATTCATCTGTCATAACACAATTTGGGAACACCCTTTTAATCCTCTTTATAATGGTGGAGGGGTTCACCCCGTCCTTACCTGCAGCATAGCTTACAAAAAGCCTTTCCGTAGGAAGGGTAAGTGCACTGTAAACAAGGCTCTCCTCCATATATGCCTTCCCAAGTGTGTCGGGCGGAAGCTCAATTCCGTATGTGGCAAGCTCCATTCTGTCCGCATTTGTAAAAATGCCCGTATCCTTCGGCACCGCAGGGAACACACCCTCACCGGCACCAAGGATAATAACAGCTTTTGCACCGTGACCTCTTGCTCTGTCAATGCTTCCTGCACATACACAATCCGTGTTCTGTGGTATAACGCCTATTTCCACGCTCTCTATTCCCGAGGAAATAATGGTCATAAATTCATCTGCTGTGAGCATCTTTTCGCAAAATGCATCGTCAAAGCTTTCGAGCACTCCTATAAGCATGTCGTAAACCTGCTTTGTGCGGAGAGCCTGGTCACCCTCACCCTTATCGGTAAGAGATGCGGCAATTTTATTTATCTTCTCTTCAAGAGAGCACTCCTCCAAAAATTCATAAAAGGCAACTGCAAATTCTCTGCCCTTATGCTTCCCCTTCATTTTTTCTTCAAGGCTTATAAGGGGTGCTGCAACGGCACGTCTTGCCTCGTTTATCCTCGCCATGTAACCAAGGTCGGGCTCCTCTGCCTTTACAGAGGGCGGCATATCCCAATCATCAGATCTTTTCCAGTCACGGCTTCTTATGCCCGATGCAAGGCAGTAATTTTCCAGTTCCCACGCCCTTATATCGTCAATGGGCGAAAACGCCGTCTTCATGTAACCAAAAATGTCGCTTTGCTTCCAGCCGTGGGCAATAATCCTTATTGCGCCTAAGGCAAAAACAGCCGCCGCTTCTCCTGAAAGAGGCGTTTTTTTATCCATAAACAAGGGTATGTCAAAGCTGTCAAAAACCCTTGTAATGCTCTTTTCATAAGGCTCCATGTCACGCACCACAATAACAATGTCACGGTAGCGGTAGTTTTCTGTACGGCAAAGGCGTTCTATCTCGCCTGCCGCCCTCACACATTCACCGTACTCGTCTCTGCCCTTATGAATGTGTATTTTATCGGTCTTTCCGCTATATACCTCATCCTCGTCAAAAAAGCTTCTTTCTAAGGCCTTCAGCTCACCCGAGGCTGTGTACATTGCACCTTCAAGCTTCACCTTTGGTGCAAGAGCAATTCCTCGGTCCCTGCAAAGCTTTTCAAGACGTGCCATGGTCCTTGTGGCAGTCACAAATTCGTCTCCGTCCCCTTCGGCACAAAGTGCAACCGTCACAGAACGGCACTTTTTAAGCATTCTTTCTATAACATCATACTCTAAAGGTGTAAAGGCGTGGAAGGAGTCTATAAAAACATCCTTTCCCTCGAGAAAGTCGTTTTCCTCAATATTTTTGCAAAGCTCCTCCAGTAAATCATCACCGTCACGGTAACCCGATTTTAAAAACTCATCATACTTTTCGCTTATGAGCAGGCAGTCTGTAAGCTTTTTCTTAAGGAGGGAACTTTCAGTTCGCAAAATAGCCTCCTCCACCTTCTTTTTTGTAATGCCGTACTGCTTGAAGGTCTGTATAATAACATCTGCCTCTTTCGCCATCTCGCCACGCTTCGCACTTCCGCCAAAAAGGCTCAGCTTACCCGAAAGGCTTCTAACGATGTCGCCTAAAACCATCACACGGGATGCACCCTGAAGGCTTTCACCGCCACCTGAGCCGTAAAGCTCTTCAAAAAAATAGGCTAAACGCCTGAAGCTGTAAACGGAGGGCTTACCCATACCGCTCATGCCAAAGGCGTTTGTTATGAGCTTTTCTGCCGCAAAGCTGTACTGCTCGGGCACTATATATATTGCATTTTCATTTTCTTTCATAAGGCGGAGCATTTCATCTGTTTTACCGCCTCCGCTTCTTCCCGTAATTATTCTGAGCATTTCTTTCGTTTCCTTCTCACTTTTTTCAGCATTTCCTTCTCTTTTTCGGTTAAATCTGCCCGTTTTATAAGGTCGGGGCGTTTCAGCTTTGTCCTTATAAGGCTCTGCTCACGCCTCCATGCCTCAATGTTTGCATGGTGCCCTGAAAGAAGCACATCGGGCACCCGTCTTCCCATAAATTCCACAGGACGTGTATACTGAGGGTACTCCAAAAGCCCGTTATAATGACTCTCAACCTCCATGGTTTCGCTGGAGTCCAGGGTACCCTCGCACATTCTCGCCGTTGCATCAATCACAATCATGGCAGGAAGCTCACCGCCCGTTAAAACGTAGTCCCCCACCGAAATTTCCTCGTCAACAATTTCTTCAATAATTCTCTCGTCAACGCCCTCATAGTGACCGCAAAGTATCACAACGTGCTCTCTTTTGGCAAGCTCTCTTGCTTTATTCTGGTCAAACACATTCCCCTGGGGCGACATATACACAACATAAGGCTTATCATCTCCTGCAACCGACTTATACGCCTTGTATATGGGCATAGGCTGCATCACCATACCTCCCCCTGCACCGTAGGGGTAATCGTCAACCCTTCTGTAATTGCCCTCGGAAAAATCTCTTATATTAACATATTCAGTTTCAATTATGCCCTTTTTTAAGGCTCTTCCTATAATGCTCTCCCCTAAAACGCTTTCAAACATCTCAGGGAAAAGCGTCAAAACCGAAAACTTCATCTGTTGGTTTCCCTTTCCTTCGATTGCTAATTGCTAATTGCTCATTACTAATTAAATAAGCCCTTCAATAGGTGTAATGTAAATCTTCTTTTCCTCTAAATCCACTCTGTCAACAAAGGCGTCGCACTTGGGCACAAGAACTTCCTTCTCCCCATTTTTTATAACAAGCAGGTTCTGTGCCGCACTTTCAATAATGTTCACAACCTCACCAATCTCTTCACCGTCAACAGTCTCTGCATTAAGACCTATAAGGTCAATAAGGTAATATTCACCCTTGGGAAGAGGGGGAAAATCCTCTCTTTTTGCAAAGAGGGACACATTCTTCATGCCCTCCGCACCGTTCATATCCGAAATTTCCTCCATTGTAACAAGAGCACAGCCCTTGCCCTCGCGGATACCTGTTATTGTATAGGGGTTTCCCTTTTTATCGTAAAGGGTTTTAACCTTTTTGAAAAACGCCATGGACTCTGCATAATACTGAGCCTTCATTTCGCCCTTAACGCCGTGAGTATTTGTAATTTTCATAACCTCTATCATCTGTAGCACCAACCTTTTAATCATTATATCTTATTATACGCCAAAATTCCTCCCATTTCAAGATTCACTTGAAAATAAGCCTATCCCCGTCTTATCAAATTTTGCCTCGCAAAATTCTTTTCCTTAATTGCTCATTACTCATTGCTAATTGCTAATTGCTGGTTTTCTCCATCATGTTTCGTATTTTCATCATAGAATAATCAATCTTCAGCATCTCATCTGCACACCGTTTTAACAGTGCCACGCTCTCCTCATCCGTCACATCCTTTTTGTACTTCAGCTGATGCTCTGCCACTGCCCAGGAATTCATAACAATAGTCCTTATCTGCACCTCTGCCACCACATGCCTTGTTTCACCGTTATACAAAACGGGTGTTTCCACTATCATGTGGTAGCTTCTGTAGCCGTTTTCCTTGGGGTTTCTTATGTAATCCTTTATTTCAAGCACACGAATGTCACTGCAACGGGAAAGCTCTCTTGCCATAATGTACACATCGTCCATATAAGGGCACATAATCCTTATACCTGCCGCATCGTAAACATTTTTCATGGCAGAGGCCGCATCGGTAGCAAAGCCTCTTCTTTCAAGCTTTTCCTTCATGCTCTCAGGACTTTTAATTCTGTATCGCACGTTATCACAAAGCTTTCTTTTTCCTCTCGCCTCCCGTCTTTCATCAATCTCATGTATCCTTTCCGTCAGCTTTTCAATCACTTCTTCAATATAAAACAGGTTTTCTTTGTAATAGTCAAAATAAATACTGTCTTTTACTTCCTTCAGCATTTTTTCATTTTCCTTTCTTTTTAATCAACATTTCATTATATTCATTATCCCTCCTTTTTATTACATCCCTTTTATCCATCTATAAACTTTCTCTTAATAAAGTGTATATTAAAATCTGTACAAAAAAACGGTCCCGTATTTGCCCATAAGGGCAAACTTAGTCTTTTACTAAAAAAATTCCGAAGGATAAATCCTTCGGAATTTTTTTAGTAAAACAGTATATCCTCGTATGTGGGCATAGGCCAGTAGTTTTTATCCACCATAGGCTCAATTGCATCAGCGTAGCCTCTTACCTCTTCTGCGAGAGGAAGCACCACGTCATGCATATATTTTGCACCCTCCATAACATTCATTTTTTCAGCCATTTCAACCTCAAGCTCAAACTTTGCCGTTGTTGCATAAAGCTTTTCAAAAAGAGGCTTTATTCTGTAAATCATATCGGTTTCAACAACCGCATCCAGTCCAAGCTGGCTCATAGCCTTAACAGCACCTGCAAGATAAGTAAGGTACTTGCTCACCGCAGGTATAATTTCCTTCTTTGCCATGTCAAGCATTGTAAGACACTCATAATTGTTAATCTTAAAATACTTTTCCATGCGGATTTCATAACGGCTTTCAAGCTCAGAGCGTGTGTACACACCCAAGGTTTCAAACACCTTAACGCTTTCTTCCTTCAGATATTCTCCATAGGACTCAATGGAGCTCTTAAGTGCAGGCAAGCCTCTTCTTTTGGCTTCTTCTGCCCACTCTGCACTATAGCCGTTACCGTTGAACACTATCCTGGGGTAGTGCTCTCTTATCATGTCACGTACAACCTTATACGCTTCTCTTTCAGGGTCCTTTGTTCCTTCAATTTTATTGGCAATTTTCCTTAAGCTGTCTGCAACGATGGAGTTTATAACAGTATTTGGTCCTGCAATGGATGCAGAGGAGCCAACAGTTCTGAACTCAAACTTGTTACCCGTAAATGCAAAGGGGCTTGTTCTGTTTCTGTCAGTATCGTCTCTCTTGAAGGCAGGAAGTGTGGATGTACCCAAATCAAGAGTACCGCAGTCTAAATCAACAGACTCTTCGCCTCTTATAATGCTCTCGCAAACCTTGTCAAGTGCATCTCCCAGGAACATGGAAATAACGCATGGCGGAGCCTCATTGCCTCCAAGACGATGGTCATTTCCCGGGTTACCTGCACTTGCCCTTAAAAGACCGCCATGAAGGCTTACCGCTTCCATGGTAGCAGCAAGGAACACCAAAAACTCAATATTATGTACCGGGTCCTTGCCGGGCTTAAGAAGGTTCTTGCCCGTATCGGTGCTTACCGCCCAGTTATTGTGCTTACCTGAGCCGTTTAAGCCCTTAAAAGGCTTTTCGTGAAGTAAGCACACAAGGTCATAATGGTCAGCACACTTTTTCAAAGTTTCCATAACCATGTAGTTTGCATCAACTGCCGTATTTGCAGAGCTGTACACACATGCAAGCTCGTGCTGGCAGGGAGCAACCTCGTTATGCTTTGTTTTTGCAAAAATACCAAGCTTATAAAGCTCCGTGTCAACCTCTTTCATAAAAAGGGCAACGTTTTCACGGAGTGAGCCGTAGTAGGCATCGTCCATTTCCTGACCCTTGGGTGCAGGAGCACCAAAAAGGGTTCTGCCCGTAATCTTAATATCCTTTCTTGCTTCAACGTGTTCCTTTGAAACAAGGAAGTATTCCTGCTCGGGGCCAACGGTTGCAATAATTTCCTTTGTTTCTGTATCGCCAAGAGCTCTTAAAACACGAAGTGCTTCCTTCTCCAACGCCTCGCAGGAGCGGAGAAGAGGTGTTTTCTTGTCAAGTGCCTCACCCGTGTAGGAGCAGAAGGCTGTAGGAATACAAAGGGTAACGCCTGCCGCATCCTCCTTTAAAAATGCAGGAGAGGTTGTGTCCCAGGTGGTGTAGCCACGTGCTTCAAAGGTTGCACGTATACCACCCGAGGGGAAGCTCGAAGCATCGCTTTCGCCCTTTATGAGCTGTTCGCCCGTAAATTCCATTATAGCCTTGCCCGTTTTGGGGTCGGGATTAATAAAAGCATCGTGCTTTTCCGCAGTAAGACCCGTAAGAGGTAAAAACAAATGAGTGTAATGTGTTGCACCCTTACTCATTGCCCACTTTTTCATAGCCTCGGCTATTTCATTGGCAGCACTCTTTGACAAAGGTCCGCCGTTTTTAAATTCTCCGTATGTCTTTTCCGTAAGCATCTCACGCATAACATCGTCACCAAACACATTACAGCCGAAATACTCACCCAAAGGTTTTTCATTTATCATAATAAGTCCTCCCCTTATCGGAAACTTTTACATAATAACCTATATTATATTTAATCATATTTTATAAGCAAAAGCAAGAAATAAATGAAAAAGAAGTGCCTTTTGGCACTTCTTTTTCATTTATTCAATTACCCAGTTTACATATCCCAGGCTGCCGTCACTCTGACAGAATCCCTCTTCTGTCCATGTAAGATACAATCCGGAGTGTCTTAATTCAAGCTTATATGTACCGTCGCCGTTATTTACAAGCTTAAAATGCTGGTTTGTACCACCTGTTACAGAGTAAAGAATTGCACTTGCACCATTTGCAACGCTGTTACCGGAAATATCAAATACCTTTCCGGTTTTCTTGTCCATAACAAGGTAGTAATCCTTTTCAACGGGTACAAATGTCCAGGTGTTTTCCTTGTCGGAAAGCACAAGACCTTCACCGTCAACAAAACCAAGCTTTTCGCCGGTCACATGAAGCTTAAGTGTCTTGTCTCCCGTAAAAGGAATCTTTCCTTCCACAGTAACCTTCCAGCCCCTGGCATCTTCACACACACCAAAGTCTCCGCCAATGCAGAAGCCGGTTGTAGCATCAACCATCTCAAGGGTGTCATCAGCCTTTTTAAAGCCTACTCCCGTGCCGTTTTCGCCTAAAGTCAGCACGCCGTTTTCAACGCGTATATATTTTCCGGTAGCCTTGTTTCTGAACATGCCCCACATGTCATCCTGCGAGTAAACCTCCCACAGCTGCCAGTTCTTTGCACCGGGCTTTTCATCAGTCAATACAAGCATGCCATTTTCATCTGTAAGCAACTTGCCTTCAAAGCTGACAGCTACCACCTGGCTTGTTGTCACCTTGTCAACAATGTTTTCCACAGCTTCGCATTCATCCTTGTAATCCTTATAAAACTCGCTGTCAACTCTGTACAAAAGTCCCTTATAGGCTTTTGCTCTTGCAGGATATGTCTTTTCAATGGCTTCAACTCTCATGTCGTCGCCTCTTGCCAGAAGGTAAAGGCGTGAATATTCAGCCAAATCCTCCCAGCGGTTTGTCTTGCCGTAGCCTGTTACGGGAACAATATCCTGAGCAATTGCTCTGTACCACACATCGTTATTCTGTCTGCCGTTATCCATAACGTGACCCAGCTCATGTGCAAACATCTGCACCATGTTGTTAACGTCACCACGGTATGCGGTGTTGTTCCATATTGTGTTGTCGCCACCATTCCAGCTTGATGTGTTCATGCTTGTGTAAATAAATCTGTGCAAGGTTTTAGCAATGGGCATTTCAAAGCAAGCCACAGCCTCGCCTACAGTTTTAGCATATTCCTCGTCATTATCCTGAGGGGAATAATACTTGAATGTGTGGCTGTCACCGGTTTCCTTATCCGTAATTGTAACATCATAACGGCGTGCAGCCTCCTCGGGAATACCGTGCCAGGACTGCCATACATTTTCTTCAATGCCTACAAACTTAACCTCAATATCACGCTGAAGCTTTGTTGCCATAGAGCCATACATTAAGCTTGTGGGCTCAACTGCGAAGCACTCTTCAATAAATGCCTCCTGCTCTTCGTAGGAAAGGTTAAAGTAATCTCTTTCCTTAATCATAGCTTCAACCTTGTCATATGTAAGAAGGTTAAATTCACCGCCCGACATCAAAAAGTCGTAAAGACGGCTGTACTTATACTCGGAAAGGCTCTTTGCAGCCTTGCTTTCAAGCAGCTTTTCAACCATGGGCTCATATTCACCCACAACAGTAACCTTCCATACCTGGTTAAGCTCCTCGCTCTTTACTTCCTGAGTAATAGCTCCCTCAGTTTCGGTAAGGTAAAGCTCGGAAAAAGCACTCTTTATATAGTATCCGCCCTCAGTCTTTTCAAAGAACCATCTCTGGTTATTTGCACCGGTAGAAGTCCACTGAATAATTGTAGTGCCTTCCTCTCTCGATGCGCTGTTAACGTCAAAGGCAAGCTCATTTTCGCCAACTAAAGAATAGCTTCCGCCCAAAAACTGTTTAAATCTCCACTTTGTTGCATCCTCCCCGACAGTAAGGGCTTTTCCTCTTTCAACCCCCGAGGGTACAATGTAACCGTTTTCGTTTTCAATCGTACAGATTTTGTTCTTCAAATCTGTCTCTTCTGCCATAGCAGGCACCACAAATGCCACCGACATAAGCATGGCTACTGCCAACATAAATGCCAATACTTTTTTCATTTTTCCACAACCTTTCTATGTATTACATATATTTTATAATTGTGGGATTTATTTGTCAAGCCACTTCTTCCACATTAAATACCAAAGCCATGTTGCAAGGCAGAATATTCCTCGTATTTCTTATTATATTCGGTTTGTAGTGAGCCTCCTTAAGCCCTATTGTCACAGTCTGTGTTTCCTTGTCATATGTAACCGTTGCCTTACTTTCGGAAAGCCACAGCCTTATATACCTCTCTATAACCTCCCATGTGGTAACGGGGTACCTTTTGTGAAGCTCCTTCACAATTGCCTCTACGCCCATACCGTAGTTCCAGTTTATAACATTATCCCATGTCGAACCGTAAAAATTCTCCAGCTTCAGCCCCTTAAGCATACGCTCAGCTTCACTCAGAACACCTCTTAATACATACCTCTGCCATTTTGCCAATGCCTCAAGCTCTTTAAAATCCGCCAGAAAATCAGGGTATTTTATCATTTCCTCATCCTTCATGAACCGTTACCTCACCTATAATCTGGTTTTCACCTAAAATAAACCGGCTTACCTCTCCGTTTATGGAGGTCACCTGAACATCTCTTATCCCTTCCACAGCCGAAAACGCCGCATCCTCAATCAGTCTGTTCCATATCACAATACTGTCGCAGGTATCCCACTTTTTATTAAGCTTCTTTACCTCGTTCTGTATGGCTTCACGGGCAAGCTTCACATAGCCTGCAGGTGGGTTACCACCGTTTATCAGAAGGTTAATTTCAACGTCAACCGCCTCAACGCTTTCAACCGCCACCTTGTGTCCTATGGGCACAACCCCGTAGCCAAGCCCCGTATACTCCTCAGGGTCAAGGTATTCCTTCACGTATTTTACAAGAGCCTCGTCAGCTACAGCATAATTACTGTCGGTAATTATCACCTTCACTGTCCCTGCTCCCTCGTATGCACTCTCAACCTTTATTCCGCCAACTCCCATAAGGCTGTGCACTGCATCCTTATAGTAGCTCACATTGCCCGTGCACACGGGGCACAAAATCCTTTCCATATATCTTTGTCTCAGGCTTTCGTCATCCTCTTCCTCGCAGCCGGGCAAAACTATGGCAGTAATTTTTATCTCACCCTCAACACCGCTTCTTTGGGGCACAACCTCGCCTTTGTAGCTGTTACCTATTTCACCTGCCGTTTCGCATCTGGCAAGGCAATATCCCTCTTTCACCTCGGTAACCTTGTATGTAAGCTCACCGCCCGAGAGCACATCACCTGCTATAAGGTTGTCACCGCCTTCAATTTTCACAACGGCATTTATTTTCCCGAGCCTTTCCATGCCTATAATTTCAACGCTCTTATCAAGCATTTCTCCCGTTGCCGTACTTGCATAGGCATTTTCCTCAACCATTCCCAGTTCTTCATACATCTGGGCAACGCTCATAGCCGTCACGCTCATAACCGTATGTGCAAGCGTCCCCTCTCTTAAATCCAGATCCGACGGAAAACTGCCAAGATAAGTTTCCATCAGCTCCTCATAGGTTTTCTTATTAATCATTTCTTCACGTCACCTCAAACGAATTATTCACAGCCCCGTAAACGGACAAAACAGTAAAATTAACAAGCATTTTACTGCCTCTTCTTTCAAAGCTGAAATTATCAACCGCAAGTATTCTTTCATCACTTTCAAGGCTGTCGCATATGGCATTCTTAAGCCTTCCCATAGCCTTCTCACTCTCAGAGAACATCATGCTGTAGTCTGTGCCGTAGGAGTGGGAAAACGCAGGATACTTGTACCTTTCGGTCATAAGCATAAGCCTCACCGCCTGCTCTAAAGCCTCTTTCCCGTCAATTATCCCGTCTATTCTCTTATTTTCAAAATCAAGCTTATATGCCTTGTAATTAGTAGCCTTTTCCACATTGTCTTTCAAATCTCTTTCAGGAAGCATCTCACCCCTCCTCAATTTTTCCCGTCACCACATAGCCCTCTCCGCCCCGTTTTCTCACAAGAGCCACACAGTCACCCTTTTTAAGCCCCTCACGAATTACAATCGTCCTCTCGTAAATTCCAAGGCTTATCCTCTCCTCCTTATAGGTAAGGTGCTGGGGCACATAAATTATCTCCACGGGCAATTTAATGTCCCCCACTTTAATTCCGACGGGCTCCTCCTCCGTCACAATTCCGAACACCACATCGCAGGGCACCTGTGCCTCCCATGCCTCCATGGAGCATTTTTTAATAGCCTCCGCAAGGTTCATTGAACTTCACTCCCGTCCACATATAAATCCGCAAAATACAAATTGTTCTTAAAATGGTGCACCGCTCTCTTTATCCTCACAAATCCGTTAAAAACCAGGTCTCCCATAATAGCCCGGAGCATCACACTGCACCCGGGCAAAAACCGTCTGTCGCCCATAACTCTTTTTAACACAATCTCTCTTTTAACTCTGTTGTATTCCTCTAAAAGCCTTTCCCCCTCTTCCTTTGCCCGAATAGGGTCGTCAGCCTTTTTCGACAGTATCAAGGTGCCCCACTCCGCCATCGTCTCCTTATCGCTTACTATGGTCACTTCTCTCAAATTAAGCCTCTTTGTGTCGTTATAAAGCTCAATACGGTTATATACTCCCTCATCTATGGTGTCATGGTAGGTGTAGTTTTCTGCACCGGAAAAATCAATCAGCACATCTGTAACAAGCTTTTCCTCATCCTTTAAATTGAGCCGTCCGCCCTCATCGTAAAGAATAAACCTTCTTCCCGTCATTCTCCTTGTTTCCGCACATGCCCTTTTCACCACGTCAAGCAGGCTCACATTGTCTGCCGCCACTGCAGGCAGAAGCTCTCTGCAGCTGTCAATTTCGCCCGTATGCAAAGCACAGTCATCCGCCAGCTTTCTCACGACCTCACTAAGGCTCAATTTTCCTCTTGTGTAGCTTCTTCTGTTTTTCATATACCTCATCTGGTCGTAGCATTCCACTTTTATAAGGTTCTTTTTGTCCCGCATTTTGGAAAACACATACCCGTAAAAAAGCACCTCTCCATCATACTTCACGCTCACCCCATCGCCCTGGTTAAAGCTTATGGTTTCATCCTTTAAAACGTAAAATGTCAGCTTTGATGCACAGAATTCCTCCTTGTCAATCACTACCTCATCCACACAGTTAACCTCGTAAACCTTAAGCTTGCTCTTTATGTAAAGCCTCAGCCTTTTCTTGTTGGTTTCGGTCTCAAAAACCTCTCTGTATTCACTTTTATCAAAAGCCGTCTTGTTTTTAATTACAGTTTCCATACCCTACTCCCTCAGCTTTAAAACCTGTCCCGTGTAAATGGTATAAGGCTTCTTTATCCCGTTAAGCGCCGCAAGGTACTCAAACTGTGCTCCGTCCCCATACACAAGCTTGCTTATAAGCCATAAGCTGTCACCCTTTTTCACCGTATAGGTTTCAGGCAGGGTGAAGGTGTCCTGCCTTTCGGTTTTTGCCACGCTCGTTTCCTGTGTAACACGGCTCTCTACCCATCTTGCCTCTCTTAAAACAACCCCCACCGTAATATCGGGCAGGTTTTTCGCATCTTCAATCACATTTATCTTCTCAAGCATAACCTTCATGCTTGTAAGGTACACGCTATCGCTTCCCTTATAGCTTCTGTACAGGTCAAAATCAACAGCCTCGCTCTTTTCTGCAATGCGGTTAAGGTGCTCAATGTAATACTCCGCATCGCAGTACTTCCCTTCATAATAAGCAAAGGGATACTCTCTCATGGGCAGTAAAAGCTCAAAGGAAATCTTCCTGGGCTTCCTTCCTCCGCTTTTTCCAACCCAACTCCCGTCCACAAGAGGGTACAAATTGTTGTCCATCTCCGTTTCGGTCACAATCTTTCCCGGGGCAACAGGGAAAAGCACGTCATCAATATAAAGCATATACATCCTCTACCCATTCCGCCTTTCGTTGTAAATATCAACCGCCGCAATAATAAATGCCACCTCGTTTTTATCAAGGGAGGCAAATTCCGACGGCCTCATCCCTAAATTGTGAAGGCACCAGTAGGCATAAACAGCCCTCCCGTCACCTTCACGTATCAGTTTTTTGCCTCTTCCACCTTTTCCTTCATAGTCACGTCAAAGCCGTTTATTTTCTGCACAACCCTGCACAGCTCCTGGAATTCACCAGGCTTATCAACCAGCTTCACAATCAGCTCCTCAGGGGAATGTACCCCGTAGGAATCCTGAAGTGCAGCATTATACAGTGGCGGAAAAACCACGCTTGCCACCGCCAGCTTTTTAATGTAAAGGCCATAATCAAGCCTCACGCCACGCTTTGCCTCACAAAGGCACTCCTCACGTATTTTTTCATCCTCCTCGCAGCTTATTGCACGAAGCTCCCACTTAACAGCCTCGCCCTCTTCATCCTTCATGCTCTCGCATGGTGCAAAAAACACACTTTCCTTCTTAACTCTGTTTTCCTTAAGAAAAAGCTTCAGCTTATCCATTCAAATTTCTCCTTTCAAAGAGGGCATTTCTGCCCTCTTTTTTACTGCATACCGCTTAAAAGCTTAAATTTTTCAGGCACCTTAAAGTCCTCAAAGGTACCCTTTATTTCCTCAGAAAGGTAGTCACCCTCTGCATCAAAGGCAGCAAGTATTCCCCCGTCAATGTTACATCCGGTGAAAATAACGCTCTGCTTGCCTGCCTCGCTTGCAGGGTCGTAGTTTGTAACTAAAATATCAAAGTAAATATCCTTGCCCGTCTCCTTGTACTCCATAAGAAGGTTTCTGAACAAAGACTGATTATAATGAGCCTTTCCACGGAACACACCGCTCCAGCCGTTGGCTTTGTTACCCTTACCCATCTGTCCCAGAATAGGCACGGTTGTCTTGTTCTTTGTAACGGAAGCCTCAAAATTAATCATCTGCATAAAGTTATATCTGTTGTCACCAATGGTAACGTAGCACTCTGCAAGTGATGCCGATATTGCATCACTGCCCTTCATAGTAATGTTTGCCATACTCTTCCTCCTATTCCAGTGTTGTTGTAATGTAAAGCTGTGCCATTGAGTTAACAGGGCAAATCTTACTTGTAATCACAACGCTTGTTTTGCTGTTGCCTCTTTCCACAATAACATCCTCGTCACGGAAGCCTTCAATTGCACGCATTCTCTCCAGGCTCTTTCTGTGCTCCACAATATCGTTCCACAAGGAGAGTCTGCCTGCCTCATCGTTAGGCATCACACCTAAATACTTCTTTGTAAAAAGCTTTGCGTCATCATAGGCAATCTGGTCAACAATTCTCACCGTCTGGTTATCACGGAATACTTCGCCCGTATCAGAGGTGGTATTAACCAAAGAGTTAATATCCATAAGCACCCGTACCTCGCCGTCCACCACATGGAACATAAACTTACCCTTTTCCACACCCTCTTCAAGCTGGCTCTGTGTATAAGTTTTCAAGGGGGTGAAGCTTCCCTTGTAAACCATGTTTGTAAGGCTCTTATTAATTTCACAGCCGGCTGCCGCACCTGCCACAAACCACACAAGGGATGCCTCAGAAACCTTACTTCCCACAGCCGCCGTATCAACGTTTATAACACCGATGTCGTCTGCCTCACACTTATAGAGCACGCTCTGGAACTTAATGCCTCTCTCCTCACGCATTCTCTTTGTATATGCCGCCACAAGACTATTCACGCTTGCATCTGTTGTAGCCACAGCCATTGTGTTAAATCTCACCGTTTCAGCCTTGTCAAGAAAAGCCTGGTAATCTGCTCCCTTAACCGTGGCATCACTGCCGCCCGTCATGGAAACAGCTCCCGATGCAGTAAGTGTGGCAGCAGTGTCCCAGTGCACAAAATCGTTGTCACGGAGTTCGTTTGCACTCTTAACCTTCTGCACATCCATCTTTCTGCTCTTAAAATAGGTTGTCACGTCAAAATATGAGCTGTCATCAATATTTTCGCTCACCTTTACCGCAACAGAATTACCGCACTTGCCTGCATACAAAGCCTCACCGTAAACATTTTTCGCCTTCACGCCCGTACCCAGGCGGTAAATGTGAACGGTAGAGGCATTCATAAATAAATCCCTCAGAGGGTTTATTTCACTGCTTGTCACACCGTAGCCGAAAAGCTTCATGCTGTCCTTCATAAACTCCTCAGCACTCACTGTGAAAAACTCGCCCTCTTTGCCCCAGCTTAATTCCATCGCCACTGCACAAATGCCTCTGTCGCCCACACTGCCCGAAGCATTTGTGCCCGACACAAAGTTAATATAAGCACCGGGCATAATCTTGTTGTAATTAGTAAAGCTACCTCCGCCTAATGCCATATCACACACATCCTTCCATAAAATCTTCTATAATTTCCTCAGCCTCTCCAATGCTGTAGTAAACGTTATCCTTAAGAAGAGCCTCTATAACATCACGCCTGTTTTTAAAACGCTCCGCTTCCTTCAGCTCCTCCTTTGTGTATACATTATCCACCGTATACCCCCTTAACTTCAATCTTCTCCATCACACCGCACTCTTCCTTGCCCTCTTTTTGCCATATGTCGTAGCACACTCTCACAATAAGGGCTCCGTTTTCCCACTTCCCGTGTATCCTCCGCCCGTTAAGTGTCACATCTCCGGCTTTTACAAGGGAAAGCAGCTTAAAAAGATTGGCTGTGATACCTTCAGCCTCGTTTCTCTTTTCGTCGCCCTCATTTTCGTATATAACCGCCACATGTGCCCGCACAAAAAAGTTTCTGTTAAGCATCTCAATTCTTTCCATGCTTTCACACTCCACAAAAAAGCAAGGCTTCACTGCATTCTGGTGCACTCTCTCCGTATAAACCTCCGCCTTTTCACCAAAGGCATCTCTTATACCTTCAGCCACCGCCCCTGTAAGCTTGTCAACCATCATCCTCACTCCTATGCATAGTTTTCTAAAAGCTCAATCATAACCTCATTGTGTGAAGCATAAAGGCTCATTTCACCGCTTTTTCCATACATCCTTTTTCGTCCGTGGCTTTCAATTTCTATTTCACTTCCGGGCTCAAACACGTACTCAGGAGGCACAAACAGCTTCACTCTTTTATTAAGAGTAAGCATTCTTCCCTTTTCCTTTGCAGCGTTCTCCCCGAAAAGATAAGCCTTCGCCGAAACTCTGCAGGGCACATTTTCATACCTCACGCTTTTTTCAAACCTCGTTCTCCCCTCCTCTGTAAAGGGGCGTTTCTCAAAAACGGTGCAGCGGTCGGTATAAAGAGGGGAAAGTACCTTTTTAAGTCTTTCTACCATTTTATCCTCCTGAAGGATGTCATCTCCTCACGGCTTCTTTTAAAAAGCCCGTCAACAGTGCTTTCAACAGTATCATCACCAAAGCTCACCGACATATCACCCTCTGATATGCTCTTAACCGCTCTCTCTTCTCCGCCCTTCATTTTAGCGGCAAGGAGATATTCTCCCGCCGCCATATCCAAAAGTGCAAATGAGAGCTCCTCAGGCACGCTTTCGCAGTTACAGTAATTAATAATTGTCTGCTCTGCCCGCCTTACGGCATCATAAAGGGCATCCTCTTCGTTTTCCTCAACCTCAAAGCCCATATCGGCAAGCCTTTCACAAAGCTTTTCAATATCTGTCATAATATCACCTTAAGCCACAGCAAGGTTTGTAATAGAGCCGTGCAAAAATGCAGGACCGTGAGCAAGACCAATCTGTGAATAAATCTGAATCATGTCGGAAGCACCCGTCTTTGCAAGCTGTTCTTCAAAAATTACACCCTTTTCGGGCACCGCCTGGAATACAGGTGCAATATGTGCCACATCGGCAATTAAAATTGTGTCTCTGGGCATAAATCTGTCCCACACAACACCCATTCTGAAAAAGTCAGTTTCAATCTGTGCCACGCTCACACCGCCGATAGTGTCTCTTGCACTCATTGTGGCGTTAAATTCCTTGGCGTAAATATCTGTGAGCACCTGCTTCTGATAAGCGGGCAAAAACATCACCATATTGTCAAAATATGCGCCCGCCTCTGCCATGGAGCGATAAAGAGAATCAAGCATGCTCTTTGAAAGCACACCGCCCTCAGCATCAATTGTTGTACCGCTCTTTGTAAGCTCAATAAGACCTCTTGTCTTATTTGCATCTGTTGCACTTGTGGCCTTGTTGAACACACCGTTAATAAAGCTGTGCTCCACATCACGGGCAATCTTAATAAGCTTGTGGCGTATCTGGAACGCTTTTTCATCCTCCACGCTGTTTGCCGCAGTGCTGTTTAAGCCCGACATGTTACCGCTGTTTGACATCTTCATATATGTAAGGTTCACAACCTCCTGATGAATCTGTACCACGTTTGTTTCCTGCTCCCGTACAATAAGATTAGATGCAGGTGCATTAACAGATGCCGATTCTGAAATATCGGGCTGAGCCGCCTCAGGGTAATCAAAAAGCACCGCTGTGGGGAACTCACTACTCGTTGTCTGTCTGCCGCCTGTCAGACCACCAATCATTGAAAGAAGGGGGGTCTGTGCCTTGTCCGCTGTAAATAATTCACCTGCATAATTGGGTAAATTCCAGCTTGTACCTACTCCTGTTACATTTGCCATAAATAAATCTCCTCCTAAAATTTTTTAAAAATATTTATATATAATTCCTCTCAGGCTCCCTTGTGTAAAGGGAGCTGTCGGCAAAGCCGACTGAGGGATTGTACCTTAATTACTCATTGCTAATTTATATCAGCATAACCCCTTCGCTTGCAGCCTGCTGCTTCACCCGTATTGCCTCAAGGGTATCCCCTGCACGGCGTGCAGCATTAAGCCTTTCCTCAAAGGTGCTCTTTTTTGTATCGGGCAGTCTCTCTGCCCCTCTGTAAGGAGCAAAGCTTCCCTTCTTTTCAAACAAAAAGCGTGTTTCCTCGTCACTTTTAAGCCTTTCAATCTCCCGTGCCACATCCTCAGCATCGGTTGCTTCAATAAGTGCCCTTACCGCCTTTATGTTTCTTGCACCGCTTCCCGTGAGGATTTTTTCAATCTCGTGCTCGTTTCTCTCCTCACGGAGCCTTTCGTCAAAATCTCTTCTCATGGCATCCTGCTCTTCCATAATGCGGTCTGCCACAGCCTCCTCTATGCCAAGTGCAATAAGCTCATCTCTTTCCATATCACTCGCTCCTCCTCTTTAATTCTTCCTTAACATCCTTCACCCAAGGGTGCTGAAGCACCACGGTTTCTTCACTCAAAATCTCTCTGCTCTTTATGCAGTTGTCAATGGCTTCGCTTTCATTAATAAGGCAGTCACGGTTAAAAATAAGCTCCACCGCCTCATCCTCAAAATACCCGTAGCCGTATATTTCAAAATACTCATCAATAAGCCCTCTTAAATTATTGAAAGCAAAGCTAAACTCCACCTCAGCCTCGCTCATATCAAGGTCAATATCCGAAAACATGCTCTTTATCACAAGCTGATTGGGGTTATTTCCAAGCTTGTCCTTAGCATCATACCCCATAGCGTTTTCAACAATGGAGCTCTTGAGCATGCTTATCATCACCTCATAATTTTCCGCCTTAAAATCTGTGGATAAGGTCTTTATGTCACCGGGTGCACCATCAACGGTCTTCACCTTCACAGCCCCGTAGGTGGCAAGGTTTCGTCTGAACTCACCAAGGTCCGTGCCGTCGTAATTCTGAAGCACAAGTATGGTGTTTCTCGCATCCTCCTGCATATTATTCTCAAAATCCGACAATGTGCGGTTCAGTGCATCCTGCAGGCTCTTCACCCTTGCAATAAGGGGTATCTCCTTCTCGTTATATTTAAACGCCACAAGGGGAATGCCTCTTTCGTTGAAATATCTGTGCTCCTCAAGCTTTTTAAGCACTCCATCGGTGTATTCATATACCTCCACTCTGTCAGTGTGGTACACCTCTGCCATCTCTTTTGTGCAAGCCTCTTTCCCCTCATATCCCTCAACGGTAAAAATCCTCACCGCCTTGTCAAGCATTGTATGTGCCTCATCCTTCCAGTAGGCAATCATCTCATAGGCAGGAATTCTTTTGAATTTTATCTCTCCTCTTTCATCGGTATACACAAAAATCCAGGCAAGCCCCATATTCACCGCATCACGTAAAAGGCACTTCATATCCCGTGTCCGGTTTTTCCCAAGAGCCTTCTTTAAAAGCTTCACATATTCTCTGTTTTCCCCTTCTATCATCGCCTCACGCCCCAAAAGGTAATTCACCTTCTGGTTAACAAGCCTCTGATACTGGTTGTCCACAATGCGGTTATTGGGCAAATTATCAACCCTTGTAAGAGTGCCGTCCTTTCCTATAGCACGCCTTTCCTCCTTCAGTATGTCATGCTCACCGCAAAAATACCGTTCCCCGTCAATCATCCACCGTCTCTTGTCACTTGTTTTCCATAAGGCAATCTCTTTTTCAAAAAACTCCTTTTCGCTCATAACCCTTCCCTCGTTAAGCCTTTCAATCACACCGTCACTCACGCTTTCCCACACTCAAGTCTCATCCTTTCTATAAGTAAATTCCGTCAGAACCCCGTGCCATCATTGCGCAAAGCCTTTCGGTCATTTTCTCTATTATGTCGTCTGCATCCTCACCGTCTCCCGGCGTTTCCCCCTTTACCATCTCAACCCGTATCTCGTGCCGTCTTCCGCCATCTTCCTTTTTTATGATGCTCTCTATCACTCTCTCCCTCTCACGGGGCGAAAGGGTTACACTGTCAGAAATGCTGTCCTCTTCCTCAAAGGTTAAGTGTCCCTCCTCCAAAAAGCCCTCATCCTCTTCTTTTAAAAAGAAGCTCTCTTCTCCAAATGCCGGAAGTAGCCTTACCCCTTCATAAAAAGCATCCATTTCTTCCTCTGCCTCCATAAGGCTTACGGCAAAGGGCTTTTTATCAAGGCTTTTTAAAAGCTCCTCTTCTTCCTCCTCAATAAAAAGCCTTCTTCTCATGGGCAAAATCACCTTTTCATCAAAAAAGGGCACGTAGCCTTCATCAAGCTCTTTTTCTTTTCCCCTTATTCTTCTTTCTCTCTCAAACACAGCATCAAGCCGCTTTTCCTCACTCTCTTCCATATTTCTTCTCACATAAAAAGCATCTATCAGCTCCTCATAGGGAAACTCCGTCAGCATAGCCTCAAAGCTGTCACTTATCATAAAAAGCATGCTCCAGTCTCTTACTCTTCCCACAATCTACCTCCTCACACAAAGGAAAATCCCTCTTCCTCGCTTATATTCTCCATCGCATATCTCATCGCATCCATCAGGTGGTTAAATTCATCCTTAGCCCTGTTTACCATAGCTCCCGACTCATCCTTCTCCCAGGAATAATTTGAAATCTCCATCAGAAAATTCACACATAAAGGGTGTACGATAATCTCATATTCCTTTAAAAGTGCAATCCCGTATCGTATGCTGTCTGCACCCTTTTTGGCCCGTCTTATTCTGTCCATGCCAAGCTGACGTAGTCTGTCAATGCTCTTAGGCTCTGCCGCATCAGCCCGTATTCTCTCCTTCACATATCCCATATCCAAAATTTTTCTGTATATCTCTTCGTTTGACAAATTCTTTTCATACAATTCGTCAAACACATAAAGCTTTTTCTCCCTTTCGTCGCATAAACCGCAAAAAAGTGCCGTGGGGTCATTCACGTATCCGAAATCCAGCCCGAAAACAGCTTTTAAATAAGGCTTATTTCTCTTAAGCTCCTCAACAGAAAAATTCTCCTCGTGCCAATCGGTATAAATACACCCCTCGCTTTTTCCCCATTCTCCCAAGCCGGCAACCTTGTAGCGTTCAGGGTTTTTAAGCCTCATGGTTTCAAAAAGCCGCCTGTCAGCCTCATCTAAAAACTCATTGCACATATAGTTTGTTGTAATGGCAAGGGTGTCCTCATCCTTCGTGTCAAAAAACCTCTTTTTCAGCCAGTGCTTTTCATTCCATGGGTTAAAGGTAATGGTAATCTGCTTGAATAACTCGCCCCTCGTTTCACCACGGATGGACTCATCAAGCATATCAAAGTGGCTCTCATCTGTTATCTCGTAAGCCTCCTCTATCCACATCCAGCACAAAACTCCTCTGTTTACCGTAATACTTGTAACCTTCATAGGGTCATCAAGTCCCCTAAAATAAATCTTCTGCCCCGTAGGTATATACATAATCTCCATGGGTGCCTGCCTCACAAGCCAGAACCTTGTCACCCCAAGCCTTTCAATTGCCCACCTTAATTCCTCAAAGCAGGAGCTCTTGAGGGTTCTGTAGGTCTTTCTTATAACAAGCAGATTACTGTCAGGATACTTCATCAGGTTATATATAAACCACAGTGCGGCAGTCTTACTTTTCTTACTTGCTCTCGACCCCTTCACCACTCTGTATCTGCCCTTAAAATTCCAGAAATCCTTATACCCTTTCCCCACAACCTCAGGCAGGTAAATCCTCTTTTTCACTCATTCCC
>JAFSGW010000053.1 GCA_017440585.1 Clostridia bacterium | reverse complement strand
TACATAAACATGGAAAAAGGGTCTGTACGTTCGTATATTGCCGCTGTTGCGAGAAATCTTGCACTAAGACGGATTAATAAGGAATGCTTATGTGTTTCATTGGAGGATGTGAATGCTTCACAAAAAAGTGATGAAGCAGAAGACAGAATTTTATCGAGCACTTTGTGGGATGCGGTAATGAGCCTCGGGGAGCCGGATTGTGAAATTTTTGTCCGCAGGTATAAATATGACGAAAAAGTCAAGACAATAGCAAAAGTGATGGGGATGAACATGTCAACCGTTAAAACACGACTTATGAGAGGCAAAAAGAAACTGAAAGAATTGTTGAAGGAGGAATGGCTGTGAAGCACTTTGAAAAGGAATGCTATCCGACGTCTGTTCTTGATGCAGAGGTTAGCGTAATTTGTGACAAGGTGAAAGGTTATATACAATCCTCCGGGAAAGAAAGGAAGGTTTGCACTATGACACATAAAACAAAGATTGCATTGGTTGCGGTATGCGCAACACTTATTTTAGGAATAACGGCTTTTGCTGCAAGTGGGCTTATAACAACATGGTATTCGTCCAGCAGTCTTGTGGATGCCTTTTATGAATTGCCCGAGGGCGAGGAGCTTGCTGACGAGATTGGCTATGAAGTTATATGTATTGAAGAATTTGAAAATGGCTATGAGTTCAATCGCGGTAATGTTGTGAATAACCGCCTTGCGGATGATAACAATAATACCGTTGAAAAGTTCAAGTCAACAACCTTTTACTACGAAAAGGACGGCGACAGGGTAATTTATTCCCAGGATAAGTTCGCATCTGATGTGCCTTTTGATGGTGAAGTGGCATGTACCGATAACGGGATTGATATTTACTATAATACATATGTAAATAAGTTTGTGCCCGGCGATTATGAATTGACAGAAGAGGACAAGAGGGCAGAGGAGAGCGGTGAACTGGTGTTCAGCTACGGCACAGGCACGGTGGAAATAATTACCGTGCAGTCAGCAGGCTTCGAAAAGGATGGGGTAAGACATTCTCTTATGCAGATGAACGGTGAGCTGACAAAAGAAGCGTTGGTTGAAATGGCAAAGGAAATTATTAATAATTAGTCAGAATTGGGGGGCTGTAAAAGGCTCCTCAATTTTTTGTTATCTTCCCTTATATTCTGCCTTTAATATGTCTGCCATTTCCTCGGGGGTTTCCCGGCAGCCTGAGTTAAGCCACATTTTTATTATGGCATTAAAGCCATTACGGAAAAATTCAATATGATACTTTATATTTTTACTGCCAAAGTCCTTTTCGGCACGGGGCATGTCGTACACATAAACCTGATGGCTTTCGTCGTAGCCAAGCTTGAAATAGGCTTTATAAAAGAGCTGATTTTCGTAAATGTGGCGGAACATTGTTACCGCATCACGGTTTGTTTCCTTTTTGAACTGCTCGTCAAAGTCTGCCTCGAGTTTCAGTCTTAAGCTGTCAGCTAAGGCATACACATCCGTAAAATTTGCATAGAAGGTGCTTCGGTTGAGCCCCGTTTCATTGCAGATATCCGTTACGGAAATCTGATTAAGCTCCTTTGTCATAAGCATTTCAATAAAGGCTTTTTCAATCTTTTCGATGGATTCACGCTTCCTTTTGTTATTTTTTACGTTCATATATAATTCCTTTCATTAAACCAACAGTTGTCGGAATATTGATGGTTGATTTTTAAATACATGAATATTATACTACAAGTGTATTAAACAAACAAGTGTTGGTTTAATGAAAAATTTTAAAGGAGTGTTTTATATGAAGAAAAGCAGCTTTGTTGCATTGGTATTGGGCACTGTGGCAGGCGTTTTGTTCTCTTTGGGAATGTGTATGGCACTTATTCCCGAATGGAATGCATTTAAGCAGGGCGTGGCATTCGGCACAGTTGGCATTGTACTTGGACTTATCACCCTTTTTGTGTGGAGAAAAATGGAAGGAAAGGCACCCATAAAGGTAAACGGTAAGGCTGTGCTCTTTACCCTTTTGGGCATAGTTGGTGCACTTACACTTGGCGTTGGTATGTGCTTCTGTATGGTATGGAACAAGATAACAGTTGGCACACTTACAGGTCTTTTGGGCATAGTAATCCTTCTTATGCTTATTCCTTTAACAAAGGGGTTGAAGTGATAATGGCTGAATCTAAATTTGTAAAAGGACTTGAAAAAATTGAAAAGGGTGTAGTTGAAGGCTACAAAAAGATTGAAGACGGTGTTGTAGAGGGCTACAAGAAAATCGAGGACGGCGTTGTTGAAGGTTATAAGAAAATAGAAGACAAATTTGTTGATAAGTACCTTGCCCGTGAGGGCGAAAGCGTAGAGGAAGCAAAGGCTCGGCTTTGTGACAAAGAGGGCAGAATTTAAGCATTGTAACCTAAAAAGATGTCACTTTTGTATTGAATTTGGTGTAAAATTGGGTATTGAAAGTTGAAAATATTTGATATATAATGGTAGTAACAAAGATAGTGTCTATCTTTGTGTCATCGTGGAACGACTAAATATATTATATTGGAAGGGATGATTTACCCATGAAGAAGATTATCTGTAAGGTTGAGTACAACACAGAAACAGCAACAGTTGTAGCAAGCTACACAAGCGGCGAATTCGGTGATGCTACAGGATACGAAGAAATTCTTTATGTAACACCCGACGGAAAGTATTTCCTTTACACAAACGGTGGCGCAGAATCTGTTTATCCTGAAGAAAAGATCACAAGAATGTCCGAAGCTAAGGCTAAGGAATGGAAAGCAGCTCACTAAAATCTGAGCTTTTATTCAAAAAAGACTACGGTAAAATTCCGTAGTCTTTTTTGATATATGAAAAGCGACCGCCTCATGAGGGAAAACGGTCGCTTTTCTGTGTATATGTTTTATATGGGTGGACTATGTAAAGGGGTCGGTCATCCTCGCAGGTTCGGTGTTGGAGGAGTACCGAACCTGATCGGGCAACCGCTTTCGGGAGCCTACAGTACAGAAAGCATGCCTTACTAAGGCTACACTGCGGCAGGAATAACTTCCCAAAAATCCCCTGCGTGGTGAAAGGCTGTTGGGGACCTTTCATATATAATACTTGTGACGTGGTCAAAAAGTTGCACGGAATTAAAATTTTTTTGAGGAACAAATAAAACAGGCAGGGCAATAGGTTTGCCCTGCCTGAAAGTGACATGCCTTTATAAAAAGAAGCAGAATTCGTCAAAGAAATACATATATACCTGTTTGTTCATGGTCTGGAGTGTGGAGGAGCCCCCTGCTATAATAAGAAGCACATCGTAAACCACCATGCACAAAAGTCCCCACGCTGCAAATTTTGTTGCCAGTGACGGGTATTCCTTGTAAAGCATCATAAGGGTTATTGCCGCTGCCATTACAAAGAACACTGCAAAGTCGCAGGTGTAGCGGGGAAGAATGCCTCCTGCCTGAATATCGATAAGGCAGGTTACAAAGCCTGCTCCCAGAAGGAACAGCGCAAGCTTAAAGGGCTTTTTCTGGTCTTTCGCCTTATGCATTGCAAAAAGTGACCACAGCACCGGGTAGGCGGCAAATATACCGCCGAACATACCCTCACGGCTTGTGAAGCCTATGTATGCCGTTTGGGGAAGGTTGGAGGATAAGAAGGGGAAGGTTGCGGAAATTGCAGGCGGTCTGAAAAGATATTCAAACACGCCAAGCCCCCAACGGTCCAGCATAAAGCCACGCTGTGTCATGTCGCTTGTGGTAAGGTTATAGCTTGCACCAAAGTCAAAGGGTGAAGAGAACCTTGCTGCATTATATATCATAACGAGAACGCCTACTATGATATATGGTGCACAGAATGCAACGGTGTTCTTTAAGCCACGAAGCTTTTCATCGGAAAGACGGCTGTTGATGCTTAAAAGCTCACGGTCACGGAATACGCTGTCCCAGTAGATGAGAAATGCCGCACAGGAGAAGAACACAAGGTTTGGTCTTAAGGAGAGAACCAATGCCATGAAAATTGAGCCTGTGAGCATTCTCCACCGTGAAATTTTATCGTAATCAAGCGAGCTTACCCAGAAGTAGAGCCCCATAACGGTGAAGGCTAAAGCACCCATAATGGGGATGGAGTAAAAGTCGGGTCGCTTTATGATGTAGAGTACACCGCCCGTAAGGACAGTTGTTACGGAAAGGACAAGGTATAAAAGATATGGCGTGTCCTTAAGGTACATTTTTATTATTTTGCCGTAGAGCAAAAATACGCCTGCAATTAAAACCCAGGAGAATATGACCACGGCTAAAAAGTTGGGGAAATCAAAGCCTAATGCCTGGGCAGGAAGGTAGAAGAGCAAAACGGGAAGCACCCCGAAGTAAACATAGTATTTACCGTTATAAAGGGCTGTGTCCCAGGGCTCGGAAAGCCCTGCCTTGGAAAATACCTGCTTTCGCATGTTGCGGTCATAGGGGTTTTCCATCTCTAAAAGCACATCGGGAACTTCTCTTTCCAAATGAAGCTGACCATCTAAAAATGCCTGTGCCAGCTCGTTGTACTGATTGTGATGTGCCCAGGTGGGGTTTATAAACCCGGGGTTAATGTAGGGGATAAGTAAAAACATAATTGCAAGGGTGCAGGCAACAAACATTGTAAAGTTGCTCTGACGCTTGCTCTCTATGTTATATTTTTTCTGCCACAGACGCTTCTTTACGATAATGTAGTAAACAAACATTAAGCTAAGGAAGCACACAATGGGGCGTAAAATGCTGAAGAATACGGGACGGCGACAGTTGAGCCTTATATCGGAAAGTGTTATAACACGGTTTTCAATATCGGGCACATAAAGCTTTATTTCCGTGGCAGAGCCGGTGAAATTTGTTTTTATGTAGCCTGACTGCTCACTGTAGCGCGAAATGATGCGGTCACCTGCATGATAGCGAATCTCATTGGCACCGTCGGAAACAAAAAAACGCAGTGTGTGACGTGTTGTGTTTGTTTTAACGTGGATGCTTTCAACCCTGCCGTCCATGTTTTTAATTGAAATAAAATCCGATGCGGAGCGGAGAGTGTAGCTCCCGTCCTTTTCGGTAACGGTGGGTGAGCAGGTTATGGTGTAGTTTTCAATTTCCGGATAGGTTAAAGAACGGAAGGACTCGAAATTGAAACAGAATATTTCACAGATAAGGGAAACTGCCAGGAAAAGAATTATTGGAGCATAGGGGCCAAGCTTTTTACGGGCAAGGTTTGCCCCAAAAAGGCTTGCACCCAGTATTAAAAGTGCTATAACAGGCATAAAAAACCCTCCTTAATTACTCTCGCGCATATACTCTGCAATGGCGATGAGCTCTTCACGGGCATCCTTAATGTAGGATGCAAGCTGCGGGTTTATCTTTTCCTGCTCAATTGCCGAGCGGATGGTTGCAAGAGCATTGTAGGTTGCAGGCACATAAAAATCGTAGCCCTCTGGGTCGTCGATATCGTAGCGGAGGGAGAGTGCCTTTTTTTCGTCCTCAAGCATTCTTATTGCTGCAGGGGAGTTCATTTCAAAGGCTATAAGCACCCTGCCTAATTCGTCAATGTGTTTTTCAAGTAATGTCAGGTATGTCATAATGCACCTCAATTGTATTTCATTTGTTTTCTTATGTCATCGCCAAAGAAGCGGAGCGCATAAAATTCACCGATAATGCGGGAAACAATCCTTTCCGAATATGTGCTTGTGAGCTCGGAAAGGTTAAGGTTTGTTGAAAAAATCATTTTCTTGCCTGCGAGCAGACGGTGGTTTACAATGCGGAAAAGCTCGCTTGTTGTAAATTGGGTTATAAATTCTGCCCCTAAATCGTCTAAAATGAGAAGGTCAGCATCCAGTGCCTTTTCGGCAATGTAGCTGCTTTTTTCATCGCCTCTGCCGAAGTGGATGTCCTCAAGCATTGAAAAAAGATTGTTGCTGCTTATGTAAAGCACGTCAAAGCCTTTATCGATAAGCTCTTTTGCAATTGCCGAGGAAAGGAAGGTTTTACCCAATCCGCTTGTGCCGTAAAAGAGAAGGTTTTTACTTGCAGGGGAAAAATCCTCCACAAAGCGGCGGCAGGTACGCAGTATCTTTGCCGCATTTTCACGTGCACTAATGCCAACCGTGGGGTTAACCTCGTTTGAATAGTAGGCAAGGTTAAAGTTTTCAAAGCTCTGTCCTGCCATGTGCTCTGTAAGGTTTGCCTCTTTAAGTGCTCTTTTTGTAAGCTCTGTTTTTAAGCAGCTGCAGAGCTTGTTTTCGCTGTTATAGCCCGTGTCGGAACAAAGGCGGCACGTGTAGGGAGGCTCAAGATAGTCCTCACTGTAGCCCTTTGAAATAAGGAGGCGTTTCTTTTCCTCGTTAAGCTCACGGTTTTCAGCCATAATGTGGGCAACAAATTCCTCAGGGGTCATTTCGCTGTCGGCAACACGGGACAAAAGCAGCATGCCCGTGGCACTTAACCTGTTTTCTATTTCGCCTATGCGGGGAATGGTTAAATAAATTTCGTTTTTACGCTCTTTTATAAGTGCGTCACGCTTTTCCCTGCGTTGACGTATAACATCCATTGCATTTGTGTAGAGCATTTTATGCACCTCTTAATCGTTATCTTTCATAAGCCTTTCAAGCTCTAATCGTTCTATTTCGTCAAAGTCATAATTTGAAGAGCTCTTGCCCTGCCCCTTTGAGGGAGCCTTGCGTACTGCCTCTGCCTCCTTTAAGGCGGTGAGGGTCTTTATGCCCTCACTTGACCAGGAGGTAAGGATTTTATTCATATACTGGAAGCTTAACTTGCCCGTGTTTGTGGTGGTGCGGTTGTAGGCTTCCTTTATCATTGCCTCGCTCATGGAAAGGGTGGTTGTCCACTCTGTAATGTACTGCACTTCCTTGTCAGAAAAGGCACGGGAGAGACCAAAAATCTGCACACACTTTTTGAGCATGCTTACTTCCTTCTGCTTCTTGTTGAAAACCTTTGCAGCCATCTTTATTGTTGTTATGCCGTCCTGTGCCCATGCTTCGGCAACGGCTTCCATGTATTTTACGTTCTTTGTTTTTTCCTCCAGTGCACAGTATTCAACAAGCAAGGTGAGCACCTCATCGGAGAAGGAATACCATTCCATGAAGGAATAAAGAGCTTTTATTTCTGTTTGTGTGAAGGGCTTTTCCCATATAAGCTGTGCCATTTTAAGCATATTGGAGAAGGACTTGTCAATTTCCATTTTAGCTGTAATTTCCGCCATGGAAATGCTTCTCTTTACGGGCTTTGCAATCACATCGGGAGCAATTTCAACCGGTCTTACGGGCACTGTTTCCTTTTCGCGGGGAGCTTCCTTTTCTTCTGTGGGAGCTTCCGCATGGTTTGTTGAAAGGAAGGTTACGGTACCGTCCAAGCCTAATGACACAAGACCTTTTTTAACCCAGTATTTCCACGCCTTGATAACGTCCGACTCAAGTATGTCCAGTGATTGGGCGATGGAGGCATTGTCCGACTGCTTGTTTGAATAACAAAGACCTAAGGCATATATGTAAACCATAACATGTGTCGGGTGTGCCTCGGGCAGATATTTATTTATAAAGTTCAGTTCTATGGGGACTATGGGGTTAGCAATTTCAATTTTTGCCATAAGAATTTTCCTTTCCGATAAAAAGTGACAATTATATAGCATATTGTATCACAGAAAAAAATTTCTGTAAAGAAAAACAAAGTCTATTATAATAGGAAAAAAGCAATTAATAAAAATTTTTAATATTTTTTCAAAAAACAGTTGCATTTTCAAAAAAAGTATGTTAATATATGCCTTGCGTTTAGAAAACTAAATAGCTTTGTGCTTGTAGCTCAGCTGGATAGAGTATTTGGCTACGAACCAAAGGGTCGGGGGTTCGAGTCCCTCCAAGCACGCCAAAACAAAACGGACATCCTAAAGGATGTCCGTTTTGTTTTGGTATATTTGGACTCGGTTCCCCGACCCTTTGGGGAGGGGGAACCGAGCAGCGACCGCGTCCTGCGGACGATGAATGGAGCGCGCAGGGTTGTGCAGCGGTCGAAGTTAGCGAGCGGTGCAGCGAAGCTAACGAGGGTACCGCAAACGGGAGAGTCCGTTTTGTTTGTTATAGCGTGGACTCGGTTCCCCGACCCTTTGGGGGTCTTTTTTATTTGACATTACATGCACCAAATGCTATAATTTAAGGTGAATTTTTATTGCACAAAAGAGGTGTAAAAATGAAAGTTGTAATTCTTGCGGGAGGCTTCGGCACCCGTATAAGCGAGGAAAGCATTTTCCGTCCCAAGCCCATGGTTGAAATAGGCGGAATGCCCATACTCTGGCATATAATGAAAACATATTCCCACTACGGCTTTAACGACTTTATTATTTGTGCAGGCTACAAGCAGCACGTTATAAAGGAATGGTTTGCAGACTATTTTCTGCACACAAGTGACGTGACCTTTGATTTTACAGAGGACGACAAGGTTATTGTACACAACCGCCACGCAGAGCCTTGGAGGGTAACTGTTATTGACACCGGTCTTAATACAATGACCGGCGGAAGAGTGAAGAGAATTAAAAAGTACGTGGGTGATGAGCCCTTTATGCTCACCTACGGTGACGGGCTTTGCGATATTGACATTAATAAGCTCGTGGAATTTCACAAGAGCCACGGCAAAACCGCAACCATCAGTGCCGTTACAATGGAGCAGAGGTTTGGCATACTTGGTATAGATTCTGACTCCTCCATTTATTCCTTCCGCGAAAAGGCGGCATACGATGCGGCGAGAATTAACGGCGGTTACATGGTATTTAACCCCGAAATTTTCAATTACATAGAGGACGATGCCACCGTTTTAGAGGAATATACCCTTTCAAAGCTTTCCGGGGAGGGCGAATTAAAGGCATACATCCATAACGGCTTCTGGAAGCCGATGGATTCGAAAAAGGAGCACGATGCATTAGAAGAGATGTGGAATAGCGGTAAGGCTCCCTGGAAGATATGGGAATAAGAGGAAAAGACAATGAATAAGCAATACAGAGGTTCAATTTTACTTTTAATAACAGCAATTATATGGGGTGTGGCATTTGTTGCCCAGGATGTGGGCATGGAATACTGGAGCCCCTTCACCTTCAACGGCGTGAGAAATGTTATAGGTGCACTGGTGCTTTTGCCCTTTATTTACATGCGTGACAAAAGCCGTGGTGAAAATGCAAAAAAATGGAGCGACAAAACCCTTATAATCGGCGGTATACTTTGCGGTATTGCCCTTTGCAGTGCAACCTGCTTTCAGCAGTACGGCATACAGTTAAGCGATGCAAGTGCCGGCAAGGCAGGCTTTATAACTGCCTTTTACATAGTGCTTGTTCCCATTGCAGGCATTTTCTTTAAAAAGAAGTGCCCCGTAACGGCGTATATTGCGGCTGCACTGGCGACAGTTGGTCTTTACATACTCTGCATCCCTGCAGGGGAAATTTTCACCGTGGAATTTGCAGACGTGCTTGTTTTTATATGTGCACTTATTTTTACGGCACAGATACTTCTTGTGGACTACTACTCACCTAAGGTTGACGGGGTTAAGCTTGCATGCATACAGTTTGCAACCTCAGCTGTTATAAGCCTTATTGGTGCATTTGTTACAGACAGCTTCAATATGGTATTTAACATTGAGGCATGGATACCCATTTTATATGCAGGCGTGCTCTCAAGCGGTGTGGCATACACCTTGCAGATTATAGGTCAGAAGGACTTGAACCCCACAGTTGCTTCTATTATTATGAGCCTTGAGGCATCCGTGAGCGTTATAGCCGCATGGGTAATTCTGGGCGATGCCATGAATGCACGGCAGATAACGGGCTGTGTGATTATGTTTGCTGCAATACTTTTAGCACAGTTACCGGAGAAGAGGAGGTAAATTATGAAAATTACAGTTACAAACAAAAAGGGTGTTGACGTTAACCCTCATATGATAGGTCTTTTCTTTGAAGACATTAACTACGGTGCAGACGGCGGTTTGTATGCGGAGCTTTTGGAAAACCGCTCCTTTGACTTTTTCCCCACAATGGAATTTGACGACATTTCGCCCCTTACAGCATGGGACAAGGTGGGAAATTGTGTTTTTGAAAGCTGCCGGGAGCACCCCATGAATAATATTAACCCGCAGTACGCCTATATAAAGGGCGAAGCGGGAGAGGGCATTGTAAACCGTGCCTACGAGGGCATTTTCTGCGAAAAGGGAAAGAAGTACGACTTTTCCTTATACGTAAAGGGAAATGCAAAGCTTAAGGTGGAAATTAAAACTGAAAACGCTCTTTGCTGTGAGGCTTCAATTGAAGCTGAAGGTGAGGAATGGAAAAAGTACTCCCTTGAAATGGAAAGCAATGAAACAGTTTACAACGGGAAGCTTTATATCACCTTCCTTGAAGAAGGCGAGTGTGATATTGACATGGCATCCTTATTCCCCCGTGACACCTTCATGGGCAGAAAGAACGGACTTCGTGCCGACATGGCACAGGCTTTGAAGGATATCAAGCCCGGCTTTGTACGTTTCCCCGGTGGCTGTATTGTAGAGGGTACAGTTATAGAAAACCGCTATAGGTGGAAGGACACAGTAGGCCCCGTTGAAGAAAGAAAAATTAACTGGAACCGCTGGCAGGACGGTAACGTGGGCATAACTGCACACGACTATTTCCAGAGCTACGGCTTAGGCTTTTACGAATACTTCCTCCTTTGTGAGGACATTGGTGCACAGCCTCTTCCCGTACTTAACTGCGGTATGGCGTGCCAGTACAAAACGGGCGAATGTGTGCCCATGGATGAGTTGGATGAGTACATTCAGGATGCAATTGACCTTATTGAATTTGCAAACGGAGACCCGGATAAAAATGAGTGGGCGGCACTTCGTGCCCGTATGGGTCATCCCGAGCCCTTCAACCTTGTTTATTTAGGCATTGGTAACGAGCAGTGGGAGGAAAACTACTTTGAACGCTACGAGGCTTTCCAGAAGGTGATAGCACCTCTTTATCCCGATATTAAGCTTATAACTTCTTCGGGTCCCTCGGCACAGGGCAAGGAGTTTGATAAGGCGTACAAATGGCTTGAGGGCAAGAAGGAGGATTTTGCCTACGCTGTTGACGAGCACTATTATGTAAAGAGCGAATGGATGTTTGACAATGCAAACCGCTACGACAGCTATAATCGTGACGGGGTTAAGGTTTTCGCAGGCGAGTATGCCTGCCATATAGGCGACAAGCAGCCAAAGCCCAACAGCTTAGAGGCGGCAATTGCAGAGGCTGCCATGATGACGGGCTTTGAAAGAAATGCCGACGTTGTTACCTTGGCAAGCTATGCTCCCTTATTTGCAAGGGTTAACTACACCCAGTGGCACCCTGATATGATTTTTGTGAACAATCACGAAATAATGCTTACACCCTCCTATCACGTGCAGGCAATGTTCGGCAATAATTTGCCTGACTATACGTTGCAGTTTGAACGTGAAGAGGATGGCGATGTATACATAAGTGCAGGCTATAAAGAAGGGGAGTATATATTAAAGGTAGCAAACCGCGGTGGCAAGAAGGATGTTGTCTTAAGCCTTCCCGAAGGGGTTATGGAGATTGAGGAAATCACTCTTACAAGTGAATTTATGACAGATATTAACACCATGGACAATAAGGACAAGGTTTCACCCCGTAGCCTTACAAGACCCGTTGGCGGAAGTAGGGAAATTAACCTTACCGTGCCTCCTCTTTCCTTCAATGTTTATAAATTGAAATAAACCTATTGACAAACCTGAAAAATTGTTCTATAATGAGAACAGATGTTCGTACAGAAAGAGGGAATCGAAATGTCAATTGAAAAAAAGGAAGCTCTTGCCATAGCAATGAGTCAGATAGAAAAGCAGTTCGGTAAAGGCAGTGTTATGAAGCTGGGCAGTAACGCTCATCTCAATGTGGAAGCTATCCCCACGGGAAGCTTAACACTTGACATGGCACTTGGTATAGGCGGTGTGCCCAAGGGAAGGATTATTGAAATATACGGTCCCGAATCCAGTGGTAAAACAACCATTGCCCTTCACATTATTGCCGAGGCACAAAAAAGAGGCGGCGAAGCGGCATTTATTGACGCGGAGCATGCTCTTGACCCTACATATGCAAAAAATATAGGCGTTGATGTGGATTCACTTATCGTGGCACAGCCCGACACAGGCGAACAGGCACTTGAAATTGCCGAAGCTCTGGTGCGAAGCGGTGCACTGGACGTTATTGTTGTTGACTCTGTTGCGGCACTTGTTCCCAAGGCGGAAATTGACGGCGAAATGGGCGACAGCCACGTGGGATTGCAGGCAAGGCTCATGAGCCAGGCTATGAGAAAGCTTGCAGGCGTTCTGGCAAAAACAAACACAGTTTGTATTTTCATTAACCAGCTTCGTGAAAAGGTTGGCGTTATGTACGGTAACCCCGAAGTTACAGCAGGCGGACGTGCACTTAAGTTCTATGCATCTGTCCGTATGGATGTAAGAAGGGTGGAAACACTTAAGAACGGCACAGAGTTTGTTGGTAACAGAACAAGGGTTAAGGTTGTTAAAAACAAGGTTGCACCTCCCTTCAAGGAAGCAGAATTTGACATGATGTACGGCAAGGGTATTTCCAAAGAGGGCAGCATGGTTGACATGGGTGTGCTTCTGGGTATTATTCAGAAAAGCGGTGCATGGTTTGCCTATGGCGATATGAGAATAGGTCAGGGCAGGGAAAATGCAAAGATGTTCATTACAGAGCATCCCGAAATTGCCGATGAAATTGAAGAAAAGATACGCGAAAAGATGGCAGAGAAAGAGAGAGCCTCTGAAGATACCGAAAACTGATAATGTAAGAAAAGCTGTTGATAATTCAACAGCTTTTTTCTTGCAATTAATGGAAAAATATTGTAAAATGTGTTTATGACATTTTTTTAGGAGGAAGAATTATGAAAAAAATTATAAGCCTTATGCTTGTGCTTATGCTGCTTCTCTCTCTTGCACCGCAGGCTTTTGCCGAGGAAGAGCATACTGCTCCTTTTATGGCAGAGGAAAGACAGGAAAGATTTGAAGCGCGCAGAGCAAGAGCATTGGAAGAAAGAGCGTATCAGCTCAGTAAGGCAGAAAAGAGAGCAGTAAAGGCTGCCGAAGAGGATGAGGCAATGCTTTTTGCCGCACCTATAGCCTTTAAGGAAAAGGTTACAATTACTCTTCCTTTGCAGGATTCGGTAACAGTTGACTTTAAAACACCTCTTAAAGAGTGGCCTGATTTGGTAGGCTACTTTGAGGATGAAGACGGTAACGTGATTGAAGATTGCTATGTAGATGCTTATTGCGAATGGGACTACGACGAGGAAACAGGCGAGGAGATCTATCCTTCGGTTGCTATCAGCTACATTGATGAATGGTGGCTCGGCAAGGGTGAATACTCTCTTTACTTTGAGGACTGGAACACAGGCAAGGTATACGGCCCCGTTACAGTTTTAAACCCCGGCTACAATTTCTACGGGGTGCTCCAGGCGGGAAAGCTTAATTACCTTAGCTATGATTTCATCGACATGCTTGAAAAGACCCCCGAAAAGGTGGATTTCGGCCTTGTTGACGAAAATGGCAGAACCGTATATGAAATGGATAGCTTAAGCGTTCCGTGGAGCGATATATATGGCTTTGAAATTTCACTTTTTGTCCCTGTAAGTATTGAAAATGGCACTTATCAGGTTGAAACAGTTATTTATTACAAGGACGGCACAAAGGAAGAGCTTATTCCCAATTCTGTAATGGCGGGCAATTTTGCCTATGTGGACAATATAGATTTGCTGAATGACGTGTACGATGAATACACCGAAAAAATCTATGCTCTGGTTATGTATTCCGAGTTGCCTGTTAATTTGTCAGAATATGAGCTTCAGCTGGTGGATGAGGAAGGCAATGTGGTTGTGGCAACAAGTGAATGTGAAATAGCAGAAATCTGGAGCGACGGTATAGAGGCTATGTATTCCCTTGATGCATCTCGCCTTACAGCGGATAATTACAGAGTGAAGGTTGCTTACAGCGGTGAAAAGCAGTTTTACTGCTCATATAATCCCCATATAAGGAAAAAGGGCGGAGAAAGCCATTATTATCCCTCTGTGGGTATGACAAAAAAAGTCACCGACACAAATTATCTGGCAATAACAAGCGGCTTTGATGCAGGTGTTCACACTGTGTACAGCGACTACAATTGTACAACAGCTATAGGTACAATGACTGTGGAAAAGGGCGGTATGGGCGAAATCCTCCTGAATAAACCCGCAACGTCAAACAATATCTGTGTCAGGTATGGTGATGATGTAGAGTATATTTACCTTCAGCGCTACAGCGGAAATAAGGCGGTTACAACGATTTCATCCGTAACCCCCGGCTTTATAGGTGCAGGGGTCAAGAGCATAACAGACTTCAGATTCACTATCGAGGACTATGCATGTCTTTCTCTGGAGGAAATCGGCGATATTACCCTTGAATACAACGGTGCGACTGTAGCAAAGGGTGAGGACCTTGAAATAGCCTCCAGGGGCTACCGCACCTCGAACAGAGTTTTTTATGCAAGAACAAACTTCACTGTTGACTTCAGCGTTTCCAAGACTCTTGCCGCAGGTGGTACTGTAACTCTTAAGGCAGAAACTGCCTACGGCGATGTTTCCTTCGATATCCCCGTTATATCAGGTACGGACAGTGACTACGACGGCTTCAGTGTAAATGTTCTCAATACAAGCTATTTGGGAGAAACCATGATTTCCACAGACCCCGACAACCCCAATGCTTACAGCTATTGCTCCATGGTCACGGGTGAGGATGCAGGGGTAAGCATTTCCAACATTAACAGAACAAGCTTTACTGCAACACTTTACAAATACAATGCAAAAACCTATGCCTTCACAAAGCTTAAAACACTTAAGTCCTCTTCTATGACAAAGAGCACAGTTGCAGGCTATGCATATTACTACGAGGGCGAATTTGCAAACCTTGATGAGGGCTACTACTATGTAGCGGTAGACGACGTAAAGAGTGACATATTTGAGGTTGTTACAGCCCCCGTTATAAATGTGGAGGGTGGGCTTATTGAATACAAGGAGGGCTACACCTATTATGCAGAAACAGTTAACGTGTCCTCCTCTGACACAATAAAGGCTTACTATTACAATTCCTCCGGCACAAAGAAAACCTTAACCATTGATAAGGATGTTTACGACGGATATATGTATATAGGCTTTGACTTGTCCAAGGTGGACTTTGATGCTATCACGGTTTACATGACAGTTGGCACAAAGGTGGCAGGCACAGTGCCTGTTTATAACACAGAGGGCATGATTTCCCCCGGTATTGTAAATTATCAGCATAATACAGACGAGCTTTATATAGCCTTTGACAATATGGATATGGTAGATGACCCCACACTTGTTGTTAAAGCCTATGGCGAAACAGCTCTTGTAAAAGTCCTCGGCGAAACCGTTCTGGAAAAGAAGCTTAATTTCGGCTCAAAGGATTATATGAGAGTAGCACTTTCCTCCCTTGGTCTGGAGGATGGAGTATACGAGTTTTATGTAACAGATGGCGACAGGATTGTTTCCATGAGCACCAGTACAGGTGTCCGTGCACCTAAGGCTGTTACAAAGGCAGACGTTACGGTTGAGTCCGTTACAACTACCTCAAGCCGTGTTACTGCAAAAATTAAAAACAACACATCCTCAACACTTAAAAACATTTACCTTGTTGTGGCAGGCTACAACGAGGAGGATATTGTTGTTGGTGTAAAGACAAAGAAGGTTACCTCCATTTCCTCGGGTAGCTCCACCAGCCCCTATGTTGACACAATAAAGGATGCAGAAACCTATGAGGTTTACGTATGGGACGGTATAAGCACAATGAAACCTTTAAGTAAATAAAGGGACTGTAAAAATAGTCCAGACCGCCCAAAGGCGAAAATATAGTCTGACAAGTCTACAGTAATCTAAACATTACATCAATGAAGAAAACCCTTGCATTTAGCAAGGGTTTTCTGTGATTTTATGCCTTTGGGCTATCGACAAACCTCACCGCTCGGCGTACCTGTGTACGCCATCGGGCAACGGTCAAACACGGGGCGGACACCGTGTTTTCCTTCGGTTTGTCAATTCTGAACAATTTTTTCCAGCCCCTAAAAAACAGTTGGTGAAAACCAACTGTTTTTTGTTTATTCAAGCTCTATTAAATCTGTAACCGTGCATATATTTACACGGCGGAAAAAGGGGCGTGATGCCACGAAACGTGAAAGAAGGTATGTAACTAAAAGGGCGGGGAGAATAACTGCCTCAATTATAAGTATGTTGTCGGTTTTCGGGCTTACAAGTAAAAACGCCAGTGCCGTAGCAATAAAGGGCAGAAGGTAGCCAAGTACGGTTGACATAATAAAGAGGGGTGCATTTATTTTAACCTCAGCCATGTCTCCCACAGTGCAGGGGATGGTGCATTTTGCCGTAAGCGTGAGAGAGGTGGGGTAAAGCTCGCCTCTTTTTTCCTTATATATACGTATAACCGATTTGTTGTTTTCCGAGCCTGTTATTTCACCGTATTTTATCATTTCATCATCCCTTTACTGCTCTGTGAGCATTTCAATGGCAGCAAGGCGTGCAGCAGAGGTTTCTGCCCCTCCTGCTATAAGCCTTGTAAGCTCATTAACCCTGCCCTCGTAATCGAGCACCGTAACGTTGGTGCGGAAGGAATCTGTTGAGGTGTCCTTTTCTATTAAAAGGTGGCTGTCTGCCTTTGATGCCATCTGTGGCAGGTGGGTTATGCATATAATCTGGCGTTTTTCAGAAAGGCTCTTTAATTTTTGGGCAATTTTTATTGCCGCCTTACCGCTTACGCCTGAATCAATTTCGTCAAAGAGAAGCACGCCAACGTCCCCGCAGTCGGAAAGGGCAGACTTCAATGCAAGCATTATTCTGCTCATTTCACCGCCTGAGGCAATGCGTGTAAGAGGTCGTACCTCTTCAGAGGGGTTTGTGGAAAGCATGAATTCTGCACCATAAAGCCCTTCGGGGGAAGGAGCGTGAGGCGTAAATTCAATCTTAAAATCACTTCTGGGCATTTCAAGGAAGGAAAGCTCATCCTTTATAGAGGAGGACAGCTTTTCTGCCGCCGCTCTGCGAACAGAATGAAGCTCTTCTCCCAGACGGAGCATTTCGCTCTGTGCTTCATCAAGTGCCTTTTCGGCACCTGCAATGTTATCTTCATAAAATAAAAGTGCACCGTATTCCTCGTTCCACGCTTCAAGGTTACTTAAAACCTCACTAAGGGTGGGCCCGTATTTTTTCTTAAGGCGTGTTATTTTGTCGAGCCTGTCCTCAACCTCGTCAAGCTCATAGGGGGAGAAGCTCATGCGGGAGATAACGGAATTAATTTCACTTGCCACATCCTCGCAGTTATAGTAAAGGTCACTTATACGGGAGGAAATATCCTCAAGTGCCTTATCCATAGAAGCTGCCTTTTCGCCATCACGCATTGCATCGTAAAGTAAATCCTTTGCACTGCCCGGCAGGGAAAGTGCACCCGATACCCCCTCCAAAGCTGCCATTATGGCAGAATAGTTACGAAGGGAATCACGCTTTTCGGCTAAAGCCTCATCCTCACCCTCTACGGGGGAGGTGGCTGTTATTTCATCGATAGAAGCCTTAAGGCTTTCAAGCTTTTCCTCTCTTTCACCTTCGTTTGCCAGAAGTGCGGAAAGCTTTTCCTCTGCCTCTATTGCCTTTTTATAGGCATCAAGGTAGGCGGAATGAAGTGTGGCGCACTGTGCATATTCATCAAGAATGGAAAGGTGACAGGAGGGCTTTAAAAGTGAAATATTCTCGTGCTGACCGTGGATTGTAACAAGCCTTTCGCCCACAGCCTTAAGGGTGGAAAGGGGCACGGTCTGTGAGTTTATTTTGCATATGTTTTTTCCGTCGCGGGAAAGACGGCGTGAAAGGTAAAGGCTTCCGTCCTCCTCGGGGGCTATGTCAAACTCCTCCAGGTCAATGCTGTCGGAAAAAAGTGCCGTTACAAAAGCGAAGTCTGCTCCGCTTCGGATAAGGTCACGGCTTGTGCGCATGCCCAAAACCATTGAAAGTGAGTCAATAAGAATACTTTTACCTGCACCTGTTTCACCTGTTAATATGTTGAAACCGTCTGAAAAATCGGCATTTGCCTTTTCAATTACGGCTATATTCTGTATGGATAAATTTATAAGCATAATTAAAACTCCGTTTGTATAGATGAATTGCCGGACGGCATGAATTTGCTTCGCCGTGAATTGTAGCCTTCGGCTACATGAATTGCCTGTGGCATTTCGGAAGAAACTCGCTCACGAGTTTCAACATTAATGTTTGCTAAGCAAACAATTCATCATGCATAGCATGAATTCATTCACCGGGTGAAATTCACGCAAGCTTTGCTTGCAACTATTTTATTCTGTCATTGAGCGTAATTTGTACACAAGCTTGCGGGCAGACTCTTCGCTTCTGACAACCATCATAACAGTGTCGTCACCTGCGATAGAGCCTACAACCTCGGGAAGGTCCATGCTATCCACCGCTGCACCTGCCGCCTGTGCCATACCGGGCAGGGTTTTAATAACTATGTTATTTACCGCATATTCAATGCTCATAACACACTTGCGGAAAATTATGTTGAAGCGTGAGTCAATATCCGAATAGGAGGAATCGGAATTCTTTGTGTATATGCTTTTGCCCGAATCCGTCTGCTTTTTTACAAGCCTCAGCTCCTTGATATCACGGGATACTGTTGCCTGGGTAACAAGGAAGCCGTGCTTTTTCAGTTCCTCCGTAAGGTCGGACTGTGTTTCAATCTGCAAATCGTTTATAAGCCGGAGTATGGCGTTTTGTCTTTCTATTCTCATTTTTTCATTTCCTTCCTTAATCTATAGTAAGCTTTTGTCTGACCAGGTTGAAGAAATTCTGCTCCCGGAGGGTTAAAAGCTTTGCCTTATGAGGCGACTTTGAAATTTCGATTTTGTCATTGGGATTTATAATAAATTCCTCCTGACCGTCGGCAGAAATGCTCGCCGAGGTAAAATCCGATGCAAAGGATATCTCCACCGTGCCCTCTGTTGGAATAAGCATTGGTCTTGCACCTAAAAAGTGAGGACATATAGGTGAAATCACGAAAACGTCCAGCTCGGGCATTACAACGGGGCCGCCGCAGGAGAGAGAATATGCCGTAGAGCCTGTGGGGGTTGCAATCACAACACCGTCTGCACGGTGAGATGCAACATAATCACCGTTTAAGGAAACCTTTATGTTTGCAAGCTTGCCCGAAATACGCCTTGTGATAATATCATTTAAGGCAGGGGCTTCAAAAACGGTTTTGCCATCACGGATTACCTTAACATTGAGCATTATCCTTTCCGAAAGGGAAAGGTTATTTTTTATAAGACATTCAGCCGCCTTTTTTGCATCACGGGCACTTACCGTTGCAAGAAAGCCCAGATGACCCGTATTGATGCTTAAAACGGGCACACGGTAGGGAGCTGCCCTTCTTGCGGCTGTAAGGGTTGTGCCGTCACCGCCGAAAACAACGGCAACCTCTGCCATGGAAAAGAGCTCATCGTCGGAATAGTATTCCTTTGCAGGAATAATTCCGCTAAGCTCCTTTGCTATAAAAACCTCACATGTTTCGTCAAGGGCAGATAAAAATGCCCGTGCCGCCTCTGTGGGGTTTGACTTTATTACATTGGAAAGAACTGCAATTTTCATGGTATCACCTCTTGTTGTGTATAATTATACACCTACGCCCTGAATAAATCAACAATAAATGCAAAAAAATACACCGACATATTAAAAACCGGTGTATTTTTAAAGATATTCACTTATGCATGCATAATGTTTAATCTACTGTGCACTTTTTTGATAAGGGAGTGAGAGTTTTTTCATCCCAGGAATAGATATATGCCTTAAAGCAATCCGTGACCTTGTCAAAGCTTACGGATACGCTGTCCGTGCCGTTGAAGGTAATGGTTTTTGTTTCGGTTGATATAACAGCACCGTAATTGTTTACAAAAGCACATATAACAGTGTAGTCACCGCTTATCTTTGAATTCGCCGTAACGGTTATGCAAGCTTCTTCGGTTTTTGCATCGGAAAATCCTATAATGAATTTGTCTGAAAACAATTCGCCTGTCATGCAGGTGATATCCCAGAGCTCATTATCGCCTGAATATTCCGTCTGTACAGCCTGACAGCCGTCATTGCCCGAGCCGTTAAAGGAAAGACAAAGCCCGCTGCCGCGGTTAACTATTTTATAGTAGGTGCTTCCGTTTTTGAATACCGGCTCGAAACGCCATTGCTGATTAAGAGTCTGGTCCCAGTCCCACTGCACACATTCGGCACCCTTTGCCGTGCTGCCACCATAAACTCCCAACACCTTAAGGCTGTTGTAGTTAAGAAGGCGGTAACAGCCATCTTCTGTTGGCTCAAGGGTCCAGCTCTGGTCGGCAGTGCCCTGGTCTGTCCAGCCAATAGCCTTTGCACCATTGTCAAAGGAAGCGGAGTGAACGGACAATGTTCTGCCGCCGATGTATGCATGGAGCTTTATAGTTACCTCTTCGTTTTCTTTGCTGTTCTCTGTAAGGCTCATATCGGGGCTTGTTGTGAAATTATCGTTGTCTGCCATGATGCGGAAGGTTGATATTGAATTTGCAGGCACGATGGGCTTTACCTTTTTACCTCCAACATTGATTGCCACGGCAAAAGGTGAATCGGCACTGTTTTTTACTACGAGAATAACCTCTCCGTCGGGATTTTGGAAGGCAATTTTATCACCATAGTTGCCCTCTGTTTTTATACGGCGTGCACCGGGCTTTATATAATGGGAGAAATGCTTTACCAGATAGTAATGGGGCGTGTAAATAACCTCATTTGTTTCGGAATGAACAACAATGGGTGCATTCTGATGCCAGGGATTGGGGGAGGTGTTTTCGCCCTTTTCGTCAAGTATCATGTTCCAGAGCATATAGCTTGATACTCCTGCATCAAAAAACTCCTTGAAGCAATCGAACTGCTCCTCGGCATACTGCCAGTTGTTTGCTCCGTTTCCGCACTTTGTTTCCGACTGCATTAAGTGAAGGTGGGGGAACTGACGGTGCACCCTTGTTGCTAATGGAGCACTCCACCACTGGAAGCCCACGCCCTTTATAATGCTGCTTGTTACCGGGTCATTTAAGGTGGGGTCGGTGCGGTTTGCCTGGGAATCGGTAAAGGTGCCTAAGTATATGTCGGTATTTTCGCTGAGCCCTGCTTTTTGAAACGCAGGGTAGAGATAGTCACGTATAAAGACATTGAGCTGTTCGCCTGTCCATACACATGAGGAGTAGGCGGTGTTCATGGTGGGCTCGTTCTGCGGCATTACCATGTATACGTTATGCCCCTCGGCACGGTATGCCTCAACATATTTTACAAAGTACTGAGCATATGTTTTTAAAATTTCATCAGTCCATATAATTGTGTTGTCACCGTGCTGACCGTAAATGGTTTTATTGTTTTTCATCCAGCTGGGTGGTGACCAGGGAGAGCCCCATATGGGAAGGTCGGGACGTACCTTTTCTGCCGCCTCAATATAAGGAAGCATATATTCCCTGTCAGAGTCAATGGAAAAATAATCTAAATTATAATCTGTTTCAACCCCTTCGGGTAATTCATCGTAGCTCTGAGAACGGTTTATTGAAAAGTCGGAATTACCCAGTGCCATTCTTCCTGCAGAAAGGTTAAGCCCCTCTTCGCTGAAAAGGTTTGAGATAACAGCCTCCTTTTCCGCCTGTGAAAGCTCCTTCATTGCCTCCCAGCCGCGTTCATTGAAGCAACCGCCGAAGGGTGTTTCGGAAAGAGTCTGATAGCGTGTTGACGGATCAACATTAATATATAATTCGGTATCATTGTCCCACAAGGTGGCAGAAAGCGTACCCTTATCAACCCACCGGGCAGAGTCTGTAGTACATTGCCAATACATAATATTTTCCTCCTCTTGTGCAAAAGCTGTCGAAGCAGTCGTCATGCCCATTGTGAGCACAACGGCTAATGAAAAGATTTTTTTCATGTTTACATCCCTCCTGAATCAATAATATCAGCTTTACTGTTGCTTTAAAAGTAAAATTGTGCTAAAGTATAGACAAATATTGCACAGAGGGGTGACTGTATGCTTCCATTTTTCGAAAAAAAGGATACCGAGCTGTTTGTTTATGAATACAAAAACTTTGGCTTTCCCGTTCACCTGCACCCGTCGCTGGAGGTTGTGTGGGCGAGGCGTGGCGACATCATCCTCTGTATTGACGGGGTAAGTCATATCTTGCGTGAGGGACAGATAGGTGTTGTGTTCCCGGGCAAGGTGCATTCTTACGAATATGCAGGTGACGGGGAGGGAAGTATTTTTCTTCTGAGCCCTGCTCTTTTAGGCTCCTGGCGTGGTTTCACCGAAGGGAAGGAGCCCTGCGACTGTATTGTTAAAGAAATTGATGCTGACGCGTTTTTTGCATTGGAAAGGCTCCGCAGATGTGTGGGTGAAAGCCTGAACCGTCAGAAGGCTTACTCAAGGCTGTTTCTTTGCTTGCTTTTTGAAAAGCTTGCCCTTCGTGAGGTAACTGAAAAGACAGACCTTCTGCCTTTGGTGGTGGATTATATGGAGCGTAACTTCACACAAAAGCTATCCTTAGAGACTGTAGCAGCTTCAGTATATATAAGTAAATACACACTCTCAAGGCTTTTCAACACTCAGCTCAAATCCTCCTTTAACACATATCTCAATTCCCTCAGGGTGAGAAACGCTATGGAACTGATGGAAAAGGGTAAGAGCATTTCCGAGAGTGCCTACGAGTCCGGATTTGAAAATCTGCGTACCTTTAACCGTGCATTTAAAGCAATTATCGGCAAATGTCCCGGCGAATGGAAAAAATCTGATTAAAATTAATGAAGAGGGTTGACAAACCCTCTTTTTTTGTTTATAATACTATACTGCACCATAGACTGGAAAGTGTTCGCTTTTTTGGTTTTTGGTGGCAAAAAAACTTATAAAATAAGAGCTTTTTACACACTTAAATGTGTACATTCTATACATATTTAAGAGGAATAAGCATCGTTTAATGCTTTTTCGGGCTGTCCCGAAACACCAATGTGTAAATCTTTTAAAAATTTTATTTTAAGAGGTGATTGGTATGCATCCGATAAAGTTAGGCAAAAACACACGTATGAGCTTTTCCAAGATCGAAGAAGTATTGGAAATGCCCAATCTTATCGACTTGCAGAGAAAGAGCTACGAATGGTTCATCGAAGAGGGTCTCGCTGAAGTTTTCCGTGATGTTTCTCCCATTACTGATTATTCCGGAAACCTTCGTTTAGAGTTTGGTGACTACCGCCTTGACGAAAACCCCAAGTACTCAATCGAGGAATGTAAGGAACGTGACGTTAACTACGCCGCTCCCTTAAGAGTAAATGCAAGACTTATTAATAACGAAACAGGCGAAATCAAGGAGCAGGAAATCTTCATGGGTGATTTCCCCCTTATGACAGAGCAGGGCACATTTATCATAAACGGTGCTGAAAGAGTTATCGTAACTCAGCTTGTGCGTTCTCCCGGTATCTACTACGAGCAGAAGTTTGACAAGAGCGGTAAGAAGCTCATCAATTCTACCGTTATCCCCAACCGTGGTGCATGGCTTGAATACGAAACAGATTCCAACGACATTTTCCATGTTCGTATAGACAGAACAAGAAAGCTTCCCGTAACTGTTCTTATCAAGGCACTTGGTCTTGAAACAGATGCTCAGGTGTTTGAGCTCTTCGGTGACGATATCCGTCTCCGCACAACTCTTGACAAGTATCCCACTAAGAATAAGGAAGAGGGTCTTCTTGAAATTTACCGTAAGCTCCGCCCCGGCGAGCCTCCTACGGTTGACAGCGCAACAACACTTATAACAAACCTCTTCTTTGATGCAAAGAGATATGACCTTGCAAAGGTTGGCCGTTATAAGTACAACATGAAGCTTGCAATGGCAAGACGTATCTGGGGCCATGTTGCAGCAGAGGACATTATCGATCCCGAATCCGGCGAGCTTTTCGTAAAGGAAGGGGAAAAGATTTCCTTTGACCAGGCAACAGAAATCCAGAATGCAGGTATCAACCGCGTTATTCTTAAGGTTGAGGACCGTGACGTTGTTGTTTTCAGTAACAACACTGTTGACTTAAAGTATCACCTTCCCTTTGACGCTTCCGATATCACAAACGAAAAGGTAGTAAAGAGCGTGCTTGATGAAATTCTTGCCGCTTACTCCTCCGAAGAAGATATAAAGCGTGAAATGAGAAGAAGAATTGATGAGCTTGTTCCCAAGCACATCACAGTTGAGGACATTTTAGCTTCCATCAACTATGCCTCCAACCTTGCTGACGGCATCGGTCAGGACGACGATATCGACCACTTGGGCAACCGTCGTTTAAGAAGCGTTGGTGAGCTTTTACAGAACCAGTTCAGAATAGGCTTAGCACGTATGGACCGTGGTGTTAAGGAAAGAATGAGCACACAGGAACTCGATATCGTAACTCCTCAGTCTCTTGTAAACATCCGTCCCATCGTTGCAGCTATTAAGGAATTCTTCGGTTCCTCTCAGCTTTCTCAGTTCATGGACCAGACAAACCCCTTAGGTGAGCTTACTCATAAGAGAAGACTTTCCGCATTGGGTCCCGGCGGTCTTTCCAGAGAAAGAGCAGGCTTCCAGGTTCGTGACGTACACTATACTCACTACGGCAGAATGTGTCCTATCGAATCTCCCGAAGGTCCCAACATCGGTCTTATATCGACTCATTCTACCTATGCAAGAATTAACGAGTACGGCTTTATTGAATCTCCCTACCGTAAGGTTGTAAAGGGCGAAGGCATCGTTACAGACGAAATTGAATATATGACAGCTGACGTTGAAGATAACTACATCGTTGCTCAGGCAAACGAACCCCTTGATGAAAACGGTAAGTTCGTTAAATCCAAGGTATCTGCACGTCACAGAGAAGAAATTCTCGAAATCCCCGCAAAGGATATCGACTACATGGACGTTAGCCCCAAGCAGGTTGTATCCGTTGCTACAGCTATGATTCCCTTCCTTGAAAACGACGACGCGAACCGTGCCCTCATGGGTTCAAACATGCAGAGACAGGCAGTTCCGCTTCTTAAGCCCGAAAGCCCCATTATCGGTACAGGTATGGAGTATAAGGCTGCGAAGGACTCCGGCGTTGTTGTACTTGCAAAGGAAAGTGGTGTAATTGATAAGGTAAGTGCAGACCAGATCGTTATCCGTGACGATATGGGTGAAAAGCACTACTACCACCTTCTTAAGTTCAAGCGCTCCAACCAGAGCACATGTATCAACCAGCGTCCCATTGTGGAAGCAGGCGAAAGAGTGGAAAAGGGCGACATCATTGCCGACGGTCCTTCTACAGACAACGGTGAAATCGCTCTTGGTCGTAACGTTCTCATCGGCTTCATGACATGGGAAGGTTACAACTACGAGGATGCTGTACTCCTTAACGAGCACCTTGTACGTGACGACTGGTACACCTCCATCCACGTGGAAGAGTATGAGTCCGAGTCCCGCGATACAAAGCTTGGCGCAGAAGAAATCACACGTGACATCCCCAACGTTGGTGAGGATGCACTTAAGGACCTTGACTCCCGCGGTATTATCCGTGTTGGTGCAGAGGTTCACGCAGGCGATATTCTTGTAGGTAAGGTTACACCCAAGGGTGAAACAGAGCTTACAAGTGAAGAAAGACTTCTCCGTGCTATTTTCGGTGAAAAGGCAAGAGAAGTAAGAGATACTTCTCTCCGTGTTCCTCACGGTGAAACAGGTATCATTGTTGACGTAAAGGTATTCAGCCGTGAAAACGGTGATGAATTGCCTCCCGGAGTAAATGAGGTTGTACGTTGCTACATCATCCAGAAGAGAAAGATTTCTGTTGGTGACAAGATGGCTGGTCGTCACGGTAACAAGGGTGTTGTATCCAGAGTTCTTCCTGCAGAAGACATGCCCTTCCTTCCCGACGGTACTCCTCTTGATATCGTTCTTAACCCCCTGGGCGTACCCAGCCGTATGAACATCGGTCAGGTGCTTGAGGTTCACCTTGGTATCGCTGCACGTAAGCTTGGTTGGAAGAT
>JAFSGW010000052.1 GCA_017440585.1 Clostridia bacterium | reverse complement strand
CGGTTATTTGCCCAGGAGTATAAATCATCACCCTGGTTCCAGGCAATTTCACATACAGTTGCCATTAAGCCCACACCCATCATGGTATGCTCCATGTCACGACCTGCCTCCTGCCATTGCCCTACTGGAACGCCAAGTGTAGTTCCGCTTGCCTCATAAACCTTAGGTACGGCATTAAACACAGAACCGTTACCTGCACCGTATTTATAATATTCCAATGCCCTTTCGTAAATATCACGTCTGTCACAGAATACACCAATTGCCACGCTTGATGCCATGTTACACAAATCCCAGTTTGCCCAGTAATTCATAACATGAGCACCGTTGTGGTCGTCTCCTAATCCACTCGAGTACAAAAACCTCTCATTCATCGGATAAAATACATCAAGAAGCATATCCTGCATTCTTTCCAGTTCAAAACCCTCGTAATCACGTATTAATTCTGCCGCACATGCAAGCTCGTAACCGTAAAGTCCCGCCGCCAGATATCGGTCAGCATTACCGCTCACCAGTTTAAGCGTTCCCGACCAGGCATTTAAAATATCTCTTGCGCAGTCAGCATATGCCTCATCTCCCGATATCTTCCACCTTATTGCACAAAGATATGCTCTGTGGGCATCGCGATACAAAAGTGCACAGTTGTCACCCGTGCCGCCTCTTATAATTGTGCCTACCGCCCGTGGGGCCCCCAATTGTGCATAACTGTTTGCTGTAAGAGCATTATAACCCGAAGAATATGGCTCCTTGCCCGATTTAACAGCCTCTCTGATTCGTTCAAGGTCCGCCTGAGTGTTAAGTGCTCCCGGGTGAATAAACAAATCATCTTTTTTTACATAGCGATAGTCAAAAACTATGCTTCCGTTTTCTTCCCCGCTCTGAGTGTTTACACGTTTTTCCCTTATGTCACTTATTAATACATACTCTGTATTATTTACTTTAATATTTTCCCGTACCTTTGCCGATACATAGCTTTTGCCGTACTGCAGCTTTACAGCACTGTTATCACAGCCTAATATATAAGGCTCGGCATCATGTGCAGTTTCGTTTGTAACATACCGTTCTGTCACTTCAACCATGTACTTTTCAGCTTTTACAATGGAGATATCGTCTATCCCGATGTTGCTCGCCCAGCCTATTCCAAGACGAATGTATTTATCGCCTGCTTCAGGTGTAAAGGCAATACGGTTAACAGCCCACTCATCTGAAGTGACTATACCATAGCGGTAATTTGTTCCGTCAAAGCTTCCCAATACATATTCTGTTCTGTTTTTGTTTTCATCACACAGGTACCCGTTCGACCACTCAATGCCTGCCACGGAATCACTGTATACCCGAAATGACAGAATAAATGTTTCCTCCCCGGTGTGCTCAGGCAGAGGGATAAATGGGTTTATACTGCCTTCAGCAGTACTTGCCTTTAATTCCTGAGCAAATATTGCCTGACCGATATACCCTTCTCCTATGCTGAAATTACTGCCGGGCACCATTCCTCCGCTTGTCCATCCGTGAAAGGAATCGCAGGTATAGTCAAACTTATCCTTGTCAATAAGGTTTATGCCGTTTTTCGCAACATAGCCCAAACCGTTTATATCCATGACCAATTCCTTCTGTGTATCGGAAAGCACCACACAAGGCATTATTCCCGACAGTATAACCCATATTAAAATTACAGCCGTAATTCTTTTCATACATGTTCTCCCAACATTGCGGCACCTATTATGCCTGCATCGTTTTTAAGCTTTGCAATGACAACCTTTGTTTTTTTAAGATGCTTGTTAAAATCATATTTTTCAGCAATATCTCTGACCGGTTTCAGGAGTGCATCACCTTCGTTACTTACACCACCACCGATTGCAATGACCTCAGGCTGTATTATGTTTATAATATTGCCTATGCCTATACCAAGGTCTTTTATATATTCATTAACCATTTGTTTGCATTCGCTGTTGCCGTCCTTTGCAAGGCTGAAAATGTTCTTGCAGGTATTCTTTCCGTACCTTTCCAATGCACCTGCCGATGCATATGCCTCAAGGCAGCCTTTATTTCCGCAGGTACACTGCCGTCCTTCGGGATGAATTATCATATGTCCGCATTCAAACCCTGCTCCGTTAAATCCCCGATAAAGCCTGCCGTTCAGAACAAGTCCGCTTCCCACACCTGTGCCAAGTGTTACAAGAACAAAACTCTTCGCATTTTTAAAATTAACGAAATACTCTCCGAAAGAAGCAGCATTGGCATCATTTTCAATAAAAACTTTTACCTTAAGCTTCTCTTCCAGAATGTCTCTGAGGGGCACATTATCCATCCTTATGTTATTTGAGTATATCACATAACCCCTTTCCGCGTCAATTGTTCCCGGGCAGCCTATACCAACAGAAGCAATATCCTTCATGCATAAATTGTGTTTTTGTGTAAGATGTATACACATTGAAGCTATATCATCACAAATGGCATCAATACCTCTTTCGCTTTCTGTGGGCAAGCTCATTTTATCAATTATTCTGCCATGCTTGTCAACCAGTCCGATGGCTATATTAGTGCCTCCTAAGTCAACACCAATTTTAACATTCTCCCGTTTTTCGTAGCTTAACAAAACCTTCATATCCCCGTCCATGACAGCCTCGTGAAATTCAGGAATTATAAAGCTGTCTCCTTTTTTTATTTCCTCACCGTCAACGGTACCATTGCCTTCTATACAGCATAAAATGGCAGGCTGACTTTTCTTTAAAGCTTTCTTTCCGTGGATTGAAAGCTTTTCAACCGTATAAAAGTCGCAGGACACTAACTCATCCCCTTCTGCATCCGCTCTTTTTTCCTCATAGGGACAAACTATCGTATCGATACATTTTTCTATATGTAATTCTCTCTTTTTTCCGTTTTCCAGGCGGTCGTAATCATAAAGTCGGTATGTAATATCGCTGGACTGCTGTATTTCAAGTAATTTTACTCCGCCTTTTATCGCATGAATTGTTCCCGGTTCAATCTGAAAAAAATCTCCTTCTTCAACCTTTACTTCTCTTAAGAGGCTGTTCCATTCTTCATTTTCAACAGCCTCAATCAACTCTTCTTTACTTTTTGCATTATGCCCTATAATAAGGCTTGCTCCCTCTTTTGCTTCAAGCACATACCAGTATTCTGTTTTTCCCCGTGCATTTTCACATTTCTGAGCATAGCTGTCATCAGGATGCACCTGTATACTCAGATCATCGTTTGCTTCGATTATTTTCACCAGAAGCGGAAAATCCCTGTAAATCTCACTTAACCTTTTGCCCTTGAATTCACCTTTATTTATTACTGTATCTCCGTTGGGGTGTGCGCTTACAAGCCAACTTTCACTACCCCACAGTTTTTCTTTATATATGCTTTCTAAAAATACAACATTCACATGCGTCACCTCAATAAAATTATACCAAGGCATACATAAAGGCTCAACAAAACAAACATCCCTTTTTTATGCGGAAAAATCCCGAAAAGCACTATTATAATAAACAGCCCCTCTGAAAAATCAGAGGGGCTGTTTTGCTAATTGCATTATTCAATTACATACGCTTTACTTACGCTCTTCAGCTTTATAAAATCAATCTTCCAGAGCATAAGCTTGTCACCGGTATCAAGGGTTAATCCTTCGGGAATTGTAATCTCGTTTTCTCCCTTTGTGAGAGTAATGTTAATCTTCTTTATACCCATTACCGTATCAGACTCATAGTCTGCAAAAATGAGTGCAAGTGTTACGTTTGTATCGCTTGTAATTTTAACCTTGCCTTCTTCTACAGAGGTGATTTCAACCTTTGCATCAACGCTCATCTTGTCAAAATTACATACACTGCAGATAACGCCCTCAGTATGCAAGCTATAGTCCTTCTGTTCGTTGCATATTGAACATTCGTGCCAGTGAGCAATACCGTCAGCTACCCATTCCTCGCTGTAGTCGTGTTCATGTGTAACAGTAAGCGGAATATCGACTGTTTGCCCTGTTCTCTCATGAGTAAGAGTAAGAGTGGTATCGTTAACTGTTACAATGTCACCATGATTCATGCTCATTGTAATGCCGTAAGACTTAAGCTTTCCATACTTAACTGTGGAAACAGTGCCGTCAGAAAGCTGAATGTCAATAAGCATATTACTTAAATCAAGCTCTCCGCCATGTACAAATGCAACGGGAGGTGTGTTTACTCTTATGCCTGTAACCTCTGTTACTTCAATTCTCCTTACAGCTGTGTCAACCTGACCGGTTGCGACCCATCTGCCACTATTGTACTTATAAAGCTCATAGTCGATTTCGGCAACAAGCACGCCAACCATCTTGGGAGTATAAATTTCAAGAATAGCACTTTCTGTATCAGGCACAACGCCTTCTGCAGTAATGCTGCCGCCTTCTTTAATTCTCCATGCAGTGGGCATATACTTTTCGTCGCCGTCAATTTCGCCCTCTAAGCTGAAGTTACTTGCATCGCTCCATACGTAGCATGCCTTGTCAATTACAAGGTTATCCTCTCGGCAGAACTTAACTGTGTTTTCGCTCTTGTCTGCCTTTTGTGGAGCACGTTCTACATAAATACCAAATGCAATCGTTTCGCCTTCGCATTCACCAAAGATTGTTGCAATGCCGTCACCCTCTGCGGTAATAATACCATCTTCAGTAACTGTTGCAACGCCCTCGGCATTTGTGCTCCATACAATGGGAGCATCAGCCTTTTCTGCAAATGTACCAAAACCATCTGTGTAGGTTGCCTTGTATGCATCAGAAAGGTCATAGCTTTCACCTATTGTAAGGTAAAGGTTATCTTCCAGTACATTTTCCAGGCTGTAAAGTGTCATGCTTTCATCAACCTCGGGCACTGTAAGGCTGTATGCCATATCTTCCTTCATGCTGATGCCGTTGTAGCCCAGAATGCTCTTGTCAACATCAAGGCTTACTGTCATACCGCTAAGAGGTACATCCTCGGGTGTAAACTTAAATATGCTTGCAACACTTACGCCAACCTTTGCATCTGTTTCAAGTGCCTTTTGCTTAATGCCAAGCTTTGTAACTGTTTCGTCAACAGGTGTGATAGTACCTGTAAGGACTTCGTCACCGAGCTTAACTACTACCGTCTCGCTATTAACACTGTCAAGTGTCATAAGGTGGTCAAACTTAACGTAAATACTGCCGTCAGCTTTAATTGTAGCCTCTTCCACCTTAGGTGCAAGGGTACTTGTAAGCATAATGTCAACGTCAAGGTGTGGTGGCGGAACATCCAGTTCAATGCTCTCTGCCCTATTGTAGCCCTCACCTTCAAATACTACCTTCCATCTGCCCATAAGTACATCCCAGCCGTAGTAGCCGTTCGCCTCACTAAGGTAAGGGTTAGGTCCTTCGCCGTAGTCCTCACTGTTCCAGAGTGTCCATGTAACGCCGTCATTTTCAAGATAATAGATAGACGCATTTACGCCCTCTGCTGCATAACCTGTTGCGCCACGATACAGGAAACCAGACGGGTCAACAAGAGGATTAATAGGTGTACCACCATCGTCATCATCATCGTTATTGTCGTCATCGTCATCCGGGTCACAGGGATCATCACCACCGGGTGGATCAGGATTCATATCGTCAATGATATCATCAATCTGATGGATTCTATCCCTCTGCAGTTCAAAAAGCTTATGTCCCACGCCATCATCGTCTAAAAGAAGGTCAGGTGCAACGCCTCCGCCACTGAAACCGCCAAGCTGCATCCATGACAGAAGCCCACCGGTTTCTTTTGCAAGTTCCCAGCCATCGTCAAAGGCCTTATCCACCTCTTCACGGCGTTTTTCTCTCTCTGATTTGCCTCCGCCGCAGGGGGATCCTCCTCCGCCGCTTCCGCCGCCTCCGTCATCGTCATCGTCTAAAAGGTCTTTTATGGGCTGTCCGTAGTTTTTCCATTTATCCCATGCCTCTACGCCCTTCTTTGTCCAGTCGTCAATTTTATCGCTTACACCTGCGCCGGATACAGTATCGGCATCAATCTGAGGCACACGGGGCATAAGAAGGTCTCCCAGACCGTAGTAGACTATGTACATCTCGTCGCCCACTATTTCAACTTCAATAAGCACCTTTCGCTTTTCGCCGTTAATATTAACACTAAATGCATAGGGCGAATTCAGTTTTTCCTCAATCTTGTCGGGATCGTACTTAAAGCTCTTCTGGAAGTATTCCTTTCCGTTTGTAACAGAGGGTATTTCCCAGGTATTGTCTTCACCAAAGAGCTGTTCAAATTCAGCCTCGGCTTCAGTTTCATCCTTCTCGAACACGCCGTTATTTACCATCTGAACATATGTGTTCCAGTCTTCCATGGCTTTTGCCTGGCTTTCTTTGCTCTGACCGTAGTATGGACCATAGTCAAAGCCTTCGTAAGCTTTGGCATCAAACAGGGAAGCATACATTTCCATACTCTCAGCTCCACCTACAGGCACAATATGCTCATAATCCCATTCAAAGTCGCCGTAGATAACATCTTCCATATTTTCAAGGGTCAATGGTGCTTCTTCAAATTCAATGCGGAGTGCTGTAACGCAATTTATAACATCGCCCAGCCTTCCTCGTCCGGTAAATTGATCCGTTCCGGGTACTCTCAAGAGCTCAATACGGTCAAACTCGCTATCAGTTTTGCCAACAAGCCATGCCTTTTCAACCTTGTCGGGGTTTGTAAAGGTTGCTGTACAGTAAGCAATATTTTCACTGCTGACCTGATATGTCAGTTTTCTGGTTGGGTTAAGTATATCTCCCAGATAGTAGTTGTCAATACTTACCTCTGCTGTTTTAACAATGGGTCTTCCGTTGTCAACAACCATTAATGTTCTCTGCCTTGTAAGGCTCACTTCATCCGCAGTGTAAACCGCCATTATTTTATGGTTACCTATGCCCTCGGCAGGTTTAATATTAAAGTTATATTTTACCTTGCCCTTGTCTGTAGCACTGCTTGCCACAAGGCTTTCATCGTCATAAATTTCAAGTGTGCCCTTTTTTGCCAAAGGCAAGCTTACGCTTACTTTAACGCCATCTTTGGCTTCACTTACGCTCGCTCTTTCAGGCGCATATAAAGCCATAGCATAATCCATAAGGCTAAAGCCGTTATTATCCCTTGGGTAGGTTTCGCCATCGTAAACAAATTTAACATGGCTTGTTACCATAGCATCCTCTGTAAGCTTTTCGTATGGTATTGTAAAGCTGAGGTGGTCTATATGCAGTATGCTCATATCAGCAAGATTATATTTTATTCTGATTGTGCCGGAAGCACTGTCATAGTCGTATTGACCTGCAAACTCTACATTTTCAGCACCCTCGGGCAGAACAATGTAGTTATAAGCCTCGCTCACATCAGGATTTTTAATGTACCAGCTGGTAAATTTTGCTTTTACATATATATCACCATTTTGGTTAAGGCTTATACTTCTGTCGGCTGTAAAACCATTTTCTCTGAAGAAGCTTGCACCGCCAAGTGCCTCGTATATAAATCCGTTATGCTTCAGATCTAATGTTACCTCCATGCCTTCTCTTGCTATAAAGCTTTCTGAGCCTGCATTTAAGCCCCAGCCTGCAGAAACTGTATAGCTTTCTCCTTCCATAAGCTTCACAGTGCTTACTGCATCATAGGTCGAAAAGCTATCCACCATTCTGTTTTTCGAGTCATATATCTTATAATAACGCTTTGTGCCCTTTAACACATCACCATTATCTGTAAGTGAAAGCTTAACATCAACCAGTCTCTTCATTTCAAGGTTTACTTCCTGAGGCTGTGTTTCGCTTCTGGTAAAGCTTGCCATGCCCTTATAGCTTACACCATCAGCTGTATATTCTGCCAAAAGCTCAAGGTTTTCGTATTTCTTGAAATAGTCACTTGTTCTTCTCCGGTAAAGCTTTCCATCGTAAAGGCTTATCTTTTCGCCCTCAAGGGTGAAGGTAACCTTATCCATATCGGCTTCCATGTCAAGAATGGGGATAATTTCAATATCCTCATAACCAATTTCAACAGTCACTTCGAAAGTGTCATTTACATTAACTGTTGCTCTCTTGTTAAGTATTACTCTCTTCCCCTGTTTTTGTTCAGGAATATTGATGTACACGTGGTCATACCATTTATTCTTAACAAGCTCTGCTTCACAGCTTCCACCCTCATCTGTAACTGCGTGCTTAGTATCAGCCGATGTAGCAAACTGCACCCTGACATTGTTAAGATAATTTCCCTCTGTATCCTTAACCCTGATACGAGCTGTTACCGGTTCGTAGTCATCTGTTACCTTTTTTTCAATAGTTTTTACGTTTATGCCATTTTCTAATGTAAGCTTTTCACTATAGAAGAATTTTTCGTTCTTTAAGGTTACGTTCTCTCCTACACTTATCCATTCACTGCCATTTTGCCATATTACTGTACCATCTTCACAACTTACGCCTGCTACAGTGCTACTATCGCTTTCAAGGGTAACTGCAAAACCAGCCTGAGGTGATTCAAGCACAACCTTAAGGAGTCTTACGCTGTTTTCGTCAAGGGTAATTTCAGTATCCTCAATTATGCTTTGCTTTTCATTTACAAGCACCTGACCATTACCGCCTGTAAGGGTAAGAATGTAGTCTGCCGCTGCAATAATGGTATCTTCAATTGTGCCTTCCATATTTGTAACGGGGTATGTGTATGCATAGTCGAGCCCCTTTGAATAAAGGGTAACTGTTCCTTCGGGATAAATTTCTGCCAAGTCGGAAAGCTCAACCTTCACCTTAACCTTTGCCATTTTTCTCAAAATGGGGCTCTCAATGCATTCATAGCCATCCTCATACTTAACTGTGAGGGAATCTATGCTTGTAAGGGTGCTTTCAAAGGTTTTACTCCAGGTAAAGCAGCCATTTGCACCGCTAAATTCTACATCCTCTGTTTTGCTTTCGCCACCTGACAGAGTATACTTAATTTCACCTGTAAGGTTATTAATATCGCCTGTTGTATTGACAATAGCTGTAAAGGCTGTAGCGGTCATGTAGCCAAGGCGGTTTTTAGCATAAACAAGGTTGTGTCCTAAAATGCCGCTTTCTATGCTTACCTTTTCACTTTTAAGCTCTTCGCTTACGTTGCCGTTACCGTCCGTTGCAGTAACTGTGAAGGTATAGTCAACATCGGGCATAAGTCCGCTATAGATGTGATTACGTGTAAACTTCTGGGCAATTTCCTCGCCGTTACAGTAAAGGGTATAGCTTGCAACACCTGTTCCCTCATCTGTTGCCCTGCTCCATTTAAGGCTTATACCACCATCTTCTACTGTTGCAAGGATTTCTGCACCATCACCCCAGACGGGTGGGTTGTTATCCTCATTGCCGCCAAGCTGTACGCCAACAGTTACACCATTACTTCTTGCACCGCTCTCTCCAATGGCATAGAGAGTGTACATATAATAACCGCCCTTACGCACATCTTCATCTGTATATGTTAAAGCGTCGCCCTCAAGCTCAGCTATGCTTTCACCATCACGATTAAGCTCGTAGCTGACAGCACCGCTTACGGGCTGTTTCCAACTAAGAGCGATGCCGGTATCCGCTACCTTTGCCCTGAAGGCTACAGGCGCTGTTAATATGCTGCCTTCAGCCTCTTCATCTCCTATAGTAAATTCCACGCTTTCGCCCTCAAGATGAAGGTTCGTGCTGTTCCAGCTTATTGATGTCAGGAAAGCTCCCTCAGAGAGGTTTTCTGCACAGACAGCTTCAAAAGGAGCATTTTTACTAAACACCTTTTCGCCTGTGCTGTCATATACCTCTATGAGAGGATAAACCATTGTCACATCAATCGGGGCTCCTTCGGGCATATCGCCCTCAATGCCTGCATGAGGCATAAAATATTCAGCCTTTGTAATATTGTTTCCGAAGGCATCGGTAACCACAGGTGTAAGTGTTGCGCTGTTTCCTTCCACCGCTACCTTCACACTCAAATTTTCTGCTGCTCCAAAGGAAAGTTCATTACTCTGAGACCAATCCACATTTTTCTCTATTTTAAACAAGGGGAAACAGTCATAAATCTCAAAGTCATAGCGGTCCATTACTACCGAAAAGAGCATATCCTCTTTTTCAATCTGTGAGGAATAGATTGTTTCAATATGATTGTAGTCACCTACTGCCTCAACTATCTTGT
>JAFSGW010000051.1 GCA_017440585.1 Clostridia bacterium | reverse complement strand
GCATTGAATTGATACTTAACCTTAAGGGGAAAATCGTAGGTTTTCTGTGCTTCTCCGCAGGAAACTGTTGCCGTAAGGGTAACTGTGGCATCGGCTGTTGTATTAACCTTGCCGGCAAGGGAAAGAGCCTTTTCATCTGAGGATTTTGTCCATGTTATTTTACTTGAGTAAAGACCAACTGCAGGCAATGTGATGTCGGATGATACATTCTGAGTATCACAGCCAAAATCCATAAAGCGTATGTCAAGGTCAATTTTCTCTTCATCTGTAAGAGGCTGTTCCTTCAAATTTTCATTTTCGCTTCCTGCAGCTTTAAGGTTTCCCGTTGAACCGTCTGCTTCTCTTGTGGTTAAGGAAAGGTATAACTGATTAATTACAATGCCGTCCTCACGGGGCCAGATGTTAAGAGTATATTTGCCTGCAGAGGGGATTGTAACTGTCCATGTTGAGTGTGAAAACCATTCCTCGGCTTTGGTTACGGGTCGGTTGTTCTGTGAGTTTGAAGAGAACACAAGTGAACCGTTTAAGCCAAAATGGAAGCTGTCTGATGCATCATCAGGACAGGATAGGTTTGCTGAAACATAATACTTTCCGGCTGTTGTAAATTCTGCCACAAAGGAAAGGCAGGGTGCAGAGGCTATGGAAGAGGAATTGAGCCAGTTTGTGCCTTTGTTAGGCAGTACTGTAATTGCATTGTTTAAAGCTGACCAGGAATGTGAAGATACATTTGTTATAAAGGCATAGTCCGTATTTGAAAGCGCATCGGCTGCATTTATAACAAGCTCACCGTTAACCTCCTTGTAGCCTTCCAAAGCTTCGTTTGTTACAAATAAGGGGAATGTTTCCCGTGTATTGTCAGCGTCGGGCTTTGAAACGGTTGCAACAATGTCTGTTGTGCCCGGTCTTAAGCCGTAGATTGTAAGAGTAGGAGAATTATATTCCACCTGAGCAATACTTGGATCTGTGGTTTCAAAGGTGATAGTTGCATCACCTGAAGCATCTACAGCGATTGTATTAACTGTGCCAACGCCAACTGTGAGGTTGCCTAAGGGAGCAATCGAAGCTGTGGGGGTTATTGTTTTTAAAAATTCGGGAATGCTGCCGATTACTGTTTCTTTAGCACTGACAATGCTGTTGGGGCTTTCGTTGGGGCCTATGTGTGAAGAATCGGAGGCTGTTGTTTCAATAACAATCCGGTCAAAAGCAATGGATGCATCAACCTTGTATACCACCAAATCATAATAGCCTTTTTCGGGAATAGTGATTGAGAATGTAAGGGGCTCGTAGCCACGCATTACATTTGCACCCCAACTGCCTGAGGTGTTGCGGTTGCCTGAAAGAATTGTGGGGGTCTCGTCCTTAAGACCTATGGCAATCTGGCAACTTCTTGCTTCGTTATTTTCGCTGCCCTCGTTAAGGGTGGGCAGGCGGTGAAGTGTGCCCGTAAACGTGCCTTCTGTTTCAAAATAAATGCGGTAAACAAGCTGAGCTGTAGAGGAGGGATTATAGATATTACCCTTTTGGGCAAGGTCAGGGAAGCCCTTTACAGAGTCGCCTGACTGACCTAAGTTTTCGAGGGCTGCCCAATAGCTATCATCAGAAGCAGGGATTGCTTCCGTGTAGTGCTCAGCTTCAATTACAACAAAGCCGTTTGCTTCGGAATAGCTGTTTTCTTCAAGAGTAATATCGCTCTTTGTAGCCTTTACATTGAAGCTGTTGACTTCATCGGTTTTGTTGCCGTTTGTGTCGGCATTGAAAACTGTAATTTTGCCGTCTGTAACGCCATCTGAAAGCTTTTCCCAGTCGATTGACACGATTATCCTGTCTTCGGTGTAAACGTTTCCGCTCGTCTTAGAAAGGGTAATAAAGTCGTCGCACTCAATAACGTAGCCCTCTTCAAATATGTTTTTGCCGAACACATCAATAAAACGGGAATTGTCGGCAAGAGAGTTGAAGGTGAGGGTTACGTTATCAGTTGGTAATGACTGCCCCTCACATACTGCACCAACGCCATTTGACGGGGATGCAGTTGTATATTTGCTGTCATTTACCAAAAGTGCACCTTGGTCGGGCTGGTAGCCGATTACGTGGTCATAGTTTAAAATCTTGCTCCACTTACCGTCATTAAGTGAGCCGTAGTAAGCCTGGTCGCTCTTTATGCGGGAAACAGCCTCGCGGGAAAGGTCTGCATAAGCTATTGTGGAGGCATATCTGCCCTGCTGAGCGTAGAGGTTGTTTTTCCAGTAATAAACGTATTCCTCATTACGATTACGGTAGGAAAGAGCAAAGTGATAAATCTGTTCGTAGAAGGAGTTTTTATATTCTTCATCCAAAGAATCATAAATAGACGAAAGAGTGTCAACAACGCTGTTCCAGCGGTCAACAAGTATCTGACCTTCGTCTCCATTTTCTGTTACAGAGAAGGGGAATGCATTTGCAGAGGGGAACGCAGGCACGGTGGTGCTCTGGGTTACAGAATAGCCGAAGAATTCTGCCTTCTTTGTTAAAATAAGAGCATTGATTTCTCTTACAGCTTCAGCATAGATTTCTGCAGCATCCTCAGAAAGATTATAGTCACGCATTGCCTGCTGCTTGTAAAAGTCCGAATAAATTGTTGTATCATCAAACTTTTCAACATCCCACGCCATGCGCATGAAAAAGTCCATGTTGAGCTCGCCGGGCTTTAAGTCGCCTACGTTTAAAATCCAGTATTTTTCAGCACCGGTATCATAAGCCTTCTTCATTTCCTCGTACATCAAGGTTGTGGAGGTTGAATTGAGCCACAAATAGCTCTTTGGAACGCCCCAGTAGGAGTTGTGGTAGTAAATACCCAAGCCACCCTTACGGGCTCTTTCTGCAGCTGTGGAGGTCTGGCGAAGATAGTTCTGGTTATCCTCGGCATACATTACGATGATGTCATCGGGAAGCCAAGCGGCTAAATCACCGTTGTTGTGGTTGTAGTAGGTATTCATTTCCTTGTAAGGGATAAATACCTGAGGAACAGAATCCTCACTGCCGTAAATTTCCTTAATCATTTTACGCTGCTCGGTGATAACGTCCTTCATCATATTAACGATGCCGTCGTTACCTGAGCCGTAGCCTGCACCTGAAAGGTTTGCATATTTGGGAGCACCATCATGCACACCGCGGATGCCTAACACGAAAATGCTTTCAAAATCCTTGTTGGATATAAGTCGTTCCTTCCAGTAGGCAAGGATAGCCTCCTTATTCAAGGTGTAGTCATATGCGTTGGAATAATTTGAGCCCTGAATGTTGTACTTTGACTTGTTCTGATTGTACCAGTGCTCCCATTCGCCAACGTTGTTCCGGAGCATGATTTCGCAGTGAGAGGAGCTCATTACAATGCCGTATTCTGCCGCAGCTTTTGCGTTAAAGGGGATAGAGTCGATATCCAAATCATAGTTAAAGGCGGTTGTGTATTCGTGCATTGCCGGCCAGAGTGTGTTAGCTCCTAAACGAAGTAAAAGCTCAAACATATGGTTGTAGATATATTTATTGGGGCCGTTTACATTAGTGCCGTCCATTGCTTTATCATTCGGGAAGTGGTGCTCACACCATTCCACAAAATGCTCTTCATCGTTTATGAAAATGCCACGGTATTGAACATCTGGACCTTCAGTTACAATATCGTCAAAGAAGGTATAGGAGGACTTTGTGTCGATTGCTACATCGCTCCACCAATACCAGGGGGAAACCCCCATCATTTCGGAAAGGTGATATATACCGTAGATTGTGCCTCGTGTGTCGCTGCCTGCGATAACAATTGCGTTTTCAATACCGGGGAGGGGGCTTTTAACCTTTTCTATTACAAAGCCTTCCCAGTTGCCCTTTATGGATGAAGCTTTAGTGAGCTTGCCCGAAAGAATGAGGGACTGAACAATCTCACTTTCTTCAATATTGCCTATAATAATTGCATTTTCTGCGTTTGCAGAGGAGGCAATCTCGGGGATAGCAGTATCGGTGAGGCGTGCAAGTTTTTTATCCAAGTCGTCATCCATGGGAATGTCAGATGCTGAAATTACACCTGTAAGAAGTGCCGTGTCGTGTCTTAAGTCATTGGCGGCACGCTTTATCCGGTTATATGAACGTGTGTCGGAATAGACATTGTCCATAATGATGGGTGCAAAGCTGTTTGTATCAAAAATTGTAACCGAAGCGGGTACTTCGTAGCTGTCGGCAGAAACTACCGATACGGAAAATGCTTTGTCCATAGTTTTATCCTCGTATGAAATAATTACAGTGACTGTAGCAAAGCCCTGCTTATTGCCTGTGAGTGTAATACGATTGTCCTTAAAGGAAGCCGATACAATGGAGGGAGCGTCTGAAACAACGCTTGTTATACTTGCACCGAAGGGGGAAAGGGTGGGTGCAAGTGTAACTGTTTCAGCTTCCTTTAAGGTTTGGGGAGAAATGGTAATGTCAAGATTGATAACCTCTTCAATTTCGGGGGCGACGGAAAGTGTGGGCTCTACAAAGTTCACAATACCTGCGTTTAATACGCCATCTTCTTCACGGCAGGTAAGGTGAAAACCAATGTAGCTTTTACCTTCGCTCTTTGCGGTTTTCATAGTGTCGCCTATATAAAGGCGCGAACTCGTATTGCTTGAAAGAGTGTCAAAGGAGCCTATGCTTCGTGCACTTTTGCAGAGGGCTGAAAGCATAGCGGTTGCAGTAGAGTCGGTATATGTACCCCGGTTATGTTTATTATAGATATCATATAATTCGTCACCATCCAGCAGGCGTATTGTTACATTAGGTGCCTGACCTGACTGGCGGCCATTGTTGAAAACCATTGCACTGTCTGTAATAACCCATTCATCAGAATCGATATTTTCGGGGATGGGGAACACCATAAAGCCGCTGCGGTAGTCACCCCAGCTGACAGATGTGGCACATGCACCTGACACCATGGTAGTGGTGTATTTCTTTCCTGTGGTAAAATTCCAGGAAAAGATGGTTGTATAGGGTGTTTCTTCTGCACCGGTTATTACGGGGAAAAACGAAAGCAGAAATGATAAAATGAGTATTGCGGAAAATAACTTTTTCATATGGTAAAGCCCTCCTTATAATATTCTGATTTAATTATAAAAAATAAAAGATTAAAAAGCTCCAACTTTTTTTGAAAATATACTTGAAAAGTTAACTATATTGATATATTCTACTTTTAGGGTGATGATATGAAAAGTGTATATTCAGAATTTAAAGGCTTTAGTGTAGAGCGTAAGAAGTTTTCAAAAAAACACAGTATGGGTACACCCCATTATCACCATGCATATGAAATATTTTTACCTCTTGAAGGGCAGATGACCTTGCTTATTGGCGATGAAATGATAGCAACGGATAATGCTAATATTATTCTGGCGGATAAGGAAATTGCGCATGGCAACTATTCAAAGAGCGAGCATGAAAGGATGGTTATATATTTTGATGATGATTTTTTGAATATGTTTCTGACAGATGGCGCAAAGAATGCACTCTTGAAATGCTTTTCGCAAAAATTGGTTGCACCTTCACGCGACGAATTAAAAAGGGCGAGGAGGATAGCATATCGTTTGGAAAAAACAGCTGTAAAAGAAGAAAACCTTGAAGAAATATTCAGGCTGCTTACAGAGCTGCTTCTTATAATAAACAATGCTCCCGAAGGAAAGAGAGGGGAGTCAAGAAGTATAAACTCAACCTTAGGCTCCACCATTGCATATTTAAACCTTAATTTTTCGAAGGTGCAGAGCATTAAGGAGGTGAGTGACAGGTTTTACATAACCGAGTCGTATCTGTGCAGGCTTTTTAAAGAAGGAATGGGCATAACCGTTTCGGAATATATCAATGTTCTTAAAATAAACGATGCCTGCGATAAGCTCCGCAATACAGATTTATCGGCAACGGAAATATGCTATGAGGTTGGGTATAACTCCTATACTTATTTTTCTAAAAACTTTCAAAGACGCATGAAGGAAACACCTCATCAGTACAGAAAAAAGCATAAAGTATAAAACACTGCTTTCGGTGATGAAAGCAGTGTTTTTGCATTAAGAATACTTTTTTATAATAACTTTAACTCCATTGTCGGTAGGGATAATGGAACCTGAAAGCTTTGCTTCCTCTAAATATTTAAGTGCGGAGCTGTCGGTTAAAACCTTTGGTGTGGTTATAAGCTCACTATCAGGAAGGCTTGCAGCATTGTTCTCGATAAAAATGCTGCAGGGAGTACCGGTAAAGTCAGTACCTTTTAATATGTAGCGTGCGGAAAGCATGGTGGTATTTTCCGTAATGATTTGTGTGTCGGCTCCGCCAGAAACAATTTCGCCTTTAAAAAGAGGTGAATTGCAAAAGCCCGTAAAGGACACAATCCGTGCGGAAACGGGGGAGGCTTTAACCTCTTCGGTGTTAGTTATTTTAACATCGATGGAGAAAACATCATCAAGCTTTGGCATGGATGGCTCCGTGGAGAGAAATTCTGCAATCAATTCTATCATTCTGTCCGTTTCATTTCCGTTTAAGCCGTGGTCAACATCCATATACTCAATACGGCAATTGGTGAGCTCTTTTTTATACTGTTGGATTGCCTGTCTTGAAACTACGGCATCCCTGAGCCCGCATATTGCCAAGGTGGGATTGGTAAAGTTTTTTGTTATTTCATAAATGGGCAGATTTTTAGCAATACGGAAGTAATGGCCGCCTACATTGTGGATACCGTCAACATTGATTGCATCGGGAATGTTATTGGTATCGTAGATGTTGTGAAAGCAGCGACCCTTTTGAGCATCTGTTTTAAGGGATGCTGCAGGGGCTAAAAGCACAAGCTTTTTAACAATGTCGGGATAAAGCCCTGCTGTCATACCTGCAACAACACCGCCCTGGGAGTGACCGATAAGGTATATGCCCTCTGTATAGCTTTGCCCCTTTACATATTCCAGAATGGCAATTGCATCGTTGATTTCGTTGAATATGTTCATGTTGGTGAAATTGCCTTCGCTTTTTCCATGCCCGTTAAAATCAAAGCGTATAACACCTATGCCACAATCAACAAGGCTTTTTGCGATACGTGAAAAATTGCTTTCGGGAAAATCATCTGTTGAACCGCCGAAGCCATGGAATATAATTGCAACGGGGAAGGAATCAAGCTTTGGTGCATCGAGCCTTCCGTGAAGTGCTAAACCGTCTCGTTTAATTGATAAATACATACTGCCACCTCCGTGTTTTTCAGTATACCATAAAGTGTTGACAAAATAAAGAATATATGCGACAATTTTTTTGAGGAGGAGATAAAAAATGGACTTTAATAAGGCGATAATGGATGTTCCCGAAAATTACAGAGCGGAAATTGACGGAGGAGTAATTGAAAAAATATTCTATACCGCCAAAGCGGACGGGGACAATACAGAAAAGCATGCATATGTATATCTTCCACCTTGCTATGATGAGAAAAAGGCATATGACATATTTTACTTTATGCACGGAGGGGGAGACGGTGCAGAGAGCTATTTCTTCGGAGAGGGCAGAGAAGGGCATTTGAAAAACATGCTTGACCATATGATCAAGGATGGGCTTATTAAGCCTCTGATTGTTGTTACGCCCACCTTTTATACGGGAGGAACAGACGGCAGTATAAAGTCTGCCTATGAGCATGTTAAAAAATTCCCCGATGAGCTCCGGGAGGATTTAATGCCTGCAGTGGAAAAGAAATATAACAGAAAAGTGTACGACATGGAAAATTCAAGAGAGTACAGAATGTTTGGCGGGTTCTCAATGGGCTCTGCCTGCGTATGGGAGGTTTTGATAAAAAGCCTTGAGAATTTCAAGTATTTTATGCCCATAAGCGGTGACTGCTGGGCGGTGGAAGAATACGGCGGCGGGAAGAGTGCCGTTGAAACGGCGAAGCTTCTTTCTGAGGTTGTGAAAAAATCAAAGTATAAGGACAACTTTTTCATATACGCCGTAACGGGAACGGATGATGTGGCGTATGCCGCAATGAAAGGTCAGATAGAGGCCATGGAAGGCTTTGAGGAATTTAAGCTTACAAGGAACGAAGAAGCAGGAAACCTGGCGTGGAATGTGAAAGAGGGCGGAGTGCACCGCTACGAGAGCATTGAAAAGTATTTGTACACTGCTCTTCCTTTATTATTCGGAAATTAATGCTGAACAAAAAATGACGGGAACGGGGTTGTTTCCGTCATTTTTTTATGTCACGCTGTAATTATTATTTACGTTGTGAATAACAGTGAGCCGTACAAAAAAGCAATAAAAAAGTACAAGAAGAGATTGATGTGAAAAATAAAGAGATTTATAATTTTAAATAGAGAAACAGTGGTTCTACTAAAGGGAGGTATTTACAATAAAAAAATTATCAGCTTGATTCTGGCATTTATTGTTCTGACAATTCCTGCTCAGGCTATGGTTGTTATGCCGGAAAATACAGGCATAACTCACCACGAGGTTACGAACATGCCCGTTGCCGTGAAGACGGACGAGGGTGTATTTTTGTCGTGGCCTTACGAGGGTGAAGAGGAATACAACATTTATCGTAACGGCAAGCTTGTTGCCACAACAGATGTTACCAATTACACAGATTTTGGTGCAGACGGTACTGCGGAATATATGGTTAATTCAACACCGGCAATGTCCTGGGGCAAGAATTATCTTGAGGTTCCCATTTCTATTCCCACTCCTTATACATATGAGCCTGCACAGCTTAAGTATGTAGATATTACCACGTCTGAAAACGACACTATACCTTTAGGTCATCAGTGGACAAATTTCCCCCGTGAAAACGGTTATGTTGTTCTTATTGATGAGGCAGGCAAATGCCTTGACGTAGAAAACTGGAAGGTTGACCCCGGCAGTACATTGGGCTGTTATGCTTATAACAACAGCAACAACCAGAGGTTTATGCTTGAAAAGGAAGGCAAAGGCTACTACATAAAGGGTGAACAGAGCAATCTTTACGTTGCAATCGGCAAGGGTGCGGATGCCCGTGTAACTATTGAAAAGAAGGAAAATGCTTCCTTGTTCTATATTGAAGAAAAAAAGGAACCTGTTCCCGAGAGCATTGAAAAAATAGTATACGACATTACATTTCCGCCCTCTTACGGCCCGGTGACGCATCTGTTGGTGACCTTGACGGCGATGGTGAATGGGAAATTGTTTTAAAGTGGGACCCTTCAAACCTGAAGGATGCTGCCCATGGCGGTGAAAGCGGTAAGGTATTTATTGATGCATATGAGCTTGACGGTACACTTATGTGGAGAGTTGACATGGGTGTGAATATCCGTGCAGGTGCTCATGATACTCAGTTTCTGGTTTATGACTTTGATGAAGACGGAAAGGCTGAGGTAGCAACCCGTATTTCTGACGGTACAACAGATGGTGTTGGAAATATTATAGGTGATATTACAAAGGACTGGAGAGATGCCGGCGGCAGAAACCTTGAAGGTCCATTGTGGCTTGCAGTATTTGACGGTGCTACAGGCGAAATGAGAGCCAGGACAGATTTTTACCCCCAGAACACCAGCAGAGAAACCTCCACAAGCTTTGGTGACGGCTACGAGCCTTTACACAGGCTGAAAACCAGAAGTTTACCTTTGTACAATCCGACGTTCAGGGCTTTTATCACATAAGAGTGGCTGCCACGGAAAAAAACATTGATATTTACAACCACGGCATGGCCGCAGGTGTGGAAATTATAGTATGGGATCCGGGCAACGGTGATAACCAGAAGTTTTCCGTTGAATACATGGGTGACGGCTATTACATAACTGCGAGAGGAAGAAAGCTTCCCATGGATGAATACGGCAGTGAAATTATTCAGAACAGCATTCATAACGGCAACAGCCAGAAGTGGAAAATTATAGAAATAGGGTGATGATTATGAAATTTTATGCAAACAAAAACAAACAGACAGGTGAAAAGTCACCTATGCTTTTCGGCCACTTTTTAGAGCACTTTCATCGTCAGATTTATGAAGGTGTGTACGACCCTTCCAATCCTCTTTCGGATGAGGACGGCTTCAGAACAGACGTTCTGAAGGCGTTAAAGGACATTGAAACCCCAATTATCCGTTGGCCAGGTGGCTGCTTTGTATCTACCTACAACTGGAAGAAGGGTGTTGGTGAAAACCGTCCGAAGGTGTTTGACAAAACCTGGAGGGTTGAGGACGATAACTCCTTTGGTACAGATGAATTTATAAAGCTTTGCAGAAAAATAGGCTGTGAGCCTTACATCTGCACAAATGCAGGCACGGGCACCATTGAAGAAATGAGTGACTGGGTGGAATACTGCAACCTTAAAAACGAGGGCGAGTATGCCTCCATGCGTCAGGCAAACGGCTTTGAAGAGCCTCATAACGTTAAGTACTGGAGCATAGGCAACGAAAACTACGGAAGCTGGGAATTGGGTGCAAAATCTGTTGCTGAATGGGGCAGACTGAGTGTTGAAGCGGCAAAGCTCATGAAGCATGTTGACCCCACAATTGAGCTTTCCTCTGCAGCACTTGGCGATGTTGACTGGAATTTAAATCTTTTACGCCATGCGAAGGATTATATAGGATGGATGTCCCTTCACGGCTACTGGGACCATATACACGAAACAAACGACTTCTGCAGCTATGAAAAAGCTATGGAAAAAACAAAAGGGCTTGACAATCAGGTAAAGAAGGTAAAGGGACTTCTGACAGCTCTTGGACTTGAGGACCGAATTAAGATAGCCTTTGACGAATGGAACCTCAGAGAATGGTATCATCCCAAAATGCACGGTGCAGTTCAGGGGCTTACAAAGGAAGACTATCTGTATCCCCGTGACAAAAATGACGATAACACAAAATATACAATGGCTGATGCCGTGTTCTCGGCATGCTTTCTGAATATGTGTATGAACAACTGTGATATTGTAAAAATGGCAAACTTTTCACCTGTTGTTAATACACGCGGATGTATCTGCACTCACAAGGACGGAATAGTTTTAAGAAGCACATATTTTGTTTTCCTTCTTTATGTAAAGTACCTTGGGGAAACAGTGCTTGATTCCTGGTATGAGGACTTTGATGAGGATATTGACCTTACAGTTACATACTTTAAGGACACGGGTAGCTACGCTCTTGCGGTTGCAAATAAGAGCAAGGATGCAGAAAAGGAAATTGAACTTAATTTTGACTGTGAAGGTATGGTTGAAAAGCATTATATCAGCGGTGAAAGCTGTGACTCCTACAACGATGTTGACCATACTGAAATTATGGTTATAGATGAAGCTTTAGGGGAGTATAAGAAGGGTATGAAGGTTAAGATTGCACCTCACAGTGTAAATGTAATCACCATTAAATAGAATATTTTGCAGGGAAAGCGTCGCAGCATAATGTCTGCGACGCTTTTGTGTGTAAACGAAAACCACGCATAGTGGCGTGGTTCCAAAAAGGCAATGCCGATGAATATATACAATACCGGTATCAGAAATTTTATACTTCATACATACACTTCTTAATGAGTATTTTCCGCAAAGGTAATCTTCAACAGCTGCAATTTTTATGTTTTTGTCCCATTGTTTATGAGAACATCGCCTCTTCAATCCTTCGAAGCCTTGAGATTGATATATCATCCACCAGTCTTTCACCGTGCTTTCTCCGGCACCAATTTCAATAGATATATCCCTAAAAGATCTTTTCCCTTGTTCATAACACTGCATTGCATACAGTTTTTCTTCATAACTAAATTAATTCTTTTTACTCACGCAAAAACTCCCCTTAGAATAGTCTTGAAATCTTTTGTTATTTCAAGTGTCTACTCTAAGGGGAGTATATCAATTTTGCCGGGTGGATAATTATTATTCGTTGTCGAGCTTTAGGGCATTTATATAATCCTTGGGAGTGCACCCGTAACGGGTTTTAAAAATTCGGAAAAAGTGAGGAATGTTGGAGAAACCGCACTGCTCTGCTATTTCATATATTTTCATGTCGGGATTGAGCTTCATGAGGTTACGTGATTTTTCAAGCCTTGCCCAGATTAAGTCCTCCTTGGGAGAGGAGTGGAAAAACTGAGAATAGTATTTAAAGCCCTGAGTACGTGAAAAACCGTGCTTTATAAGAAGAGTTTCAAACTCGGGCGGTGAGACAATATCGGATAAAAACTCACTTCTTACAACACTTATACGGTTTTTGATATCTGATGTTTTATGAGTTTTATAGTCGGGGTTTGTTCCTCTTGAGATAGCTACAAGCAAATCCAGAATACGTGCCTTTAATGATATTTCGTAGCCGTGCTCTGCCATGGAATTTTCACGGCAAATATTGAAAAGAATGTCATTTATTTCATCGCAGTTATTGGGGAAAATAACCTTGTCCAGCTTAATGTCAAGAAGAGAGAAGATTTCGTCCGGGGCATTAAAGCCTATATAGCTGTTGACAAAGCCTTTAAGTGTTATATAGTCGTGGGGCGTTCCGGTTTTATAGAGAATACAGCTTCCTGAGCCGTATTCCTTTCCCGAAACCATCACGGGTCCCTGAAAATATAAAAATGCATACTGATTGAGAGCCCATTTAAAATGGAGCCTTCGGGGTTCGGCTACATTATAGCCTGCATTAATAAAAGAAATACTTTTCATATTATCACCAAAAAGCATTATAGCACGATGCGGACAAAAGTGCAAGAAAAAAGTACGTGAAGTAATTGATTAAGGGAAAATATGTATTTATAATAGTATTATAAAATATTGCAGGAGGGACAATATGAAAAGATTAATTTCTATTTTATTGACGGTGATTATGATTTTATCAATGTTACCTGTTGTGAGCTTTGCTGAAACAACAACTATGTCAGTAGCCGCAACAAAAGCATTCAGCTGGAATTACACCACTAATGCACAGAACGGAGGTTTGCCCACATCCGTAAGCTGGGGCGATTACAGAGCGTGCTTTATGTCGTTCGAAATCCCCGATGAGGTTATGGAATATAAGGGTCAGGATGCTTTGATTTTAGCAACACTCAAAGCCGACATGACCTTTAATAACGGCAGAGTTTCGGGACAAGCCCCGGTTGTAACAATTATTGAAGCCGACGGCGAGGCTATAAACAGCGTTTCCCTTTCAGGGGGCAGCAGTACAAGCGAAGCCCTGAAGGTAGCCTGGGAAGGCGGAAAGGTATTAGGAGTATTTGATACCTTGACAGAAAATGCATCTCCTCAGCTTGATATTACTGAGGTTGTAAACGAGGGTAAACAAACTCTCGGCTTATACATCACCTGCCGAAGTGAAGAAGGCTATTATAAAACAAACGGTATCGTTAACTTCAATTCGCCTGTTCTTACAATTACTGCAGGGGAAAAGGACGAAGAGTTTTATCTGAGCAATATAGAAATTCCCTATAACTTAGAGGCAGGCTATACACTTCCTGATGAAGTTCTGGGACAGAAGGTTACATGGAATGAAAGTGTAATTGAAGAAACAGATAAAACAACATATAAAACATTGACAGCAACGGTAAACGGAATAAGTAAGGATTTTGATGTTATGGTAATGGGAACAAAAGAAAACTACATATTGGCGTATACAACACAGGATGCTGCTGTTTTAGGAAAAAGCATGCATCTGGCTCTTAAGACAGAGGATGGCTGGGAAAAGCTTAATTTCGGTATAGGTGTGCTTTTTGCAAAGGCTGATCTTGATGACGGAACAGCTGCAGGCACAACAACGGTGCTTGAAAAGCCTTATATATACAGAAAAGACAACGGTAAAATCGGTGTTGCTGCAAGATGCACCACAGATGGCGGGGTGCAGGATGAATTCCTTACATTATGGGAAACAGACAACCTTGTTGATTTTACGGTGGTAGGCACAGCCGAAAAGGTTGATGGTTATGATACTGTTGACAGAGTATTGGTTGATGAGTTCCCCGGTGCAAGCTGTATTTTCCCCGTTACAGACAGCGAGTTGGATTACCTTACAAAAAAACTGAGAGAGGTTAAAAATGTTTCGGTTGAACCTGTAAATGTAAACGTAAAGCAGGGCGAGGCACTCTCCACGCTTCCCACTCTTACTGCAAACTATTCCGACGGCTCTGTGGCACAGATACCCGTAGAATGGGATGAGGAGGATTTAAAGGCTGTTGACGTTACAAAAATGGGCGTTTACAAGGTTTCCGGTAAGGCGGCTGTTGCAGAATACCCCAGCCCCATGTTTTACGGTGAAGCTGACCCCATGGCAATAAAGTATAACGGTAAATACTATTTTATTGCAACTAATGAAACAGGCGGGCAGGTTGACTTATATATCCGTGAAAGCGATACATTGGAAGGCTTGCAGGATGCAGAAGAGGTGCTTATTTTCAAGCACACTTCATCAGGTGACCATTCGGGCTGTAACTGGGCACCCGAGCTCCACGTAATTGGTGGTGAGTTGTACTGCTTGTTTGCTTCAAGTACAACCGGAAGCTGGAATGCAGTTCAGTCAAGAGTTATGAAATGTACCGGTGACCCTATGAATATAAATGACTGGGAAGCACCCGTAAGAGTTACAAAAAAGGACGGCAGCAATCTTATAAATGAGGGTATTACCCTTGACATGACATATTTTGAAGCTGCAGGCAAGCATTATTACGTATGGGCTGAAAGACCTATCACAAGCCTTGGTAACGGTAACAGCTACCTTGTGATTGCAGAAATGAATCCTTCTGACCCCGCGAAAATAACAAGCGACCCTGTTATTATACGTATTCCTGATTTTGGCTGGGACAGAAATTCCACAACAGTTGACGAAGGTCCCTTTATGCTCAAGCACGACGGAAAGCTGTTTTTGACCTTCTCCGGTGCAGGTGTTAACAATACATACTGTGTGGGTCTTCTCACAGCTGACGAGGGTGCTGATTTGCTTGACGTGAACAGTTGGCATACAACGGGCTATCCCATACTTGCAAGCGAGCATGTAGCAGGTGAATTTGGCCCCGGACATAATGCATTCACCCGTGATGAATACGGCAGAGATGTTTTGGTGACACACATGAAGCCCAACGGTGGCACAAGAAGCGGCACTATGAGAACAGTGCACTATGCCTTCGACGGCACACCTGTGCTTTATATGACAGCAGAAAGATACTTAAAGAGTGAGTTCAGGGATGTAACTGCAACTATATATGTACGTGGTGAAAACACTACAGGGGAAGAGTTTGAAATTGAATCGATTATTAACGGTGTTGAAATACCCAATGCAGACAATGTAAAAGGACATATTAGTCTTCCTTTGGAAATTGATGGTGCAAAGCTTACATGGACAAGTAACAATGAGGCAGTAACAAATGACGGTATTGTAACAAGAGGCGATGCAGACAAGAAGGTTACACTTACCCTTGTTGCAGAAAAGAATGGCCTTAAGAGAGAAAGAGAAATTGAGCTTATTGTTAAAGCAAAGCCCGAAAAGAAGGAAAAGGTTGGTTATATTTACGCATATTTCCGTGGCGGTGTAAACGGTGAGCAGGAGGTTCAGCAGATACATTTAGCCATCAGTGACGACGGTCTTAACTGGCGTGACCTGAACGGTAACCATCCCGTGCTTGTATCGGATATGGGTACAAAGGGTCTCCGTGACCCGTATATTATCCGCTCCTATGAGGGGGATAAATTCTACTTGATGGCAACTGACCTTGATGCAAACGGCGGTTTATGGAATGATTACGGAAACCGTGGCAGTAAGAGCTTAATGTTCTGGGAAAGTGACGATCTTGTTAACTGGTCAGAGCAGAGAATGATACAGGTAAGTAACGATGATATGGGCTGTACCTGGGCACCTGAAGCAATTTATGATGAAGAAAACAAGCAGTATGTTATTTACTGGTCTTCAAGTGACCTGACAAACGAAGGTAAAAAGAGCGTTTATTACGCTACAACCCGTGACTTTGTTACATTCAGTGAACCTAAGGTGTTTGTAGACGGAAGCAAGAGCTTCACAGTTATTGACACAAGCATGGTAAGGGGCAGTGACGGAAGATACTACCGCTTTACAAAGAGAGAAGACAACGTAAGTGTATTTATGGAAGTAAGTGACTCTGTTTTAGGTGAGTACACCCGTGTGGGAAGTAACATTGAAGGTATACTTGGCGTTGAAGGTCCTGCAATTTTTGAAATGATTGACGGAAAGTATTGCTTAATGCTTGACGGCTACAGAACACCCAACAAGGGCGTGGGCTTTTTCCCGCTTATATCTGAGGATATTGCATCAGGTCAGTTTACACGTCTGACACAGGGCTTTAAAATGCCTACAGGTGCGAAGCACGGCGTTATGCTTACTGTTACACAGGAAGAATACGATGCAATAATGGAAAAGTGGGGTCCGCTTCCTGATAATAATAAAGTTTTGGAATACAAGTTTGACGGAAAGGATGAAACACTCACCCTTTACGGCAATGCAAAATGTGAAAACGGAGTACTCGCCCTTGACGGCACAACGGGAACATATGCTTCTTTGGGAAAGGGCATTTTTGACAGAAGAGAAAACTTTACGGTTTCGATGGATATATATAACGAAACCGAGGGAGGATTTTTCTTTGCCTTTGCCATAGGCGATAATAATCAGGAATATCTGTTCCTTCGTACAAGAAGTGACAGTATACGTCTTGCACAGACAATTACTACAAATACCTATGAGGAAGCGGTAGATGTAAGTGTGGAAGACAACATAAACAGATGGAGTAATTATACAATTACCGGTGACGGTAAAACCCTTAAGCTTTATGTTGACGGTGTTCTTCTTGGTGAAACGGCTACAACAAAGACCCTTTACCATTTAGGCAGCAACCTCAGTGTGAATTTAGGTAAATCCACCTATTCAGGAGATAAATACTTTAAGGGTAAATTTGATAATGTGAGGGTTTATAATCGTATGCTTGAGGAAGATGAAATAAGAGCATTGAACGGCATTGAAAAGCTCTTTAATGCTGATGTTGATGCGGTAAGCTTTATTAATCCAAAGGAAACAACTGCAAATCTTATGTTGCCCGAATTGGGAGAAAAAAGCGGATGTAAGATAGAATGGAAGTCTTCTGACACAAAGGTAATTACACATAAGGGTGTTATTACAAGAGGCGATACAGATCAGACTGCCACAATGACAGCAACCTTTACACTTGGTGAACTGACAGCAGAAAGAACCTATGAGTTCACTGTTCTTAAAAAGGAAGAGGACAGCGCATACCTTTTTGCATACTTCACCGGTAACAGCGCAAGCCAGGAAAGGCTTTTCTACGGTGTAAGCCGTGACGGCTATAATTTCCGTGCATTAAACGGCGGAAACAGCGTTTTAACAAGCGATTTAGGCACAGGCTGTATCCGTGACCCCTTTATTATGAAGGGTGAGGACGGCTATTACTACATTGTTGCAACAGATATGCAGTCCAGCTTGGGCTGGTCAAGCAACTATGCAATTGTGGTTTACAAAACACCTGACCTTATCAATATTGTTGATAAGGAATGGATAAACTATCGCAATTTCCCCACATCTGCAGGATGTACCCGTGCATGGGCACCTCAGGTAATCTGGTGTCCCGAAAAGGAAGCTTACATGATTTATCTTGCAATGAGCATTCCCGGAACGCCTTACGGAACAATAATGTACCGTAACTATGCAACAGATTTGTGTGATGCATCCACATATACAGATGTTGAGCTTATGCTTGATGAACCTGCCGGAACAAATGCAGGTGCTATCGACGGTGACATTGTGTATGACAAATTCCACGATGAATATATTATGTATTACGACGGCAAGAGAGTTGCCACAAGTAAAACAATAAGCGGCACATGGATTCATGCTGAAACAAAGTATGATGACGGACAGCTTCCCATGTATACTGAAGGCGGCGTAGCCATGGCAGTTGAAGGAAGCAATATCTGGCAGATTATAGGTGAGGACAAGTGGGTTATTGCAGCAGACGGCACACCCTTTAACGGAGGCCGTTATGCATTGGTGGAAACTACAGATTTTGAAAACTATACTCAGCTGTGGGCAAGCAAGGGCGAATATTCCTTCGACTTTACACCCAGACACGGCTATGTAATACCTATTTCCGAAAGAGAGCTTAATAAGCTTTTTGAAAAGTACGGTAAGGTTGACCTTCCCACTAATGAAATTAAAACCTACACGCTTAATGTTGACCTTAACGAAAAGGGTGTTGACATTAATCCTGATATGTACGGCGTATTTTATGAGGATATCAACTATGCGGCAGACGGCGGTTTATACAGCGAGGTTGTAGAAAACCGTTCCTTTGAAGCGGCACACTGTAACCCTGACAGAGGCGAAGCATATACAAAAATTCCTTCTTCGGCATGGAGCGTATCAGGTGCTGAGGAGAAATATCTGTCGGAAAATCCGCTCAATGAAAACAATACAACCTATATCCGCCTTAAGACCAAAAATGGAAGTACACTTTCAAACGAATGCTATGGCGGCTTCAATGCAAAGGAAGGCGAAATATTTGACGTGAGCTTCTTTGCAAGAGGTGAATATAACGGAGTTGTAAAGGTTTCAATAGTTGATGGAGACAAGACTCTGGGCTCCTGCGACATAAAGGTTAATACAAAGGACTTTGAAAAGTATAAGAATACACTTCTGGTAAAAGAAGCATCGGAAAATGCAAGGGTTAAGCTTTCCTTTGAAAGCGAAGGTACAATTGACCTTGATATGATTTCCGTTATGAGTCAGGATACCTTTAACGGCAGAAACAACGGCTTAAGAAAAGATCTGGTTCAGATGCTTTATGATTTGCATCCTGCATTCATGCGTTTCCCCGGCGGTTGCGTGGTAGAAGGCTACTATCTTGATAACCGTTATGACTGGAAGGCATCTATAGGTCCCGTTGAGGAAAGACGCGAAAACTGGAACCGCTGGCAGACGGGCAATAATGCATACGATTACTGTCAGACCTTAGGCTTAGGTTTCTATGAATACTTCCTCCTTTGTGAAGACATCGGTGCAAAGGCTCTGCCCGTTGTAAGTGTTGGTATTGGTTGTCAGTATCAGTCAGGCGAGATTTCAAGCTGGGAAGATTTGTACAACATTTATATTCAGGATGCTATTGACCTGATTGAATTTGCAAATGGTGACCCCGAAACTAACGAGTGGGCGGCTATCCGTGCCGAAATGGGACACCCCGAGCCCTTTAACCTTGAATATTTAGGTATAGGTAATGAGCAGTGGTATACAGCCGAAAACCGCTTCTTTGAGCGTTATGAAGCCTTTGAAGAGGAAATCCATAAGCTGTATCCCGATATTAAGCTTATTTCCACATCAGGGCCTTCGGCGGACGGAACACATTACGACAATGCATGGAACTGGCTTAAAACACACAATGGTGAAGAAAACTTTACATATGCTGTAGACGAGCATTATTACCGTGCACCTGAGTGGTTCCTTTCTAACGTAAACCGTTATGATAGATATGACAGAGAGGGCTTCAGTGTATTTGCAGGTGAATATGCAGCTAACGGTACATATGGCAACACTCTTTATGCTGCATTGGCAGAGGCTGCTTATATGACAGGTCTGGAGAGAAATGCCGACATTGTAAAGCTGGCAAGCTATGCACCGCTTCTTGCAAAGACGGGAGCTAATCAGTGGTCACCTAACCTTATCTGGTTTAATAATTCCTCTGTTTACGGTTCTCCTGACTACTATGTTCAGAAAATGTTCTCGGAGCATAACGGAAGCTATACTGTTAAAAATGAGCTTGAAGAAAATAATAAGCCCGTTTACAATGTGGGTGCAGGCACCTGGTCTACAGCGGCACAGTTCAAGGATGTTACTGTAGAGGATATTGAAACGGGAGAAATTGTTAACGTAGCAGTGGATAAAAACGTGTCCGGTACATGGGCTGTTGAAGATGGTGTTATGACTCAGAGCGATACGGGCGTTAACGGTGCTTTCAGAGTGGGCGAGGTACCCTTTGAAAACTACACCTTAAACCTTAAGGCAAAGAAAACTTCAGGTAACGAGGGCTTCCTCATTCCCGTACAGTATGTTGACAGCAGTAACTATATTTTCTGGAATATCGGTGGCTGGGGCAATACAAGCCATGCGGTACAGAGAGTTGTAAACGGTGCTAAGAGCACAATAACAAGCAACGTTTCAGGTGGAATAAATTCCAACGAGTGGTATGACATCTCAATCAGAGTTGAAGGAGACTGGATGTATTGCTATCTTAATGATGAGCTTATCCATTCCGTAAATATTGCTCTTCATACAAGCGACGTATATTCAACAGTTTCCGTTGATGAACAGTCCGGAGATATAATTGTAAAGCTTGTTAACGTGGCAGAAAAAGAGGCTGTGGTCAGCATCAACATAGAAAATGCGGACTATATTGCACCTGATGCTACTGAAATTGTTCTGACCGGCAGCGGTAAGGGAGCAAGAAATTCTCACGATAACCCCCTGAATGTAGCAGATGCCCGTGGCATATTCAGCGGAGCATCAGAAAGCTTTACTTATGAGCTTGATGCATTGAGCTTTGTTGTGTTAAGGCTTCATACAAAGAATGACTATGTTGAAGATATAGAAGCTGTATTTGTAAAGGCTTCGGAAGAATTGCCCGAAAAGGTTTCTGTAACTCTTTCTGACGGCAGTACAGAAGAGAGATTGGTAGCCTGGGATAAGGAAACAGCAGGCATGTATTACTACGGCGGCTTGTTCAATGTTGAAGGTGCTGTAGAAGGTACAGATATTAAGGCTGAGGCAACCGTTGAAATTATTAAGGGTGGCAGGATTGAATTTACCGGCAACAACAGCGTAACAGTGTTTGCAGAAAAAGAGGCTACTGCAAAAATTGCAGTGTATGACGCTTCCGATGCTCTTATCAGCGTAGAAACAAAGCTTATAACAGGCGAAGAGAAGCTTTCCTTCACACCTCCTGCAGATGGTAAGGTAAAGGTTATGCTCTGGGATAAGGAAATGTTACCCTTGTGCGAAGCCTGCGAAAAGGAATACTGATAAATTATCAGAAAACACATCTTTGGACAGACAGCTGAAGGATGAAAAGCAATGAAATGGTGATAAAACAACATCGAGGCGTGCTAAGGTTACATTTACAGTGATTTTACTATGTGGTAAAATTATATTAAAGAGCGTGTTGGAAAATCACCGGAAGATAATTGCGGTCAAGGCAGACAGCTATTCGGCACACTTTTTCAAAGAGTGCTGAATAGCTGTTTTAAAATGTTCCTGCACAAATGGAGGGAAGAAAATGATAAAAAAATAATTTGTTCGGTTTTGTTTGCTGTAATGATGATAGCGATGCTGTCAGGATGTGCGGATCGCAACGTGAGTGTAAAGCCTGCGGTAGATACTATTTACATCGGAACTCACGGTGTAGGAGATGACCCCAGGTACAAAAACCCTGTTACGGGGAAGAGCAATCTGCCCTTTGCCAATGAGCAGGCGGCACTTCATTCCCTTGAGGTTGTTATGGAAAAATACGGAGTTGACCTTCAGTGGGTAACCTGGCCCAATTCCTCAGGTCAGGACATTTTGCAGAGTGTTCTTGCAGGTGACCCCATATGTCATCTTGCCAATATAACAACGGGTAGTATGGCAAATGTGCTGGGACAGAATGTGCTGCAGTCATTGGAGCCGTATATGGACATTTTTGAAACAGATGAAACAGAGTGGATGCTTCGTCCGAAAATGTACGGTGATTATTATTTCTTCAGCCCCAGCCCTGCAGGTATAGGCGACTGGCCCTTATGCTATAATGCAACGATGATTGAAGCTGTTCCCGACTTAAAGGATGAAAACGGAAACACCTTGTATCCGTATACCCTTTACAAGCAGGGAAAGTGGACCTGGAGCGTTTTTGAGGATTATCTGGAAAAAATACAATCCTACTATAAGGGAAAGAAGTCACCGGCAGGCAGAGATATTATACCTTATGACACAAATTACATGCACCTATTACACACCGTCCTATACAGTAGCTTTAAAATCAAAGATGAAGGGTATTTACGACAGAATAGATTTTGTGGCAAAGGCTTTGAAAACAGAAGGTGCTGTGGATAATGTTGCACCTGCCATAAATCAGATTGATTACACGATACCTGTGATTTTCCCCATAGGAACAAAGGCTGATGAAATTAACTGGAGCGGGATTATTACAATAAGTGATAACGTAGACGGAATATATGAATTCAAACGCGAGGGAGAAAAGCTTTTGTTAAAGGCAAACCCACCCGCTGCGGCAGATGAAGAGCACGAGTTTATGGAAGGAAAGCTGTTTATTGATACAACCAATGTGGACTTTGAAAACGCAGGTTGTTATGAAGAGGCTATTGTAATTACGGCAACAGACAGATATAATAATACTGCAGAGAAGAAATTTACCGTATATGTTTATGATGAGGACAATACCCTTCCGCCCGTCCTTGAGCTGAAGGAAGAAATTCCGTCACTTCCGATAGATACCGACACATCCGCTGTGAATTGGGCAGAGCTTTTTACCCAAAAAGCGGAGGATGTAACGGGTATAGATTTAAGTGCACTTGTAAGTGCTGATGTTACAGAGCTTGACGTGACCCACGAAGGTGTTTATCCGGTAATTATTCACGTAACGGATTTTGCAGGAAACAGAACAGAAAAGGACGCATTTATTGAAATTAAGTAAAAGTTACAGCAAAAAAGAGGTGTTCTGATGGGATTTACAGATGGAGTTAGGCATACGGGGATAAATATCCTTGATGAAAAAACAAAGCTTTTACCAATATATTTTCATTCGGTAGGACATTTTCCAAGGCATGGACATACGTTGCGTCCTGAAGGCTTCGGTCAGCATCAGATGGCAGTATGTGTATCAGGTGGCGGTGTTTTTTCGGTGGACGGCAAGGAGTTTGATATTAAAACAGGAGATGCCTTTTATTTCAGCCCGAAAACAGCACATGAATATTACCCGATAACCAGGGACTGGACATTGCTCTGGGTGATTTTTGACGGGCAGAATGCTTACGATACAGCCAAATATTTTGAAATGGGCGAGTATTCTGTGTGGCATGTTGAGGAAGAGGAAAGAAAAAGGTTGGAGGTTATTTACGAGCATCTTTATGATACGTATACCAACAGCTATGAATATGATTTTTCTCTCACCATGGATATTCTTGAAATTTTAAGTATAGTGAGTAAATGTTCAAGAGTTAAAAGCAAGTATCATAACGAGGAAGGCGATAACAAAAAGGGAAGCTTTACTCCGGTAATTGATTTTATTAAAAAGAATTACACAACGGGATTGATGCTTGATGACCTTGTGAAAAAAAGCAAGCTGTCGAAAAACCACTTTACAAGGCTTTTTAAAAAAGAATACGGTGTAACCCCCATGGTATATCTTAACCGTTACAGAATAAGCGTTGCAAAGTTTCTGCTTACCACAACAATCGAAACTGTTGACCAGATTGCCCGCAGAATAGGGTTTAATGACACAAGCTATTTCTGCTCGGTGTTCAGAAAGTTTGAAGGTTGTTCGCCGATACAGTACAGAGATAAACATAAAGGTGATAATTTAGCATAAACAGATGATAAAATTGCATTTACAGTGATTTTGTTATGTGATAATATTATTCCATAAGCTTATGCCGTATGGAATAATTTTTTTTAAGAGGGGAAAAACATGAAAAAGAAAATTGTAAGCTTCGTTGTAGTACTGTGTATGATATTTTCATGCATGCCCACGAATCTGACGGTTTTTGCCGAAAGCAGCAGTATTGTACTGAATGCAAGTAAATCGATAACAGCAAATGTTAATACAAAAACCGTGACAGATACATTTTCGGCAAGCTATGATGCACATTCACTTTATGTGTATCACTCAAACTGGAACCAGAGAAATGCATACATTGGATTTGATTTGAAAAATGCATTCACCAAGGAACAGCTTGGGGTGGAATATGCCGTAAAAAAGGCTACGGTTACAGTTAACTGTGTTGAAGCGGTGACAGTGACAGACCCCGTGGTGGCACTTGTTGCTATTGATAACACAAAATGGAATGAGAGTACATATACGGAGACAGATGTGCTCAATCTTCCTGCATATAATGTTGTTACACAGCTTACCAATATTCCTGAGGGAATGGTTATTCTTGATGAAGTGAGCGTTACGGGTAAGGGTTTGTATGAATTTGACGTAACAGAATACGTTAATGACAATTACCGTGCTCTTGTAAATGACGGTATTTCCTTTGCACTTATCAACATTACCCGTGTTGCGGACAGCGGAAACCACGAGCTTTTAAAGGTGCTGTTTGAGGGTAAGAACGGAAGTGTTAAGCCCACACTTACTATTGAAATGGCAGAGCAGGCAATTGTTAACCTCAGCTTAAAGGGTGAGGATGGCGAAGTGCTTGGTAATACAGTGATAGAAAGGCTTGCTGCAGGCGGCAAGTACATTCCTTCCGAGGAGGATGCACCTTTAGTTATCACTAAAGACGGAAAGCTTTATGTGCGCGAGGCTTTAAACGATATTACATTGAAGCTGGGTGAAAACACTGTAGAGGTGCTCTATACAGTGGAAGAAATGGAAAAGCTTATTACAGGTGATGGCTTCTTCCCGGTAATTGACGGAGATGAGCCCGTTCTTCCCAAAAAAATGGAGGCACTCTTAAGCGACGGAAAAACAACTGTTACCGTTGATGTTGCCTGGGAAAAGCTTGATGGCATGACTTACAGAGCAAGCTACAATGATATTTCCCTCGATGTTACATTTGAGGTGCTGCCCTCCGACGGTAAGGGCGACACATTCCTTGGCGCAGGCGATGCCAACGGCGCTATTTTTACAAATTATAATAAGCTTAACAACATATACGGCGCAGGAAATGTTGTTTTTGACTGCGAATTTACAGTTACCGAGGGCGGAAATAAGCTCATAAGCTACGGTAACGATGTAACGGGTGATTTCGGAAACGCGGCAGCTCTTTTAAGATACGCGAATATTGACGTGTTTGAATATTACAACAATGGTTGGAGAGCAAGCGGTGTTCAATGCGAAACCGGAAAAACCTACAACCTTCACACAACTCTGAACATGACAAACAGAACCTACAGAATGTACATTGCAGGTGAGGATGGAATTTATAAGGAAGTAACCGACGGTAATGCGGCATTCCGTGGCAGTATTACAACTGTTGACCGCTTCTTCTTCCATGGCAGTGGCATTCTGAATGACAATTCTGTTATAAAGAGCCATAACGAAAGCTGGGTTGACGGCTTTACAAACCTTACGGTTAACTATGTATGTGACGGGAATACGGTTAACAGCAAAACCTTAAAGTGGGGCACAGGCACCTCCTATACAGAGAATGTAAAGGTAATAGGTGACGGAGAAAAGGTTTATGCAATCCCCGATTTTGACACTTTGCCCGTAAAGAGCGTTGTAACGGGTGAAAATGACAGCTTTGATATTGAGGTTAATGCTGTTGCAGCCACTGTAAGTGAAATTGAAGAGGTTAATCTTGTACAGGGTGATGCATCTATTATACTTCCCGATGAGGTAGAGGTAGCATTTGAAAATGGTGCAAGCCTTGTTTATCCCGTGGTATGGAATACAGAGGATGTAGATACAGACAATGCGGGAGAATACATTGCAAGAGGCTTGATTGATGAGCTTAAGCTTGAGGCTGAATGTGTTGTAAACGTAAAGGCTGTTGAAAACATTGAATATACGCCGGATGGCAATACTGTTGTTACAAATAATGGCGGCTGGAACTGGTATGTTGAGCCCTCAGGTACACATATTGAACCCGGTGACAGCCTGGCAACGCTTTTTGAAAGTGGTGTGTATTCCTCTAATAACGGCTATAAGTTTAAAGAGGATAAAACCTACATGGGTTGGGTTGAAGACGGCGGTGACATTGTTATTTCCTCCCTTGACCACAATACAGGTGAACACAAGAGGGTGGTAATTCACGAAAAGCTTGAAAGTGATGACCACAACAACCCTGCAGTAATCGTTCTTCCCGACGGCAGAATTATGGCAGTATACTCCATGCACACAAATGAGCCTTATATGTACTACCGTGTTACAAAGTATCCTGAGGATATTTCCGAGTGGAACGATGAACAGTTCTACTACTGCTATACAGAGGTTGAAAATGCTACATATAATGCAACCTATCCTTCGGTATTTGCAGTGCATGATGATTGCGGCATTGAAGGCAACGATGTGATTTACATGGGCTGGAGAGGCGTTCACTGGAAGCCTACCTTAGCCAAGTTCTCCATTCCCGATGAAAACGGTGTTATGGAAACAGTTATGGGACAGACTCAGTTTGCAAATACTACCTACAAGAACAACACAAAGGGCGATGGCGGTGCAAGAGACGGCAGCAGAAGACCCTATACAAAATACGATTATGACGTAGAGAGAAATAAAATCTACATGACCTTTACTGCCACACATCCCGACAATGATACAAGAAATCACATTTATTATGTGGAGCTTGATATTGCAGACCAGAACCTTTATACATCAGACGGAAGATTCCTTCAGCCCCTTCCTTTTGAAAACAAGGAAGAATACGCTGATAAGGGTGCTAACGGAACAAGCGGTCAGTGGGGTATTGTAACAGTTGACCTGGTAGGTGCGTTCCCTGAGCTTTTAGTGTTTGATGCCTCCGAGCAGACAGGTCAGAGCTTTAACCCCGGAAGCGGTCTTGTTGAACGCCGTGGCTGGACATGGGACATTGCACACAACGAAAAGGGCGAGCCCTGCATTGTTTATGCCGATATTACCGCAACACCTCCCGGAGAAGGCGGAAAGCTTCCCGACTGGTACGTTGCTCCCGGTGACGACAATACTGACCCTGAGCATGCCACAAGAGCACACCACTATTACTGGTATGCACGCTGGGACAAGGAAAAGGGCGAGTGGGTAAAAACCTTCCTTACATACGGTGGCAAATGGTGGCATCAGAATTATACTCAGGAGCGTTGCTACTCGGGCGGTCTTACCTTTGACCATAACTACCCCGGTAATGTAATTTTCCTTTCCATTCCCACCTACGGAAAATACGGTGAAATTTTCGAAATTTACCGTTGGGAAAGTGACGATGACGGCGAAACCTGGACAAAGAGAGAGGCAATAACAAAGGATTCGCCCACTCCCAATGCAAGACCTAATGCAATTTATAACTATAAAATGGACGAAGATGGTAAGAACCTTGGTCCCAGACTTTTGTGGAAGAGCGGCGAATACCGTTACTGGATGAATTACGAATACAAGACAGGTGTATGGACCGACTATGCAACCGACGGATTTATAACACAGGATGACCCTGAAATGTTTGCAGACTTTGCACTTTTTGGTGAGGATGGAGAAAAGCTTGAAGTGCTCCCCGTTGGCGAAGATGTTACGGTAACTGCAAGGTTTACCATTTCAAACATTTCCATTGGTGACGGTAGTGCAAAATTGGCATTCGGCCATTATTCCAAGGACGGAATTCTTAAGAAATTTGAAGCTGTTGATGCAGTTATTCCTGCAAGAAGTGTGCCTCAGATAGGTGTTGTAGGTGCACCGAAGAAAACACCTGACGGTTCATATTCTCCCTGGGCTGATGTTGACAACCGTTCAGCTATGGGTGATAGTGAGGTTGTAGAAGAGATAGACTACACTACAGCAATTGAAGAGGGTGACAGAATTACTCTCTTTGCATGGGGCACAGGTATTGAACATCCCTGGCATCCGTTGTCTGATGTGAACTACTCAATCTCTACCGAGGGCTTAAGAAACCTCTTTACAGAGGATTTCTCCTACGATGGCGAGGAAATCCTTGTTCTTGACGGAAACCCTGATACCTTCAACGGCTGGATTGGTAAGGGCTTTAACGGAGAAGGCGAAGTTGCCTTTGACGAATACAGCTATGCGGGCATTACAAAGCTTCCCTTTGGTAACACAGGTCTTCACCTTTACAGACGTGGTGGTGAGGGCATAATGGCAAGCCATGCTCTGCCCGATACAAACGGCGAGGATTACACTATCGAATTTACACTCAGATATATTACTGAAATTTCCTGGAACAACACCAACAATATAGGATTTACCCTTTCTCACGGAACTCCTCAGTTCAGAGGCGATGAGGAAAACCCCTCTGCTTATCAGTTCCGTCACAGAACGGAATGGAAAAATGAAAACGGACGCGGTACGTCAATTTTCCTGAAGAATTCCATTGCTTTCGATAATGGCGGTGCTATCGGCGTGGCAGGTACGGGTATACCGAGAGACCTTGATGTAAGTGGCATGGAGCAGGTTGATTATGCCAAGGGCGTTGGCTATTTTGACCCGGAAACAGGCACTTATATCCACGACTATAACGACTCGCTTATGGTTGGTGCGCTTTATCATGTTACAGTTAAGGTAAGTCCCTCTGAAAAAACTGTTGAAGTAGCTGTTAATGACGGCTACAGAACAACAACCCACACTGCTGATTACAACAGTAAGAACAGCTACAACTGGGAGGAAAACCCCGTTGATACAATTACATTCTCTGTTGGCAGTGAAAGATGGGGCGAATTATGTGTTGACGACATAAAGATGTACCTCACTGAAAACAAATAAACGCAATCAATTACCGGAGGGGTGAGCTTTCTTTGGACTAACCACAAAGAAAGCTTGCTCCGACCGGTAATCTTTTTAAATAATAAAGAAAGGTGACGGAAAATGTTTAAAGTGGCATTTATAGGAGCAGGAAGTCTTGGCTTTACAAGACAACTATTAGGCGACATACTTACCGTGGAGGAGTTTAAAAATATTGAGGTAGCCTTCACAGACATAAACCCCGACAACCTCAGAATGGTAACAGAGCTCTGTCAGCGTGACATTGATGAAAACGGGCTTAACATAAAAATACAGGCAACCCTTGATCGGAGAGAAGCCTTTCGTGACGCAAAATATGTTATTAACTGTGTGAGAATAGGCATGCTTGAGGGCTTTGCAACAGACGTGGAAATACCTTTAAAATACGGTGTTGACCAGTGTGTTGGCGATACCCTTTGCATAGGCGGTATTATGTACGGGCAGAGAGGTATAGATGCCATGCTCGCATTTTGTAAGGATATCCGTGAGGTGGCACATCCCGATTGCATACTTCTCAATTATTCAAACCCCAATGCTATGGTGACCTGGGCGTGTAATAAATACGGCAAGGTACCCACCCTGGGGCTTTGTCACGGGGTACAGCACGGACACTGGCAGATAGCGAAAGCTCAATTGCAATCTTTGAAGATAATCCTATCGCAAAGCAAATATTACCTTTATTTAAAAATCAAGTTTCAGGTGAAAAAAATATATTGATTAAACAATATGATGCCAAAACAATAAATTATATTTTAGAAAATAATGATTTTAATTATTATTTATCAAAAATTAATGGAACATATACTCCTTTAGAATATGTTGTATATCATAATAATGAGTGTGTAAAAATGAAATTAGCAGAAAATTCTAAAATTCTTACGCTAAACAAAAAATAAATAATTATTAGAAAATTGTCAGAATAATAACAATTATTTTTAATATAATATATTGACAAATGACATTGTGTCGCATACAATTAGAAACGATGACACAATGTCATTTTATTATGAAGATAAAGCAAATAATATATAAATTAGGTTCTAATAATTAGGAGAAAGGTGATTAAATGTTAGAGTTAAAGAATATTAAAAAAACATACATTACAGATACTGAAAAAGTTGAAGCCTTAAAGGGTATAGATATAAAATTTAGAAAATCAGAATTTGTTTCTATTCTAGGACAAAGTGGATGTGGAAAAACTACATTATTAAATATAATTGGCGGATTAGATAGATATACTAGTGGTAATTTAATTATAAACGGGAAATCAACAAAAGAGTTTAAAGATAAGGATTGGGATTCTTATAGAAATTATTCTGTAGGATTTGTATTTCAAAGTTATAATTTAATTAGTCATCAAACTGTATTATCAAATGTAGAGTTAGCGCTAACAATATCTGGCGTTTCTAAAACAGAAAGAAGAAAAAGAGCAATTGAAGCATTAGATAGTGTTGGTTTGAAAGATCAAATAAATAAAAAACCTAATCAATTATCAGGTGGTCAAATGCAAAGAGTTGCTATTGCACGTGCATTAGTAAATAATCCAGATATAATTTTAGCTGATGAACCAACAGGAGCGCTTGATACAAAAACGAGTGTTCAAGTAATGGAAATATTAAAAAAGATTGCTAAAGACAAATTAATTATAATGGTTACTCATAACAGTGATTTAGCAGAAAAATATTCTACTAGAATCATTAAAATATTAGATGGGAAATTAATAGATGATTCTAATCCAATTGATAAAAATAAAGACAAGAAGAAAAAGTTAGAAAAAGCAACATTTAAAAAAACATCAATGAATT
>JAFSGW010000050.1 GCA_017440585.1 Clostridia bacterium | reverse complement strand
GTTAAACGAAGATATAGATGTAGCAATAGAATTGTTTAAAGAGTTTCACAATGATTTATCTTACGAAGATTTTACTATTTCTGACGGAAAGAAGCTAACAGATGCACAGTTAAAAAGAAAAGCTGAAATGCTGTTGGACAATGTAAAATTGTCAGAGATATATCTATATCCGAAGCCCGAAAGAGACAAGCTGCTCAATGTATTAAGGCAAAATGAATTTACGATAGGACAGCTTGAACGATTGACCGGAATATCCAGAGGAATAATCACAAGGGCAAAATAATTCAATGTGCAAAAACAGGCACGTCCCCACTTGCACCTAAAACAGGCACGTCCCCACTTGCACCTTACCCAAATGGAAGTATTCAGCCTAAATAGGAGAAATTAGAATGAAAATAGATGCGTTTTTAAAAAATGATTGGAGATACCAAGGACAAGATAAATATCTTTATGGAAAAAAACTATTTTTTAAGGACTTTACTTGTGTAGGAAGAGAACACGATCATTGTGAATTTTGCTGGAAAAAATTTGGACACGAATCAGAAAATTTAAAAAAGGGATATTCCACAGAAGATAATTATCATTGGATATGCCAAGAGTGCGTTATTGACTTTTTAAAATATTTCAAATGGGAACTTCTCTAGGGAGCCATTTGAAACACAAGTGGACGGTTCTCTAACACAAGGGGACGGTTCTCTTGTGCTGAGGTTCTCCCGTCTTATTTCTACTCTTTCCTCTATCTCTTCCCCGTTAAAAACTAAAAAAATTTAAAAATTTTCAAAATTTTTGTCCGGTTTTCCCCTTTTCGTTCGTTTATTATATATAGGCGAATGAAAAGGGGCTTTTTATGCCCTCCTTTCAGCAATGAAAATTAACGGATGTGATTAAATTGACCGAAATGTTTGTTTTCCGCGAAAACAAAATAACCCGAAGTGTACCACTTAATGCTATTGTATTTTTTGAAAGCAGCGGACATTATGCCACAATACATATGAATGACGGAACAACTCATTCTGTAAGAAGCACAATGTATGCTCTTGTTGACCGCCTCCCCCGAAAGCTCTTTGTCCGCACACACAGCGGTGTTATAGTAAACATGGAATATATAACCCGCATTAAATACAACGAAATTACGCTTAATTCTCTCCGGGCGAAGGTTTCTCTGAGCCGTACATACCGAAAAAATGTGAAAGAGGCTTTTTACAGCTTCAAAAATTTCCCGTAAAAACGAGTTTTTTTGTGCATGGGATTTTATTTGTAATTTTTTTCAAAAAAGGGGTTGACTTTAGCGTGCTAAAGTGCTACAATAGCAACATAGTTTTTTCAAACGAAAATTTTTTATTATACGGAGGTATTTTATCATGAAGAAACTTTTATCACTTGTATTGGCACTTTGCCTTGTATTTGCACTCGCAGCTTGCGGCGGCAATACAGAAGATGTTGTTGCTCCCACAGATGCAACAGAAGAATCCCGCGGTACACTCGTTGTTGGTATGACAATTTACGAGCCCATGAACTATGAAGATGAAAATGGCGAGCTTACAGGCTTCGACACAGAGTTTGCAAAGGCATTTGCTGAAAAAGCAGGCTTTGACGGTGTAGAATTCATCGAAATCGACTGGGGCACAAAGTTCATCGCTCTTGAAGCAGGCGAATTTGATTGTGTATGGAACGGTATGACAATCACAGAAGAAGCAAAGCTTAACGCTTCCGTTTCCGACCCCTATGTAAAGAATGCACAGGTAGTTGTTGTAAACGGTGAAAAGGCTGCTGAAGGTCTCACATCTATCGAAGGTCTTACAGTTGCAGCTGAAATGGGCAGTGCCGGTGCAGCAGCAGTTACAGATTCCGGCGTTGACTGCAACCTTGTTGAAGTAGACGTTCAGACAACAGCTCTCCTTCAGGTAGCTACAGGCAAGGCTGATGCTTGTGTAATCGACATCACAATGGCACAGTCCATGCTCAAGGAAGGCACAGACTTCGATTCTCTCGCAATTGCAATGGAGCTTACAAGCGAAGAATACGGCGTAGCATTCAAGAAGGGCTCTCCCCTTGTTGATGAATTCAACACTATCATGGCTGAACTTATGGCAGACGGCACACTTGATGCTCTTGCTGAAAAGTACACACTCGCACTTGTAAAATAATTATTTAAGTTTTACATAATTGAGGCTACTGCACTGTAGCCTCAATTTGTTCTGTTAAATGAGGTATTCAGATGTCTATTACATTAAACGATTTGATTCTTGTAGGCACAAAGCTTGCCGAAGGCTTTAATGTGACGTTGCAGATTTTTGCCCTCACCCTTCTTTTCGCACTTCCCTTAGGGCTTATAATCAGCTTCGGCTCAATGAGCAAAATCGCAATTATCAAATATCCCATTAAACTTTTCATATGGATTATCCGCGGCACACCCCTTATGCTTCAGCTTTTAGTGGTGTATTACGGTCCCTCCATCCTTTTTGGCGTAAAGGGTCTTTCAAACTTCCCTGCAGTTATTATCACATTTGTCATTAACTACGCCTGCTACTTTTCGGAAATTTACCGTGGCGGTATCGAATCTGTTCCCAAGGGTCAGTACGAGGCAGGTCAGGTTTTAGGTTTAAAGAAAAGCCAGACCTTTTTCCGCATTGTGCTTTTGCAGGTAGTAAAGCACATAGTGCCCCCTATGAGTAATGAAATCATTACCCTCGTTAAGGACACTTCCCTTGCAAGAACAATTATGCTTTATGAGGTTATCTGGGCAGGTCAGAAGTTTATCACCTCCCGTGGTTGGTTGTGGCCTCTTTTCGCCACAGCTGTGTTCTACCTTTTGTTCTGCGGTATATTAACACTTCTTTTCGGCTACATCGAAAAGAAGCTTGACTACTTTAACTGATTGGAGGGTTTTACATGAGCAATAAAATATTAGAAGTAAAAAACCTTTCCAAGCACTTCGGCAAAACAAAGGTTCTTATGGACATTAACTTTTCCATGGAGGAAGGTCAGGTTGTTTCCGTAATTGGTTCATCAGGCAGTGGCAAAACAACCCTTCTTCGCTGTATCAACATGCTTGAGGTTGCAAACGGCGGTAAAATATACCTTGACGGCAATCTTTTCATTGATGCAGATTCGGGCATGAAGTACACACAGAAGGAGCTTCGTGAAAAACAGCTCTCCTTAGGGCTTGTTTTCCAGGACTTTAACCTTTTCCCCCAGTACAGCGTGCTTGAAAACGTAACCCTGGCACCCCGCCTTCTTGCGAAGGAACGTCCCGATTACAAGGAACGTAAAAAGGAAATTCTTCACGAAATTGAAGAAAACGCCAAGGAAATTCTTGCAAGTGTTGGTCTTAGTGAAAAGCTTAATAACTATCCCTGCCAGCTTTCAGGTGGTCAGAAACAGCGTGTTTCCATTGCCCGAGCATTGGCATTAAAGCCCCGTGTTCTTTTCTTTGACGAGCCTACAAGTGCACTCGACCCCGAGCTTACCGGCGAAATTTTAAAGGTTATCCGCCAGCTTGCAGCTGAGCATATCACCATGATTATTGTAACCCACGAAATTGACTTCGCATACTCTGTTTCCGACAAGGTTATATTCATGGATAAGGGTGTTATTGCCGAGGAAGGCACTCCCGACGAAGTGCTTAAAAACCCCAAAAACCCCCGAACACAAGCATTTTTACAAAAGCTCTCTTAAGAGGTGCAGCATGAAAACAGATACATCAAAAACCTATACCGATGAAATGGGCATACTGTACGAGGCAATTTCACGCCTTTCCTCCCCTGAGGACTGCCGTGCATTTTTTGAGGACATATGCTCTGTAAAGGAGCTTCATGCAATGGCACAAAGGCTTCAGGTTGCAGCAATGCTCAATGAGGGCAAATCCTTTAACACAATCTCCGAGGAAACAGGTGCTTCCACAGCAACCATTTCAAGGGTAAGCCGATGCCTTTCAAAGGGTAGCGGTGGCTACAAAAAAGTATTAAAATAAGCTAAAAGCCGTGTCACTTGACACGGCTTTTAGCTTACAAAATTTTCAATCATGAGAAGCGCTTCGTCTTTATCGGCAAACACTATCCCCTCTTTTAAAAGCTCAATATCCCCCACGGGCAAAACAGAAGGGTTAAATTCCGCCATTTCAATCACATTTTCGCTTTCGTCCTCAAAAACCTCGCAAAGAGAAATCAAGTCGCCCCGGCTTACAACCTTATAGCACTTAAGCTTTTTGGGCATATATAAAAGTGTTTCCTCCTCCACCGACACGTGCTGTACTTTTTCTTCCCTTTCCCCCTCGGTTGCCGGCGGCACCTCTTCAGCACCGTTTTTTATAAAGCCCGTTATTATGCCTGCCGCAAATGCAACAATACAAATCCCCGTAAAACGCAAAATCCACCCTGCTTTTTTCATAAAACAAGCCTCTTTCACTTTTTTTATTATTTTCCCCTCTCAAATTCAAACTATACATATTTTTTCATTTTGTAATACTTTTTTAATGCTTTTACGTTATACTAATTATGGGTATATATAATCGGAAAACTATGTTCCTGAAAGGACTGATGATTTTGAGCAGACGTAAACCCAAAACAAAAAACAAATTTCTTCATGCGTTGAAGGTTTGTTTCATCACAATATTTATATTCTGTCTTGTGGGCGGTGCAATCGCAGGCGGTGTTGTTGTAGGTGCCCTTGCAGGCGTAATGGGTAATACCGACCTTTCTGCGGTTGAAAACATTAAAGATGCTTTAAGCTTGAACCTTACAAGCTTCATTTACGCCGTTGACAAGGAAGGCAACACCCATCAGGTAGAGGTTCTCTACGATGAGGAGAACAGAGTATGGGCAGAGCTTAGTGAAATCCCCGACCAGCTTCAGAAGGCATTCATTGCCATTGAGGACGAGCGCTTCTACAAGCACAGCGGTTTTGACATCAAGCGTACTGTAGGTGCCGCTATCTCCTACATTCAGAAGAAAATTACGGGTGCAGGTGGCTCTACCTACGGTGGCAGTACCATCACACAGCAGCTCATTAAAAACATAACGGGCGACGATGACTACTCCATCGACAGAAAAATTCAGGAAATTTACCGTGCTTATGTTTTAGAGCAGGATCTGGAGAAGGATGAAATTTTAGAGCTTTATCTTAACACCATTTACCTTTCTCAGCAGTGTAACGGCGTAAAGAGTGCCGCTAAGGTATATTTCAACAAAAACCTTGACGAGCTCACCCTTTCCGAATGCGCCACAATTGCAGGCATTACACAGTTCCCCACCAAGTACGACCCCAAGCGTAACCCCGAAAATAACCGCGGCAGACGTGACGTTATTTTAAACAAAATGCTTGAGCTTGGTTACATCAGTAAGGAAGAATGTGAAGAGGCAAAGTCAGGTCCTGTAGTAACTGTTGATTCAAGCGAAACCGATGCATATGTTTCCACAACCTCTTACTACTCCGATGCTCTCATTGAACAGCTTTTGGCTGACCTTATCCGTGAGCAGGGCGTTACAAAGCAGGTTGCTGAAAAAATGCTTTACTCGGGTGGTTTGCAGATTTATGCTGCAATGGATATGGAAATCCAGGCAATTATGGATGCTTACTTCCTTGACGACAACAACTTCCCCAAAACAGTCAAAGAGGTTCCCGTGCAGTCTGCCATGGTAATAATTGACCCCACAACGGGCTATGTTTCAGGCGTTGTCGGTGGCAGAGGCCCCAAGGACTCCTCCCGAACACTTAACCGTGCAACACAGACACTTCGTCAGCCCGGTTCATCCATAAAGCCCATTGCCATCTATGCTCCCGCTGTGGAATACGGCAATGTAAGCCCCGACACAATCGTAACAGATGCTGAGCTTGAAATTAACGGCTGGGCACCACGTAACGACGACAGAGACTTCCGTGGTGACATTACAGTAGCAGCAGCCCTTGCAGGCTCCAGAAACGTTCCTGCAGTCAGAATTCTGCAGAATTTAGGCCTGGAGCGTTCCTTCAGCTTCCTTACAAAGAACTATCACATATCCTCCCTTGTTACATCACGCCAGGCAGCAAATGGCAAGGTATTTACAGATAAGGGCTATGCCTCCATCGGTCTTGGCGGACTTACAGACGGCGTAAGTGTGCTTGAAATGGCAGCGGCATATGTGCCTTTCACATCCCGTGGCTATTACTACACACCCTCCTTCTATACAAAGGTGCTTGATGCTGACGGCAACGTTATACTCGACCGCACACCCGACCCCCATCCTGCAATAAGTGAAACAACAGCCGCAACCATGACACAGATGCTCCGTGGCGTTGTAACGGGCGGTACAGGTACCTCAGCACGTCTTTCAAAAATGCCTTCTGCAGGTAAAACAGGTACAACCAGTAACAATCACGACCGTTGGTTTGTTGGCTACACCCCCTATTATGTAGGTGCAGTATGGTACGGCTACGATATCCCCTCCTCCCTCCGCGGAATCTCGGGCAACCCCTCCGCAAGGGTATGGAAGGGCGTAATGGAAAAGGTTCACGAAAACCTTCCCTACCGTGACTTCAATAAGCTTGACTCCACCCGTCACTACCTTGTATGTGCGGACAGCGGTCTTCTCATTAACTCCACCTGCGAGCGTTTCGCCTTTGGTGACTATACAAGAGAGGTTGCTCCCCGTTCACGTTGCAACATCCATACTGAGGTTGATTTTGGTGAAGGTGAGCTTCAGGTTGAAATTGAAGAGCCCTCCGAAATTCCAAGCGATACGGTAATAGTTGAAGGTGTAGTAACCCCCGAAACACAGACCCCCGTCACCCAAACACCCGTGGTTGAAACACCCGTGGTTGAAACACCCGTGGTAGAAACTCCCGTGGTAGAAACCCCCGTAAGTGACCCCTATGCGCTTCCCCCCGGCGTATAATTAAAAGGGACTGTTAAAATTGTCCGGACCGCCAAAGGGCAAAATATGGGCGGATAAATCCCGGTATTTCTTAAAAATATAAAATGTTCAACAATGTAGAAAACGCTTGCTGAATGCAAGCGTTTTCCGGGATTTTATGCCTTTTGGCTATCGACAAACCTCACCACTCGTAGTATCTGTATACAACTTCGGGTTCGGTTTGTCAATTCTGAACAATTTTTCCTAGTCCCTTTTCAGAAAGGTGATATAATATGAAAACATGTATAGTAAAACGAAGCTTCAGTATTAAGGCACTCACCCCCTCATTTGTTATAATTGCCGCAGGTGCAGTTCTTGCCTTTGCCTCCCTTATGCTCTTTCCCCCGCTTTTCTTCCCTTTAATGGGCATAGGCGTAATTATCGGTGCAGTTATTGCCCCCGGCAACATTTCTACAGAATATGAATATAACCTTGAGGGCGACAGCTTTTCTGTTGCTCTAATCAAAAACAAATCCTCAAGAAAAGAGCTTTTTTCCTCCGATATGGCTCATTTAGTGTCCTGCGAGCCTTATTCGGGTGGCAAGCTCTACGGCACCACATTGAACTTTTCCGAAAACGTAAATACAGCCTACAGCATTGTTTTTAACGAAGAGGGCAAGCAGACCTCTGTTATTTTCTCCCCCGATGAAGCCTTTGTCCGTGAATTATTCCTCGTATCACCGAGCAAGGTTAAGCGAATATAATGTAACGAGATATTTTTTGTTTCGCTGTATGTTTTCTATAACTTCTGTTAAAACTTACAGTGTAGGCACTTGAGTTAATCCCGGCATTTCATATTAATGCCTCACATGGGATAAGTTACATTTGACTTCATCTCTCTTTGGGTATATAATCTATTTGTATCTATATTTCCAAAGGGAGGGTGACACATGGAACAAAAAAAGATCTCCATAACACTTCCCGAAGATATAGCAAATAACATCGATATGCTGTCTGCGGATTTACATATATCTGCAAGCAGTTTAATTGAATCGGTTGTTAAAATGTATCTGGCGGAAAGAAGGAGAATTGAAAACAAGGCAAACCTTAAAAAGGGCTACCTTGAAATGGCAGAAATTAATCTTTCTATTGCCGAAGAATGTTTCAATTCCGATCAGGCTACACAAGATGCCTACGAGCATTTTTTAATGGGATGTGAATAGTTTTGATCGTAAAGCGAGGAGACATTTTCTATGCCGATCTCAGCCCCGTTATAGGCAGTGAGCAGGGTGGCACCCGTCCTGTGCTTGTTGTTCAGAATGACGTTGGCAACAAATACAGCCCCACGGTGATAGCCGCAGCAATTACAAGCCGTATAAACAAGGCAAAGCTCCCCACTCATATTGAGATCGATGCAGCACGGTACGGGCTTAATAAGGACAGCGTAATCCTTCTTGAGCAGGTTCGTACCATCGACAAAAAACGCCTTCGCGAAAAAATAGGAAAACTTGATGAAGTCCAGATGATAAAGGTCAACGATGCTTTATCCATCAGCTTCGGGCTCATTTAACACAAAGGAGAAAAGCAATGAAAAAAATTACAAAACGTACCCTTTCATGTATTCTGGCACTTACCTTTATAATCGCCGTTGTTGTTTCTGCAGCAGAACCGGGCAGTGCCGAGGACCCGCTCATTTCAAAAAGCTATGTTGACACAAACATTATCCCCTATGTAAATCAGATGTCCTCATTTTCTATTGTAAATTTAAAAGCAGGTCAGATGCTTATAGGTCATGCAGGCTGTGAAATAATTCTCCGCATGGGCTCTGCAACAGTGCTTGCAACGGAAAAGGGCGGTCTTTGTGACGTTACCCTTGGTGGTGACTGGCCCCATGGCTCGGCAGTTCCTGCAAACCATAACCTCATTGTTCCCGTTGCAGACGGCAGAGGTGTTCAGGCAAATACAGACATAATTCTTATGGTAAAAGGTACTTATTCATTGTATTAAAATAAAGAGGCTTTGCAAAAATGCAAAGCCTCTTTATTTTAATACATCGTTTTGCTTTGCAAAACATATCGCATCCGAAGGATATATCGCATTTACCAAAGGTAAATATATCGCGTTGGCGTAAGCCAACATATCGCAACAAACCCGCAGATTATTCCTGCGGGTTTTCTATCGTAAATATTTTCATTTTGCCCTCACGGAGCTTTTTAATAAAATCGGCAACATCCTCTATTGCCTCTTCGCATTCAAGCCCTGCAAGGCGTTTTGCACCGCTTGCCCAGTGGTTGTCACTGCCTGCAGTTTTCAAATGACCGTATTCCTCGGCATAAATATTTGCCATTCTGTTTTCAAAATCGGTTCTGTCTGCATTCAGAACCTCAACACCCTCTACCCCACGGGGGAAAAGGCGTATGTGGTCAATATAGCCTGCTTCACGGAAGGGATGTGCCTGCACAACCAAAGCACCCTCCTCCATGAAATAAGGAAGCTGTCTGCTCTTTCTTACCTCCAGAATGTCAATATGGTCGTACCACCATTCTTTGTCTAAGCCAAAAACAAGAAAATCCGTACCGCCATAGCTCATTTCAACGCCTAAGAAAACCTTAATGCCAATTTCATCTGCTATCCTTACGCCCTCTTCATAGTCGGAAAAGTAAAAATCAAGCTTTTCCTTAACGGGCTTGTCCCAGTCAATTCCTATATTACCGTCAAGAAAATGGTTGGTTATAAAAACGCCGTCATAGCCCAGACTCTTGTAAAATTCCAGTGTTTCTCTCACCGTAGCCTGACCGCAACGGCTTACGGGCTTTGTGTGGCAATGTGTTTCATATCTGTAATTCATAATATCAGCTCCTTATTTTAATATTACTCGTATCATACATAACCTTCGCATGGTTTTCACGCAAAAGCTCTTTTTTTATTATGTTACCGCTTTTTTTGTCAATTGTACTGCGGTATACCCTACCCTTGCGGTACACCGTGTCGCCCTCACGAACAAAATGCTCATCCTCACTTGCAATATGGTAGGATTTATCCAATGCCTCTGTTGCTCTCAGCTCACCGCAAAGATGTGTATCCGTTACATACACCACAAGCTGGAATGCAGCATCTGTATTGTTTTTAAATCTGTAATCAAGGTAATTATACACAATGCTTGTCCCCGTCCCAAAAGGCACCTGACGGTTAAAATCCGGGAATAAATCATACCCGTCGTGGTGATGATGCTCCACAATTTCAAGAGGCGAATGCAGAACCATCCAATGAATAAGGTTAGTAAACTGACACATTCCTCCGCCAATGCCACGGCTTGTTCTCGCATTTGAAATTGTCAGCCCGTCCTTGTAGCCTTTCTTTTCTGTGGTAGAGCCCACCAATTTCCAGAAAGAAAAAACCTCACCGGGCTTTATAATAATGCCGTTTACCTTAGGTGCCGCAATGGAAAGGTTTACCGCCTTGTTGTCCTGAAGCTCTTTATCCACATTCCCCAATGTACGCCTTATAAGGGAATTGTGCTTGTATATCACAACGGGCAGCCTTTCACCGGATTTTTCCTTTGCAAACTTATCCTGCGACAAAACATTTTTTATCCGTTTTACAGTGCGGCATTTCAATACCGATATTTTATATGTAAAAGGTGAAATTTCACAAAACAGCTTTCTTTTCATAATTTTTTAATAATAAAACTCATATAACGACTTCGACTTAACCTTCAAAATTGAATAGATTTTCTCAGGATGCATCAGCGACAGAATATCTATATCCCAATAGACACCCGGCTTATCTGTCCTTTCAGTTTTAAGGTGAAAATAATTAGTCCTGGCGGTATTATATCCATGTATATGCTTTATTTCATCAATGGTAATTTCTCTAAATCCCGTATGGTAATATATAGTATCGTTTTCCCACTTAAAGCATCTCCTCGGTAATATATATAACAATTTAAATGAGAACCATATTACCAAAATTATAAGCACTGCTACCGAAAGAAAATATTGCCATCCTTCACGTTTTTCCGTACTCATTATGCCAAGTGCACCATAAAGAAAGATACCGCTCCAAAGTAAAGGCCAGATTGTACCCAAATACCCTACCAGACTTGTTCTGTATTCTGCGAAAAGCTCTGCTGTGTGCCTGTCTGTTCTCTTTATTTTCCTTCTGATAACCGACGGATATACCCATTCAACAAACACATACAACAGCGTTGCTGTCATCAGGCTTATAAACATAAAAAATTCAAGCATAAAATGAACCCCTAAAAGCTGTAATAACTATTCAATTGCTATTATAACTCTTACATTATTATTTGTCAAATTTAAGGCATTGCGGAAATCGGGGCATCAGGCACATTTCAGAGTGCATAAATTTCATCTGAAGATGAAACAATTATTTTGGATGAGAATAGAATATATTGAGGTGAAATATGTGTCTTATTTTTTAACTTTATCCTTCGGAGCCTTCATTGGAGCGGTAATTATGGGACTTATCAAAGCAAACGAAAATTAGAAAAAAGTTGGCAAAAACATCTTGACAAAAGAAACGCTATTTGCTATAATAACAAAGGTCCTTGAAGTAAGGGTGAAATGCGGGTGTAGTTCATCGGTAGAATTCCAGCCTTCCAAGCTGGTTAGGTGGGTTCGACTCCCATCACCCGCTCCAAATACGTGCCTGTAGCTCAGCTGGATAGAGCAACTGCCTTCTAAGCAGTAGGTCCTGGGTTCGAG
>JAFSGW010000049.1 GCA_017440585.1 Clostridia bacterium | reverse complement strand
GGCGTGAAGGGATTTATGTCATATCGCATTTTTATTTTAATAAAAATATATCGCATCCGAGCATAGCGAGGATATATCGCATTTGCACAGCAAATATATCGCAAAATTGCATTGCACAACGTGCAATGCTTTATTTGAATTGTGCGAACAAGAAAACGGGCGACCAATGGTCGCCCCTACAGGGTTAAATGAAATCAATCCTGTGGATTGGTGAAATCGCCTTCTTTGAAGACGGTGAAATTGCTTCGCAATGAAATCCGTCCAAGGACGGGTTATGGTGAGGATTTTGCTGAGGCAAAATCCTTTTTTGATTTAATAGAAACAGCTTTATATTGCACAACGTGCAATACTTCATTTGAAATTAAACGGTGAGGGAAATTTACCAAAAGGGGACTGTCCCCATTTGGTAAATTTGTGGGGTGTGGCGTGAATTGCACTTTACGGGGGATAAAGGGTGATGTCCTTTTTCAATGAAATCAATCCTGCGGATTGGTGAAATCGCCTTCTTTGAAGGCGGTGAAATTGCTTCGCAATGAAATCCGTCCAAGGACGGGTTATGGTGAGGATTTTGCTAAGGCAAAATCCTATTTTTGATTTAATAGAAACAGCTTTATATGGCAACGTGCAATGCTTCATTTGAATTGTGCGGATAAGGAAAACGGGCGACCAATGGTCGCCCCTACGAGGTTATATGTAATAAAGTGAGTGTGTTTTATCGGGGAGATTAGTCCCACAAGGAGTAAAAATGCTCGTGGAATAACTTCATACCTTCGTCGAAGGATTGTTGCATAAGTTTTTCACGGGATTCTTCTGCATTATGGTAGTTGTTTTTTAATGCCTCATCTGCAGTGCTTTGTATGGTACTGTTTTTCGGGTCAAGCTCTAAAGAGTTTAAATATTCCAATTCATAGGGGTTTTCAAATTCTGTTGTTTCCTCATAAGCGTTGCGGAAAGCTTTTTCCATTTGAATTAAGATTTTGTCCCATTCTTCTTCCGGCATATCTACGGGGTGTCCGTGATGGTCTCTAATAAATTCACTGAGCATCTGAGGGACTATGCGAAGAAACCAGGAGTCCATATTCCATACATCCTCATAGGAGTAGCCTTTATTGGCTCTCTGCCAGGCGTTTCGGAGGTCATAGCATTTATGAGCTATAACCTTCCAGGGATGTGTTAAGCAGTATTTTGTTTTGTATCCTGTTTTTGTAAAAATAGCCATTTCTATAACCCTGCCTTTCAGTTTAATTATATATTGACTTGCCGGAAAAGTAAAGAGGTGCTTTGTGGCACGAATGACTGTTGAAAGTGCTTATTTTATTTGCTATAATGAGATTAATTAAAATGGGATTATGACAATCCGGAATTGAGGAACTTGTATGGATAAAGAAACTAAAAAGTGGCTTGTCGGTATAAGCATTGCAGTTGCAGTATTGGTAATTTTGTTGCTGCTTATGTCGGGTTTTGATATTGGCGGTTTTGAAATTCATAAAGGTATTAAGATTAACTGAATGCCGGGCGGACCGCCGGGGACGTCGGTCCCTACAAAACAGATTTAAAGAGGGGGAACAGAATGAAAATAGCAAAGAGTGTGGCAGGCTTTATATTATTGTTTATTGTAATCTGGAATATTGCGGTTGTGGCAAGATGCTTTGTACTGGATAAAATTGACCCATACTATGCGGTTCAACAGTCAAAGGATGAAATGACAAAAGACGAAGTACTTGACGTATGCCCTGATGCTTTAGTTACAGAACATGATAAGGAATTGCTGTTGTCTGTTTTAAATGACAGTGCGGTTCTTGAAAGACTGCCTCTTGAATACTGGGACGTGCTCTGGCTTTCGGAGGAGGATTGCAGCCGTATTGTCAGCAAATACGAGGGTACATATGGTGATATATGCCGAATCAGCGTTTCGCAGTCGAATGATACAAAATCGCCGGTTACTTATGTAAGCATAGGGTTTTATGAAACAGAGGAGGATAAAGGAAGCACACCGTCAACGGCTTATCCCTGTGTTTGTCTTGATCTTCGGGCAACTGATAAAGATTTAACCGAGGCACCCATATATTTTTACAGAAAAGAAATTTATAATTACGAATTTAAGGTAGCTTATAACAGAATCGGAACATCAAGCTGGGGTGGTCCGGATGCGGAATATCACAGATATGCTTGCGAGGTATCGCAATATGGAGAGTCCTTTGATTGGCAGGAAAAAACATTAACACCCATGAAACACAGGCATTTGTATCTGAAATATTTTGGTTGGTTTGAAGCTATGATGTCTGTCTGATGTGGGATTTCAAATATTAAATTTTTGTTGGAGGGCGGACCGCCGGGGACGTCGGTCCCTACAAAATAGCTTTAGAGAGGGGAAACGGGCGAATGAAGAAGCTACTGACGGCAATTAAAGTAATAATTATAGTTATAGTTGTGATATGGGCATTGATTGCTGTGCCTATGAAGATTAATGATTTTTTGCTTGTGGGATTTACAGAAGATGTTATTGAAGGCTTAAAAATGCCTGAAAACACAACTGTGGTAGAGCATATTGCTCAATGTGGCAACAGCTCGGGAACGGGTGACCATACGGATTTATATGTTGTTGTTCTGATAAAAAGCGACTTGGATTATGTTACTTTAGCAGAGCATTTTAAAGAGGATGAACACTTCTGGAGGATGCAGAATGTGAAGGAACACGGAGAGCATACTATCGGGATGGGTTGTATGGGACTTAAGTTTGAAACAGAGTTTGATGAACCTGATAAATATTTTATTTTGGAATATAACAAAAGTGCTATGCTTGATTTCAGAGGATGGTGACTGATGTGAAAAAGAAGCTTGAAAGTATTTTAACCGCTTTAATTATAGTGGGATTTCTTTTGATGTATGTTTTTATGGTGATAAAGGCAGAGGGAGACAAGGCGCAGGTTGCAATGGAGCTTCTGGTACAGTATGTGGTGTCCTTCGGGGTTTTGTTTGTTTGCCGTAAGGCGTATAAACGTATAATGGAGCAGTTTGAGGACAACGGAACGAAAAAGATGAACGTGAGGCAGATTTTTCTTTTTGATGCAATGCTTGTGATTGTGTGGGTTGTGCTTGTTATATCGAAGATGATTGAAAACTACCGTGGCGACGATGCCTGGGGTGCAAGCATTCACTTCAGTGCAAACTTAACCATGATGTTTTACTTTGCAATTATTACGATGCTTGCCATAGGCTACACAATAGAGGTGTGCAATGAGGCATTCGGGGCGAAGTATTGCTACAGAAAAGAGACACTTCGTGTGATTGTTTGCGGTCGTCAGGTGCTGATTGACGGCGAGGTTTTTGAAAAGAGAAATTACAAGGGCGAATTAACCGAGGTTGAGGTAAAAGCATACAAGGATGGAGAATTGGTATGTGCCACGGGAGATAATGAGGCTCAGGCTGTTGAAAGGCTTGGGGAGATATTCAGCGAGAGGTGATTGATGTGAAAAATATTATATGTGCGATAGTGGTGGGTTTGTTTCCTTATGTGCCTGTTATTTTGTTGATGGGAAGTATTGACCTTGAAGTAACACTTCTGGGGACGGCAGTAGCTTTTTTGGTGGCGTTAGCTGTTTGCATTCTGAATATGGTGCTTGCATTGAAAAATAAGGAAAGTGTTAAGAAACAGGTGTTTTTGGCGATGCTTGTGAAGCTTATACATATACCTGCATATATTTTCTTTTTTATGATTGGTGTGGGTGGAGCTATGCTTGTTCAGTTTTTAGCTGTAACGATTTTAATATTTTTGTTTGACTGTGTTACGATTGCATTGTCGGGCACATTAGAGCTTACGGCAGTTTTAAGAGCGAAAAATGAAGGTGTGCTTAAAACCGGTGAAGCTTTGGTATGTTCTGTTTTTTCCTTTGTGTTTTGCATTGATGTGATTGTGGCAATAGGCGTTTATTTGTGTGTGAGGAAAAGAGCAGATAATACAGCTGAATGAAGGTGATTGATATGAAAAAGTACATAGGTTTAATATTCCCATTGATTTTGCCTTATGTTTTTTTGTTGGGCATGGGCGGAATTTTATTTTTTGACGGAAAGATAATAGATGAGGTATTCGGAAATTTCCCTAATTTTATATTACTTGTTATAGGAATATTTTTATTGGCATTGATTGCTACGATTGTAACTGCCACACTTGCTGTTGTAAGAAAATGGGATGGCAGAGAAATTGCCAAAGCAAATATGATAGTAAAGCTGTTGCAGATACCTGCATATATTCTTATATTTGCAGAAGGTGTATATTTTTCGCTTTCGATGATGCTGTTAACCCCTGTTGCAGGAATGCTGTTTGTGCTTTTTGATTGTGCAGTTGTTTTTATGACGGGCGTTATTGGTGCTGTTGCAGCTGCAGGATGCTGCAGAGAATATGGCTTGGATAAAAAGTTTGCAATTATTTTGGGAATAGGGCAGTTCATATTCTGTGTTGATGTGGTGTGTGCGGTGCTGGTGTTTTTGTCGGCAGGGAAAAGCAGAAGCTGACAAAATTAATAAAAAAGAGCGTATTTACAAAGTTTTATGTCTGTGGTATAGTAGATGCGAAAAAAATAAAAATTTTATTGAAACCGATGCAACCTTTTCGGGGGTTTGGGAGTATTATATGTGAAAGGCGGTTAAAACGCCTTAAATACATAGAAATTTTAAACAGAGAGGTACATAATTATGAAAATGATTACAAGAGGTGCGGCACTCACACTTGCTGCAGTTTTACTTTCCGGCACAGTAGCTTTTGCAGAGGGTGCAGTGTTGCCCGTAAGAGCAACATTGGAGGAAAAGGGCTTTGAGGTTAGCTGGAAGCAGGACGAAAAGACTGTTGTTATCCGTGACGGCGGTTTTGTTGTAGAAGAAAAGGTAGGGGAAAAGGTTTCCCTTGATTATGACGTGACTTATGCTGAAGAAAGCTTCTTTGAAGAGGTGGATGCAATGAAGAAGGCTTATGAGGATTATTCCACAAAGGCAACTGTAACTGAGGTTGGTGAAGGCTATTTCTTAGCTGATACAGAAAAGCTTGGTGAAGTAATGTTCAGAGTTGACGACAACACACACTTCCACCATGAAATGAACAGAATGCTTTACAGATTCAACGATGTTACTGTGGGCGCTTCCCTTAAGGTTTATTTTGCAGAAACAATGACTGCATCCATTCCTCCTCAGACATATGCAAAAGAGGTTGTGTTCTTAAATGAGGCTCAGGAAGAAGAAAAGATGTTTGCAGAGGCTACTGTTACAGAAGTTGGTGAAAAGTTCATTTTAGCTCAGACAGAGACTATGGGCGAAGTAATGTTCATGGTTAGCGAAGAAACAAACATTCACCATGAAATGAACAGACGTTTTTATACAATAGCTGACCTTGAAGCAGGAATGGTTATAAAGGTTAACCATGCAGAGGCTATGACAGCTTCACTTCCTCCTCAGGTTGCGGCATATGAAATTATTATTATGAATGCAGAAGAGGTTAAGGCAGAAAACGTTACAACAAGCGGTAAGATTGTAAAAATCGGCGAGGGCTCCTTTACAGTTGAAAAGGAAGACGGCAGCCGTGTGCAGTTCAACGTAAGTGAAGAAACATTTTACCACCACGTTATGAACAGAATGCTTTACAGATTTGAAAGCTTAGAAGAAGGTATGACGGTTGATGTTATCCATGCTGATGCCATGACATTCTCCCTTCCTCCTCAGGCTGTAGCAATAGAAGTAATAGTTAAATAAAGGTGATGTTAAAATCGCCCAGACCACAAAAAGGCGTAAATAGAGATATAATAATCATTGGACGACAAAAAGAATAATTACTGACACTATCAGTGTTGAAAGCCATCGCATTTTTGCGATGGCTTTCTCTGATTTTATGCCTTTTTGTTATCGGCAAACCTCACCTCTCGTAGTACCTATGTACGACTTCGGATTCGGTTTGCCAATTCTGAACGATTTTTCCTATCACCTTTGGTTAGTGGGATAAATCAAAAAGGACTCGCAATTGCGAGTCCTTTTTGATTACTTATTTATCATTTGTACTAATTCGGGAATGCAGGTTTCAAACTTTACGCCGTACCAGTGCTCTTTTGCGTCGGGAAGTGTTTTTTCGATACAGAGGAGGGTATAGTCTGCAGCCAGTGCGGCAGAATCAAAGGTGGAGAAGCCACGCATTAATGCACCCACAAAGGCAGAGGCATAAACGTCGCCCGTGCCGTGGCAACCGCCCGGGAGCTTTTTATGCTCGTAGTAGGAATACTGACCGTTTTCGGAAACAACAACGCCCGTTGTGTCATTTGTGTAGGTTACGCCCGTGAGGATAACTGTTTTTGCACCCATTTTTGTGAGGGCGGAAAGGATGGTATCGATATAACTGCGGTCATATTCTGTTTTATATTCCACCCCTGTCATGAAGGAGGCTTCTGTTATGTTGGGGACGATGATGTCTGCCTTGGCACAAAGCTGTGCCATTTTTTTAACAAAGGCTTCGTCAAAGCCATAGTAGAGCTTGCCGTTGTCTGCCATAGCAGGGTCAACAATTGTTGTGCCGCCATTTTTAAGGCAGGTGTCCATAATGTGGGAAACCATGTCAATCTGGAGAGTGGAGCCAAGGTAGCCTGTGTAGACGGAGTCAAACTTTATGCCTTCCTTCTGCCAGTGCTCTTCGATGGCAGGCATATCGTCGGTTAAATCACGGAAGGTATAACCCGAGAAACCGCCCGTGTGAGTGGAGAGCACGCCCGAGGGGAGCACTGCTGTTTCAACACCGCAGGCAGAAATGATGGGGAGTGCCACTGTAAGTGAGCACTGACCTACACATGAAACATCCTGTATTGTGAGAACTCTTTTGTAATCCATAAAAATCAGACCTTTCTGGAAATCTTTCTATATATAATAATACCTAAAAATTTATTTGTCAATAGTAAAAATCCCCGAAATTTTCGGGGATTTTTAGATTTTAATATGACTTTGTGCCAAGAGCTGTGATTGAACCCTTTGATTCAATTGCCCAGCCTGCATCACCGCAGGAGAACACTGCAGGAGCAGAAACAGTTTTGATTTTAACTGCACCATGGTCAACCTTTTCACCGTTTTCATTTGTGAGGTTGAATAAATCAGTTACGCCACGGAGAGCCACGGTAGAATCGGAAAGGACAAGGGAACGGGGGATTATGTAAAGCTTTTTGGAATTACGGGTTGCGGACATAAACGCCACGAAGTCACCGTTTTCGGAGTTGCCGAAGGACTTGGGACGGCGTTTGTCGGAAAGGATTTCGTCGAAGTTTGTGATGCCGAACTTGAAACCGCCTAAATCAGCGATGGAGTCCTCAAGGTTGTTGTGATACAAAAGATCGATTGCCTTTTCAACAGAGGGAAGGATTTTGTCGCCTATTGGCATTGTGGGCTCATTGATGGGAGCTTCCTCTATAGGTTCTTCTGCCTCTTCACTCTCTTCCACTGTTTCTTCCTCAGGAGCAGCTACCGGTTCTTCTGCTACTTCTTCTGATGCGGTTTCTTCCTCAGTTACTTCCTTTGCCTTCTTTTTCTTTTCCTTCTTTTCCTTTTTGGGAGAGGATTTTGTTGCGATAACAGTGCAGGTTATGCTTATAATAAAGATAAGGACAACCAGCAGGAGAACAAGGAAAATGAGCTGCTGTGAAAGGGTGAGGGATGCAAAGGAGAGAAGGAAAGTGCCTGCAACGGAGCCTTCGGAATTGATTGCCGCTTCGGAGATTGTGTCTACATCATCCTGAAGATGGGAAACCTCGCCCTTTAATGACTCAATAGTTTCAAGATGGGTCTGAATCTGCTCGGCTAAGATGATGTTGTTTTCATCCTTTTGCTCGATAGTTGCTTTAAGAGCTTTGATTTCGTCGTTTTTTTCACTTATTAACTGATTGAGCTCAGCCACATTTTCGTTTGCAGACTCAAGCCTTGAGTCCAAAAATGCGAAGGATGAAATTACAAAGCCCAGAATAAAGGTTATAATACACATAACAAGGGCTGCAGCCATTGTTATGGAGATTGGTTTTTTCTTGTTAACTGACACGTAAAATCCCCCTAAAAACTTAAATTTTACTATAATCTACTATATTATAACACAATTTTTTTTATCAGGCAACCATTAATTAAGAAATGGCAAACAATTTATAAATTGTTAAAAATTAAAAATGTTCCGATTGAAATTACTTGTTTTGTGCGATATACTATAACTGAGGTGATAGGCGTGATAAAGAATTTTGATGCAATACAAAAGCACATGCAGGAAAAGGGCATTGACTCCTGGCTGATAAGCGATTTCCGCGGAAGCAACCCTGCAATGTGTCAGATTATAGGGAAAAAGTTTACAACGAGAAGGGCTTATGTTTACGTGCCGAAGGTGGGCACGCCCGTTGTGATTTACCATATTATTGACCGCAATGCATACGAAAATCTTCCTTGTGAAAGAATAATGTATGTTACATGGCAGGAGCTTTTTGAAAATCTTGAAAAGCTTTTGAAAAATGACAAAGCTGTGGCAATGGAATACTCTCCCATGTGTGCAATTCCCATTGTTTCCTGGGCTGACGGAGGGATAGTTGACTATGTGAGAAGCCTTGGAAAAAAGGTTGTTTCCTCCATGGACATGTTTACCCTTTTAACTGCCGTGTGGAGCGAGGAAAACTATAAGAGCCATATGTATGCGGCAAAAAATGTGCAGGAAACAAAGGATATGGCCTTTAAGCTTATAGGCGAAAAGCTTAAGGCGGGAGAATTTGTGAACGAGTACATGGTGCAGGAATTTATTATGCAGGAATTTGACAGACGTAACATGTACGCTACAGACCGTGCAATTGTTGGTGTTAATGAAAACAGCTCAAATTCACACTATGAGCCCACAAGGGAAAAGAGCAGTGAAATTAAAAAGGGCGATATAGTATTAATTGACCTCTGGGCAAGAGAAAAGAAGGACGAGAGCGTTTATGCGGACATTACCTGGATGGGCTACTGCGGAAGCGATATCCCCGATAAGTATGTGAATGTGTTCAACGTGGCAAAGGGTGGCAGACTTGCTGCATGCGAGCTGCTTTACAAGGCAGAGGGCGAAGGAAAACATCTTCCGGGCTACATGGTTGACGATGCCTGCAGAAATTTTATTAAGGATGCAGGCTACGGAGAATACTTTCTGCACAGAACGGGCCACTCAATAGGACCCGGTGCAACGGTGCACGCTATGGGTGCAAATATTGACAACTTTGAAACACATGATGAAAGAACACTGCTTCCCTGCACGGGCTTTTCCATTGAGCCGGGTATTTACCTTGGCGAATTTGGCATAAGAACGGAAACAGACGTGTATATTCACTCTGACGGCAGGGTTGAGGTTACTGCAGGTGAGCAGGATGCCATCATAAAAATTCTGGAGGACTGACATGAGAAAGACTAAAATTATATGCACAATAGGCCCTGCAAGCGAATCCCGTGAGGTTGTGGGCAAAATGATAGATGCCGGCATGAATGTGGCAAGATTCAATTTTTCCCACTCGACCTATGAGGAGCAGAAGGCGAGAATGGATATTGTGAAGGCTGTTGCTGAGGAAAAGGGCAAGAGCGTTGGCCTGCTTCTTGACACAAAGGGTCCTGAAGTGAGAGTGGGCATTTTTGAGGGCGGAAGAATGGAAATTGAAGAGGGTGAGCTGTTTGCCTTTACAAAGGAAGCGGATTCATCTGCACCCTGCGAAAAGAAGATAAACATATCCTACCCCAGGCTTATTGACGAATGGAGAAAAACGGGAAGAGAGGTTAAGGAGCGTTTTGAAAAAGACACGCCTCATATTATTCTTGCCGATGACGGAAATATGGAGTTTTCCGTTATGGAGATAGGAGAGGAATATATACTTTGCCGTGCTGAAAGAGCAGGTGCACTTTCTAACCGCAAGAGCCTTAATTTCCCCGATTATCATGTTGAAATGATGTATTTGTCCTTAAAGGACGAGGAGGACATTAAGTTTGGTCTTTCTCAGGGCATTCAGTACGTTGCCGCATCCTTTGTAAGATGTGCGGAGGACGTGAAGGATATAAGGAAGTTTATAACAAGGCTTGGCTATTCCGGTATTGAGATTATTGCAAAGATTGAAAACCAGGACGGCGTGGATAACCTTGACGAAATTATTGACGTGAGCGACGGCATTATGGTTGCAAGAGGTGATATGGGTGTTGAGATACCCTATGTAAAGCTTCCCGCAACACAGAAAACCATTATAAGACGCTGTGCGGAAAAAGGTAAGATTGTTATTACCGCAACACAGATGTTAGAGTCCATGATTACACATGCACGCCCAACAAGAGCTGAAATAAGCGACGTTGCAAACGCCGTTTACGATAACACCACCTGTGTTATGCTCTCGGGCGAAAGTGCGGCAGGCATGTACCCGGTGGAAAGCGTTATGGCACTCTCGGGCATTTGCCGTGAGGCGGAAAAAAATCACCACCTTAAGGACAAGAGCGAATATAAGGAAAGGGATACGAAGTACCCTTACATGTCGGTTATATGCCATGCGGTGCAGAGTATTGTGCCCGAGATTAATGCAAGGGCAATTATTGCAGTTTCCCAGGGGGGCTCCACAATACGTGAGCTTTCCCGTTTCCGCCCTGAGATACCCATTGTGGCAATTGTTACAAGCGAAGCGGTTTACAAGAGCCTTTCGGCGTATTACGGCGTTGTGCCCCTTATGGGTGAAAGACGTGACCGCCCCAGAGACATTATCAAGCAGGCGAGAGAAAAGGCTATTGATGCAGGGCTTGTAAAGAAGGGCGACACGGTTATTGTGCTTTTCGATAACGATATTGAAAGCCGTAACGGTACAAATACTATGAGTATTGAAGTTATATAAAAAAAGACCATTTGGGACTGTCCCCCTTTGGCTCGTCGGGCGACGACAAGCCAAAGAACATTGGATGTTTGTTGGGACAGTCCCGAAATGGTCTTTTATGTTGCAAGAAATTGTGAAATTTTGCCCACAAGGCGGTTAAGCTTTGTGTCAAAATCGGTAGAGTTGTCGATAATTGTGTGGTGGGGATGATTTTGCCACGCTTTTATGAGGCGGTTGTCCATTTCCACTGCTTCTTCTATTGTTTCGTAGCGTGCGGCATTGTTGGAGAAGGTATAGAACTCCTCTGCACCCTTTGCCGCAGTTACAAGGTGGAAAACCGCATCGTAACGGGAGAGAAGCTCATCCTCTGTTGTTTTTACAAGAGAGAGGATGTTTGAAAACTCACCTTTGTAGGTGTATGCCTTATTATCCATGGCACCACGGTCACAAAGGAGAAGTATTTTCTCTGCCCCCTTAAGGCGTACGGCACCCCACTCGAAGTATTTTTCCTTTTCCATCTGAAGCATTAAAAGGCAATGCTGGAAGTCCTGATTGGTGAGGGTGGTCTGAGGAGAAATGCCCCCTAAAATAAGCTCGGTGGTAGTTTCGGGGATAATGACCACCGTGTAGCCTAAATTGGAAAAATGTGTGCGGATACGCTCTAAGGCTGTTGTTTTACCGCCGCAGGGACCGCCCGTTATTACTATTTTTTTAACTTCTGTTACCATAAAAATCACATCCTTTGTTTATAATACCATTTTTTTTGCCTCTGTGCAACTGCGTGACACCAAAAAATAGGTTGCAAAGAAAGAGATTTCATTATATAATTAATTGAATGAATATGAATGGAGTAGATATATGCCTACAGTAATGGAACGATACGAAAGACTTAAAAGTGTGGTTGTTGAAAGAAAGGAAGAATTTGACCGCCTTATAAGCTTTATTGAAAATGAAACTGAATATCTTACGGCACCTGCCTCCACAAGGTTTCACCTTTCAAAGGAACAGGGGCTTTTGGAGCACAGCGTGAATGTGTGTGAAAATATGCTTCGTATAAAGCACGCTCTTTACCCCTCCATAAGTGACGAGAGCTGTGTTATAGTTGCCCTTATACATGACCTTGGTAAGGTTGGTATGCCCGGTAACCCCCAGTATATAAAAAATGAACCTACTGCAAGACAGAAGCAGTTTGGCTACGGTGCAAGCGTGCCCTACAGCTTTAACAATAACCTTACTTATTTGTCGGTACCCGTGAGAAGCTTGTATCTGGCACTTCCCTATATAAGCCTTTCTGAGGAAGAGGTGCAGGCAATAATTTACCACGACGGACAGTACGTTGACGACAACAAGAGCGTTGCCACAAAGGAATGCCCTCTGTTATTATTGTTACAGTTTGCTGACACATGGAGCGCGTTCGTAACTGAAAAATCGTGATTAAATTGCCCATCTCACCATTTTGTGTGATTGGGCGGTGCGGGTAGCACAGCTCCAACCCCACAAAACGGCAATCTGAACAATTTTCTCTACGATTTGAAAAAATATTTTTCGGTTACAAATGAGAAATTTTAATTTACACATCGGAAGGATGACATAACAATGACAGACCCCAAAAATATAAGAAATATTGCAATTATTGCTCACGTTGACCACGGTAAGACAACCCTGGTTGACGCTATGCTCAAGCAGAGCGGTGTTTTCCGTGAAAACGAGCAGGTTGACGAAAGAGTGATGGACTCAAACGACCTTGAAAAGGAAAGAGGTATTACAATTTTAGCCAAGAATACCTCTCTTGAATACAAGGGTGTGAAGATAAATATTCTTGACACGCCCGGTCACGCTGACTTTGGCGGCGAGGTAGAGCGGGGATTGAAGATGGTTGACGGCGTGCTCCTTTTAGTTGACGCCTTTGAAGGCTGTATGCCTCAGACAAGGTTTGTTTTAAAGAAGGCATTGGCACTTAACCTTTGCCCCATTATGGTAATTAACAAGGTTGACAGACCCAATGCACGCCCCTACGAGGTAACAGACGAGCTCTTAGACCTTTTCATTGACCTTGATGCAACAGAGGAACAGCTTGATGCACCCGTTGTGTACGTGTCGGGCAGAGACGGCTGGGCATCTCTGGCACCTGAAAAGCACCCCGATGATTTAAGCGTGCTTTTTGATGTTATCTTAGAGCATATTCCTGCACCCAATGACACAAGAGACGGAAGCTTCCAGATGCTTGTAAGTAACATTGACTATGACCCCTTCACCGGCAGAATTGCCGTGGGCAGAATTAACCGCGGTGTTGTGAAGACAAATATGCCCGTAACAGTTTGCAAGGAGGGCGAAAGCTCTTATAATGCACGTGCAACAAAAATTCTTACCTATAAGGACGTTAAGAAGGAAGCGGTTGACGAGGCAGGTGCAGGCGAAATTGTTGCAATTTCCGGTATTGAAAAGATAAATATTGGTGACACAATATGCGAACAGGGCGTTGTTGAACCTTTGGAATTTGTGGAGGTGGATGAGCCCGTTTTATCCATGACCTTCTCTGTTAACAACTCACCCTTTGCAGGAAGGGACGGAGAATACGTTACAAGCCGTCACATCCGTGACAGACTGATGAAGGAACTGGAGAGCAACATAAGCTTAAAGGTTGAAGAAACAGATTCACCCGACAGCTTTGTTGTATCGGGCAGAGGTGAGCTTCACTTAAGCGTGCTTATTGAAAACATGCGCCGTCAGGGCTATGAATTCCAGGTGTCCCGTCCTCAGACAATAAATAAAACAATTGACGGTGTTTTATGTGAGCCTATTGAAATTTTAACAGTTGACGTGCCTGATGAATACACGGGTGTTGTTATGGAGGGTATTGGCTTAAGACGAGGCACAATGACGAACATGGCACCCTCTGCACAGGGGTATACAAAGATGGAATTCCGCATTCCTTCCCGTGGGCTTATAGGCTACCGCAGTGAGCTTATGACAGCCACAAAGGGTACGGGCGTTATAAACAGCGTGTTTGACTCCTACGAGCCTTACGTGCAAACAGACCTTTCAACACGCTCACGCGGTTCTCTCATATCATACGAAACGGGCGAAAGCGTGGCTTACGGTCTTTTCAATGCCCAGGATCGTGGCACAATGTTCATTGGTGCAGGCGTTGAAGTGTACGAGGGCATGGTTGTTGGCGAAAATGCCCGTGGCGAGGATATTGTTGTAAACGTGTGCAAGCGTAAGCAGGCAACAAACATGCGTGCGGCAGGCAGTGACGAAGCACTTCGCCTTACATCGCCCAAGGTTATGAGCCTTGAGGAATGCCTTGAATTTATTGCAGATGATGAGCTTGTGGAGGTTACTCCCAACCATCTGAGAATAAGAAAGAAAATTCTGAATGCAGACTTGAGAGCAAAGGAAGCAAACAGAAAGAAAAAAGGATTAGAATAAGGAGAGGAGAAAGGGTATGAAGAAGTTTATAATTACAATCGGACGCAGCTATGGCTCAGGTGGCAGAATGGTAGGATTAAAGATTGCCGAGGATTTAGGCATTAAGTGCTACAACAGCGAGCTTCTGATTGAAGCTGCCAAGGAGTCGGGTCTTTGCCATGAGGTTTTTGAGAAGATTGACGAAAAGCCCATTTCTGCTTTTCTTTCCTTCTCTGCAGGCAAGTACGACCATGGTGAAATGCCTCTTAACCACAAGGTGTTTTTGGCACAGATGCAGACCATTAAGAAAATTGCGGACAGAGAGAGCTGTGTAATAGTGGGCAGATGTGCCGACTATGTGCTTAAGGACTATGACAACGTTATTAATGTTTTCATTACTGCTCCCTTTGAGGACAGAGTGCAGAGGGCTATTGACCGTGACAACATTCTGCCCGGTAAGGCTGAAAAGAGAGTTAAGAGAATTGACAAGGAAAGAAGTAACTACTACAACTTCTATTCCACAAAGCGTTGGGGCGTGGCAGACAGCTACGATGTGTGCCTTGATTCCTCTAAGTTCGGCATTGAGGGCTGTGCGAAGATAATTGAAAGTTTAATAAAGTAATAAAAAATACGGCGGTGCTTATGCATCGCCGTATTTCAGTTCATGGGATAAAAGTGTATCTTTGTTGTAGTTAAGGGTAAGTTCAAAGAAGCGGTTGTCACGTACCAATGCTTCAAGAAAGATTTTGTCCCCCTCCCACAAGGGAAGAGAATAGATTTCATCCTTATCCACCCATTCTAAATTCCCTTCGTCACATTCCTTTAATTCGCCCGAAAAATCCGTACAGGTGAAAAGGTGCATGTCCTCGTCGTAGTAATAGCTGTTGCGAAAATAGATAATGCCACGGTAGGTGGGGTTATAAAGGGTAAGCCCCGTTTCCTCCTTCGCTTCGCGGAGAACGCAGGTAAGAGGGGTTTCACCCTCTTCTAATTTACCGCCTATGCCTATCCATTTGTCGCGATTCATATCCTTTTCTTTTTTAACACGGTGGAGCATAAGATATTTATGGTCCTTTTCAATGTAACAGAGAGTTGTTTGTAGCATAAGGTGCCTCCGGGTGGGTTGCAGAATACTTTGATTAGGTAATTGCAACAGTTTTTAAATGTACCGGGACACACCCATTCATTCATTTTCACTTTTGTCTGTGAAAATGCGAGGTTGCGGGTTGGCTTTGGGTAGGGAATGTCCCGGTTGTGGGCTTTAGTAAGTTTTGCGATTATATTTGATTATATCATATCTGTCAAGGGGGTTGACAGAAAATAGTTAGTATGCTAAAATTAGCATGCTAACTAAATTTGGGAGGTGCATTATGAGAGAGGTTGAAAAGCTCATGCGCCGTGTTAACAGACTGCATTTTTGTCTGTTTCATCAGACACTCAGTCAGTTCGGGCTTGGGAAGGGGCAACCGCCCATTCTTAAATATCTGTCATTAAATGACGGGTGCACACAGTCGGAAATTGCAAAAAGAGAGCACGTGACGGCGGCAACTACCACCGTTATGCTTCAGACTATGGAAAAGAACGGTCTTATTGTGAGAAAAAATGACGAAGCGGACTTAAGAATAATGAGGGTTTATATAACCCCGAAGGGTCTTGAAGTTCAGAAAAAATGCGATGAAGCAATAGAAAACCTTGAAAAGGAAATTTATGAGGGCTTCACTCCTGAGGAAATTGAAGCTTTCAGAAAATTGCTTGCAAAAAAGTGTGACAGCCTGGAGAGGCTTCTTGAAATGGAGGAGAGAAAATGAAAAGATATTTGAAATATCTTAACGGGGCATGGATATGGGTAATACTTGCTCCCGTTTTAATGATACTTGAGGTTTTCTGCGACCTTCGTCAGCCCGACATAATGAGCGACATTGTGGACGTGGGCATACGCGGAGGGGCAGGCTATATGTACATACTTAATAAGGGTATTGAAATGATGGGTGTTGCCATAGTGGGTATGATAGGCGGCGTGGGCTGCGGATATTTTGCCACAAAGGCAAGCCAGTATTTCGGCTACAGGCTCCGTGACGATATTTATAAAAAGATACAGGAGTTTTCCTTTTCAAATATTGACAAGTTTTCAACGGCAAGCCTTATTACAAGAACCACAAACGACGTTGTAATGCTTCAGAACATTGTGGGTATGGCACTCAGGATGATGGTACGTTCTCCCATGCTTTTTGTGGGCGGTATTATATATGCCGTAAGGCTTCAGCCTAAGCTTGCAGTTATTTTCCTTATAGCGATACCCCTTATTGTGGGCATTATTGCCATTAACATTAAAAAGACCTTTCCCCTTTTCAAGGTGGTGCAGGGTAAGCTTGATAAGGTGAATGCTGTTATTCAGGAAAATTTAACGGGTATAAGAGTTGTCAAGGCTTATAACCGTGCTGAACACGAAACAAAGCGTTTTGGTGAGGCGAACGACGATTATGTTGACATTTCTATTCGTGCACACAAGCTTATGGCACTTATGATGCCCGGTGTGTCCATTGTTATGAACATTTCCGTTGTGGCAATAATGTGGTTTGGTGCTACCTTGGTTGGTGCAGGGGATATGGAGGTTGGTGACGTTTCTGCCTTCATTATGTATGCAACAAGAATACTTTCCTCCATTATGATGATGAGCATGATGTTTATGTCACTTTCACGTGCCTCTGCATCGGCGGCAAGAATAAGCGAGGTTCTGGACGAAAAGGTGGACATTGTAAACGGAAAGGCACCCAGAACAGAAAAGGTTAAGGAAGGAAGAGTTGAGTTTAAGAACGTTTCCTTCCGTTACCGTGGTGCAGGCGGTGAGGACGTTTTAAAGAACCTTACCTTCAGTGTTGAACCCGGTGAAACCCTTGCAATACTCGGTTCTACGGGCTCGGGTAAGTCTACCCTTGTGAACCTTATACCCCGTCTTTACGATGTAACGGGAGGTCAGGTTGTGGTTGACGGCACAGACGTTCGTGATTACGACATTGAAACCTTGCGTGAAGGCATTGGTATGGTATTGCAGAACGTTATTCTCTTCTCGGGCACAATTAAGGAAAACCTCAGATGGGGTAAGGACGATGCCACCGAGGAGGAGATGAGAGAAGCAGCAGAGCGTGCTCAGGCGGCAGAATTTATTTCCAAAAACCCTGATGGCTACGATGCTGTACTTTCTCAGCGTGGTGTTAACTTCTCAGGCGGACAGAAGCAGAGGCTTTCCATTGCCCGTGCACTTATAAAGAAGCCGAAGATACTTATTTTTGACGACTCCACAAGTGCTGTTGATACTGCAACGGAGGGCAAGATAAGAAAAACCCTTCGTGAGGAAATGGGCGAGAGCACACTTATCCTTATTGCACAGAGAATTTCTGCAGTGAGAGATGCAGACAAGATACTTGTTATGGAAAATGGCGAAATTGTGGGCATGGGTAACCACGATGAGCTTATGGCAAATAACAGTGTTTATCAGGAAATTTACTATTCACAGATGGAAAAGGAGGGAGAGGAATGAGAGCAGAACCACGTGGAGGCATGGGCCGCCCCGGCGGCGGACCCGGCGGAAGACCCGGAGGCCCCGGTATGAGACCTACGGAAAAGGCTAAAAATGCAAAGGGCACCCTTTTGAGAGTTATAGGCTATCTGGGAAGCTTCAAGGCTGCAGTTGTGGCAGTTTTACTGCTGGTTGTTTTTCAGACCCTTTCCGCCCTTGGAGGAACATATCTGCAGAAGCCCGTTATAAATGCAATAGCGGCACCTGAGATAGATTTTGACTTTATTTTAAGAAACCTTACACTTCTTGTGGGGCTTTACCTTATAAGTGCGGCGGCTCAGGGCGTGCAGAGCATACTTTTAGCCGTAATAAGCCAGAAAACCGTGCAGAAGATAAGAATGGACCTTTTTTCAAAAATGGAAAAGCTCTCCATCGCATATTTCGACAAGCGTACCCACGGCGAGCTGATGAGCCGTATGACAAACGACGTGGACACCTTAAGCCAGACCTTGTCAACCTCTATTGCACAGATTGTGTCGGGCGTGATAATGCTTATAGGTACCTTCTGCATGATGCTTTACATAAGTATTCCCTTAACTTTGGTAACACTTGTGCTTGTACCTTTAATGCTTTTTATAACAAAGAAAATTGCAAAGTACACATCACGTTTTTACAAGGGTCAGCAGGCGGCGTTGGGTGAGCTTAACGGCCATATTGAGGAAACAATTTCAGGTCAGTATGCGGTAAAGGTTTTCTGCCGAGAGGACGAAGTATGTGAGGACTTTGAAAAGAAAAACCGTGAGTATTACGAAAATGCCGTAAAGGCTCAGGTTATTTCGGGCTCCGTTGGCCCCATCATGAACATGTTCAACAACCTTAACTATGCGGTTACGGCTTTTGTGGGCGGTATTTTAGCCGTTGTTACAATTTTCGGCATTGAGCCTTTGGAGGTTGGTGACATTGTTGTGTTCCTTTCCTGCTCAACACAGTTTAGCCGTCCCATAAACGAGATTGCAAACCTTTTTGCAACTATCCAGTCAGCCCTTGCCGGTGCGGAAAGAGTGTTTGAGGTTATGGATGAGCCCAACGAATATGTTGGGGAGGAGGACCATGTTGAGCTTGGTCACATTGAAGGTCATGTTGAAGTTAAGGATATTGACTTCGGCTATGACGAAAAGAGGCTTATACTGAAGGATGTGTCAATTGAAGCAAAACCCGGTCAGACAATAGCCTTCGTTGGACCTACCGGTGCAGGTAAAACAACCATTGTTAACCTTTTGACACGCTTTTACGATGTAAACCGCGGCGAAATTTTAATTGACGGAACAAACATACAGAACGTTAAGAAGGACTCTGTAAGAGCAAAAATTGCCATTGTTCTTCAGGACACACATATGTTCTCCGTTTCCGTAAGGGAAAACATACGCTACGGCAACCTTGACGCAAGTGACGAAGAGGTTATGTATGCGGCAGATTTGGCAAACTGTCACGAATTTATTGAAAGACTGCCCGAGGGCTACGACACTGTTTTAACAGATGATGCCTCAAATGTGTCGGTAGGTCAGAGACAGCTACTCTCTATTGCAAGAGCCATGATTGCAGACCCCGAGATACTTATACTTGACGAAGCAACATCTTCTGTTGATACAAGAACGGAGATAAAAATTCAGGAGGCTATGAAAAACCTCATGTACGGCAGAACATGTTTTGTTATTGCACACCGACTTTCCACAATTAAAAATGCGGATAAGATTGTTGTTATAAATGACGGCAGAGTGCAGGAGAGCGGTACTCATGAGGAGCTTCTTAAGCTTAACGGAATGTATGCGAGTCTGTATAACGGTCAGTTTACGGAATAATGAGAAAACCCGAGCAGAAATGCTCGGGTTTTTGTTTAATTGAAGTAAAAGCAGGCATAATTTTCTATATGGGATTATATGATATAAAGTAAAGTTGACTTTTTTATAAAAAAATGATATACTTATGTAGATTTGTTGAACGGCACTAAAAGGAAATGGAGGCAATTATGGCAAAGAAAAATAAAATAAAAGTTATTCCTCTCGGTGGCCTTGGGGAAATCGGTAAGAACCTTACCGTGTTCGAGTACGGCAACGAAATAATCGTGCTCGACTGCGGCATGGCCTTCCCCGACGAGGATATGCCCGGTGTTGATGCGGTGATTCCGGACATCACCTATCTTTTGAAAAATCAGGACAAGGTGAAAGCACTGTTCATCACACACGGCCACGAGGACCATATCGGTTGTATACCGTATTTTTTGAATGAGATTAATGTTCCCGTGTACGGCACAAGGATGGCGATTGGCCTTATTGAACAGAAGCTGAAGGAGTTCGGCAGGCTGTCGGTATCCAAGTTAAACCGTGTTAATGCAGGGGATGTAATTAATGTTTCAAAAAATTTCAGCGTTGAATTTTTAAGGGTTAACCACTCGATCAGCGATGCGGCAGGTGTTGCAATAAAGACCCCTGCAGGCGTTATTGTGCACACGGGTGACTTTAAGATTGACTGCACGCCCATTCAGGGAACAATGATTGACCTTGCACGCTTTGGTCAGCTGGGTACACAGGGTGTGCTTGCCCTTATGAGCGACTCTACAAATGCGGAGCGACCCGGCTATACAATGAGCGAAAGCACAGTTGGCGAAAAATTTGACAGCATTTTTGAAAAAACAAAGAAGAGAATTATTGTTGCTACCTTTGCAAGTAATGTGGACCGAGTGAACCAGATTATTGCAGCTGCGGTGAAGCATAACCGAAAGGTTGCTGTAAGCGGCAGAAGCATGATAAACATGATTGAGGTTGCAACAAATTTAGGCTACCTTGAAATACCTAAGGGCACCCTTATTTCCCTTGATGAGGTAAGAAAGTACAACAATCATCAGATTGTTATTATTACAACGGGCAGTCAGGGCGAGCCTATGAGTGCATTGACAAGAATGGCGTTTTCTGACCACAAGAAGGTTGAAATTACAAAGGATGACCTTGTAATTATTTCTGCAAGCCCCATCCCCGGCAATGAAAAGCCCGTGTCCAACGTTATAAACGAGCTTTATCATAAGGGTGCGGAGGTTATTCATCAGTCGCTGATGGAGGTGCACGTTTCAGGTCACGCCTGCCGTGAGGAACTGAAGATTATTATGGGTCTTACAAAGCCTAAGTACTTTATTCCCGTCCACGGTGAGCACCGCCACCTTCTGAAGCACTCGGAAATTGCCTACAGCATGGGCATACCCGAGGAGAAGGTTTTCCGCCTGGAGAATGGTCAGGTTTTAGAGCTTGACCGTGAAGAGGGCAAGGTTACGGGCACCGTTCCTGCAGGAAAGGTTTTGGTTGACGGCTACGGCGTTGGTGACGTTGGCAACATTGTTCTTCGTGACAGAAAGCATCTTTCCCAGTACGGCATTATTATTGCATCCATCACACTTACACCCAAAAAGAAGCTTGTGGCAGGGCCTGACATTATTTCCCGAGGCTTTGTTTACGTGAGGGAAAACGAGGATTTGATGGAGGCATTGAGGCAGGTTGCAACAGACAGCATAAATGACACCCTTCGCTCCAAAAACAGCGACTGGACCGCAATCAAAACAAACCTCAGAAGTGCATTGGGTGACTTTATTTATGAAAAAACAAAGCGTAAGCCTATGATTTTACCTATTATACAAGAGGTAGACATTAACGAATAACAAAAAGAGCAGATGCGAAAGCATCTGCTTTTTTTGATGCGACAAAATAAATGACGTAATTACGGGAAATATGTTAAAAAACGGGAGGGCGGAAAAACAAGATGTTAAAAAAGTGTTACGGGAAGTTACAAAAATAGAGGCGGAGCAAGGCTTGAAAACAGGTAAAAAATGGAAACAAAGAGAGGGGGATATCTGTCCGTTTACCAAAAAGAGGGGAGAGGCTATACTGTGCCCTGTAAGGAGGCATGGCTATGGAATACGAAAGAAGACTTATTGTTAAAAAGGAAGAGGGTGAGGTGGAGTATTGCTATTACGTTATAAAAAAGTACAGCAGGGAATTTAACTGTGATATGTATAACGTGGGGATAGAGACGGAAGGCGAAAAGAAGGAAATTGAGGATTTTTCACCCGAAAGAAGTGAGGCGGTAAGGCTTTGCGACTATTTGTACCGTGAAAATGTGTCACCGGGGAACCTCTTTTCCTTATCGGAGGAATTTATTGTCACCATGTGAATATATTAAAGTAAAAAAGGGGTGACGGGATGGAAACAGAAAGCGAAAGAAACGTGATTTTAAACCTTAAGGTGATAGCAAAAACGGTGGTGACGGCATTTTTAATTACAATTATACTTATGGGGGTGCTTGCACTTCTGATTTGCTATACCCCCATAAGCGAGGAGGCAATAACGCCGTCGGTATATGTACTTAATTATTTTTCTGTATTTATGGCAGGGCTTTTAAGTGCCGCAAGGGCAAAAAGACGGGGCTTTGTAACGGGCGGTCTGTCGGGCGGACTGTATATGCTTCTTGTATACTTTCTGGGATATCTGCTTTTTGGCGGTATTGAATTTACAAAAGCGGTTGCCATGAACATTTTATACTGCCTGGTGCTTGGAATTATAGGCGGTGTTGTGGGAATAAATATAAGAAGATGAGAAAAAATTGTTGCAAAGAGGAAAAAAGTGTGCTATAATACAGAAAATACTATATTCGGAGTATTCCGATTTAAGGAGGACATTGTTATGAAGCACGTTAAAACTTTAAATGAAGCAAACCTTGCTCTCAGCGTAGAAAACGGCGGCTGCGGCGAATGCCAGACATCTTGCCAGAGCGCATGCAAGACATCTTGTACAGTGGCTAACCAGAAGTGTGAAAAGAAGGGCAAAAGAGGTCGCTAAGCGTCCATCTTGCCATTTTATCCGCCGAGGCGGTGCAGGTAGCACAGCACTCGTCTGATAAAAAGACAATCTGAACACTTATCGGCATCTTTTGCCGTGTAGCGTGAAGATTATTTAAAGACGTTAGTAAAATCTCAGGATTTTTCCTGAGATTTTATGTTGTATAGGAGATGAAATTATGGTACATAAGTTTGACACGTTGGGTGTGAAGTGTGCACTTGACGTATGCAGCGGAACGGTTCACATTCTTGACGATATTTCCTACCGCATGCTTGACTTTTTTGACGAAGAGGGTAACTTTGACCAAATGGGTGCAAAGGAAGCAGGGCTTGACGACGAAAAGAGCATGGAAGCGGTTGAGGAGCTTATCGCTTTAAAGGAAAAGAACCAGCTTTTTACAAAGGATATTTACAGAGCCCTTGTTTCCCATAAGGAAAAGAAGAGCGTTATAAAGGCGTTGTGCCTTCATATTGCTCACGACTGTAACCTTCGTTGCCGTTACTGCTTTGCTCACGGCGGTGAGTACATGGGTAAGCGTGAGATTATGTCGCCTGAGGTTGGTAAGAAGGCTATTGACTTTGTAATAAAGGAAAGCGGTGCAAGACGAAATATTGAAATTGACTATTTCGGCGGAGAGCCCCTTATGAATTTTGAAACTGTAAAGGAAATTACCGAGTATGCAAAGGCAGAAGGTGAGAAGCACGGCAAAAACTTCCGCTTTACAATTACTACAAACGGCATTCTTTTAGACGACAAGAAAATGGAATATATTAACGAGAACATGGGTAACATTGTTCTTTCCATTGACGGACGAAAGGAAGTTCACGATAAGGTAAGAGTGAGGGTGGACGGCTCAGGAAGCTATGATTCCATTGTTAACAAGTTCATTAAGGTTGCCCGGAGCCGTAATCAGGAAAACTATTACGTGCGCGGCACCTTTACAAGAGATAATTTAGACTTTGCAGAGGACGTTATGCACCTTGCTGATTTAGGCTTTGAGCAGATAAGCGTTGAACCCGTTGTTGCACAGGAAAGTGAAGATTACGCTCTCAGGAAGGAAGATTTGCCCCGTATTTTTGAAGAATATGACCGCCTTGCGGAAAAAATACTTGAAGCAAGAAAGAACGGCAAGTGGTTTAACTTCTTCCATTACATGATTGATTTGCATGAAAGCCCCTGCGCATATAAGATGCTCTCCGGCTGTGGTGCAGGTCACGAGTATGCGGCAGTTACTCCCTCAGGTGATATTTATCCCTGCCATCAGTTTGTTAACGACCCCAAGTATAAGATGGGCGACGTTTTTGAAGGCGTTGTGGACAAGGATATAAGAGATGTGTTCGTAAAGAGCAACATTTACACAAAGGAGCCCTGCGGAGACTGCTGGGCACGTTTCTACTGCTCCGGCGGTTGTGCGGCTAATGCAATAAGCATGAATAAGGACATTAATAAGCCCTATCTTTTAGCCTGCGAAATGGAAAAGAAGAGAGTGGAATGTGCTATTGCAATTAAAGCACGCGAAGCACTGGACGAAGAATAAAATCGTCCATCTCACCCTTTTGGAGCCGTGGGCGGTGCAGATAGCACAGCTCCCCGACTTCAAAAAGGCAATCTGAACGATTTTCTTTATTCGTCAGAATAATATGAAGAAAAAAAGTGTTGACTTAATGCTTTAAAATTTATATAATATAATTTGGTTATTTTAGACATAAAAATACAAGGGAGGAAAATCCACATGAAAGCAAAGAATATTATTTCATTTGCATTGGTGATGGTTATTATCGCAACTATGGCTGTTGTCGTATTCGGCGATGTATCCATCGGCAATTTCAGAGTGCCCGGCGTTCTTGACCCCAAGTACGGCGTTAAGCAGGGCCTCGACTTAGTAGGCGGTAGCGTTATCGTGTTCGAGCCTGATGTTGAAGACCTCAGCACAGTAAGCGCAGACGACGTTGCATCTGCTGAAAACATTATCCGCGTAAGATTGACAAGCATGGGCGAAACAGAAGCTACAGTTTCCCGTCAGGGCGACTACGGCATCCGTGTTGAAATTCCCAACATTGACGATCCCAACGAAGCAGTTTCATACATTGGTCAGACTGCTGCACTTCAGTTTATGGATATCGACGGTAACGTTGTAATGGACGGTACAGAAGAATTTGTACAGTCTGCTACAGCTACTTTCGGCCCCATGGACCAGTACGGCAACCAGGGTCACTATGTAACACTTTCTCTTACAAATGCAGGCCGTGAAAAGTTCAAGGTTGCTACAGAAGAGGCTCTTACACGTACTGCTGAAGGCGGTAACGTAATTATTATCGCTCTTGACGGTATGCCCTATTCCTGGCCTATGGTTAACGAGGTTATTGACTCCGACAGCTGTATTATCACAGGCGACTTTGATAAGGACACAGCTAAGGAGCTTGCTGACGTTATCAACTCCGGTAGACTTCCCTTCTCCTTGAAGGATACAGAGCTCCGTGCAGTTGGTCCCACACTTGGTCAGGAAGCTCTTGATACATCTCTCTTTGCAGCACTTATCGGTGTTATCCTTGTTATGCTCTTCATGCTTCTTGTTTACCGTTTGCCCGGTTTAGTTGCAGATGTATCTTTGGTAGCATACATTTCTATCGTATGCCTTATAATGGCAGGCTTCTTTGTTGAAGGCGGTTACAGAGTAACTCTTACACTTCCCGGTATTGCAGGTATTATCCTTTCTATCGGTATGGCTGTTGACGCAAACGTTGTTATTTTCGAAAGAATCAAGGACGAGCTCAACTGCGGTAAGAGCGTTGGTGCAAGCGTAGATTCCGGCTTCAAGAGAGCTTTGACAGCAATCATCGACTCTAACGTAACAACACTTATTACTTGTGCTGTGCTTTACTTCTTCGGTACAGGTACAATCAAGGGCTTTGCAATCACACTTGGTATCGGTATTGCAGTCAGCCTTCTTACAGCAATTTTCCTTACAAAGTTCCTTCTTAAGATTATGGTAGGCTTTGGTGTTAAAAATCCGTGGGTTTACGGTGCTTCTAAAAGGAGGGATGCGTAATGTTGTTTAAGAATCCTTGTGCATACAGAAAAATTTTCTTTGCAATATCCATCGTCCTCGTTGTTGTGTCCATTCTCTCAATGGCTTTCAGAGGATTTAACTTAGGTATTGACTTTACAAGCGGTACAACATTTGAAATTGAACATATGCCCGAAGGCTTTAAGTATGACGGCGAGCTTGAAGCAGAGGTTGCTGCTATTGTAACAGACGCTAAGGCTGATGCTTCCGTTCAGGTGCAGGCTATAGGCACTGACGGTATCTTCATTAAGGCTACAGAGCTCACAAATGAAGAAACAGAAATGGTTGTAAATGGTCTTCTTTCTTACTTCAACGGTGAAGAAGTGGCAGAAGATGCAACAAATGCAACAGAAGCTGAAGAAGTAGCTCCCGTTGCAGTTGAAGATGCAACAGATGTAGCTGTAGAAGAGGCTACAGAAGAAGCAGCAGAAGAAGTTAAGGGTCTTGTTAAGGCTGCTATCAGCATTGATAAGGTTTCCGCTACAACTTCTGCAAGACTTATCGGCGACACATTCAAGGCTGTGCTTTTAGCAATCATCCTTATGCTTATTTATATCAGCATCCGTTTCGACTTCAAGAGCGGTGTATGTGCTGTTATGGCTCTTGCGCATGACGTAATTCTTATGTTCGGCTTCTACTCCTTGTTCCAGTTCACAATGAACACAAGCTTTGTAGCTGCAGTTCTCACAATTATCGGTTACTCCATCAACGCTACAATCGTTGTATTTGACCGTGTTCGTGAAAACAACAGAATGCTTGGTAAGAAGGCTACTTGGGATGAAAAGGCTGACAAGGCTATCACAACAAGCTACACAAGAACACTTTATTCTTCTCTTACTACACTTTTCACAATCGGTGCTCTCTTTGTATTGGGCGTATCTTCCATTCAGGAATTTGCTCTTCCCATCATTGTTGGTATCGTTTGCGGTGCTTATTCTTCTCTCTTCGTTGCTCCTACATTCTGGGCAATGTGGAAGAATGCTTCCAACAAGTAATTTTAAGAATAAATTTCAAAACACCTCGTATTATAAATACGGGGTGTTTTTTTGTTTGCGTGTCTTTGACACGCGCCAAAAAAGCTTGCAGGAGCAATCTTTTTTGTCAATGCTTTTACAAGGAACAAAGTACCGATTTCTCGTGCAAGAACCCCGAGAACGGACGCTCGGGGTTCCTAAAATCGGCACTTTCGACGGGGTGAATGCGATTAACCCCGTCTATTTTATTCGGGAAACCTTCTTTCCCGAACCCTTCGCGGTGGCGGGAAATTGAGTTGTGTGGAGACTGAAAGGAATAATAAGGAGAGCTGCCTCGTATTATAAATACGGGGTGTTTTTTTGTTAAAAATTTTATTTATAATTTTTGTTTTGGTTTTTTCGGGGTGCGGAAGAAGCGACGTGGCAGAAACAGTTTCGTCCGACACGGTTTCTTCGGAAAAGGAAAGCTGGGGAATGAGGCGGAATGCACCAGAAAAACCTGAATTTACCGAGCATCAGATAAAGCTTATGGATAAATACGGATGTATATATATGGGCAGAGGTGAGGAAAAATACTTGTATCTTACCTTTGATGAGGGCTATGAAAACGGACAGACGGGAAAAATACTCGACACCTTGAAGGAAAAGGGTGTTAAGGCAACCTTTTTCATAACGGGTGACTATTTCAAAGCGGAGAGTGAGCTTGTTGACAGAATGGTTAACGAGGGGCATATTGTGGGAAACCATACCATGAACCACCCTTGTGTGCCCGATATTGAGGAAACCGGCAAAATTGAGGAAGAGGTATTGAGCCTGGATCGGGCATTTTACGGAAAATATAACCGACATATGGAGTTTTTCAGACCGCCTGAGGGAGCCTATAGCGAAAAAACCTTAAAGGTAACAAGCACCTTAGGTTATAAAAACGTGTTCTGGTCCTTTGCTTATGACGACTGGTACCGTGACAAAAGGCGTGGTGCAGATTACGCCTATAACAAAACAATGGAGAACATACACCCAGGGTGCGTTATACTGCTACATGCAGTAAGTATTGATAATGCAGAGGCTTTGGGAAAAATTATTGATTCGGCGCGTGATATGGGCTATGAGTTTTTGCCCCTTAGTGAGTACATACCATGATAAAGGGGTTTTTTATGTGCGAAAGAGAATTTTGAGTGTAGTGTGCCTTATGCTGTTTGTGGTGAGCATTGCCGCCATGTATTTAAGCGTGCCCGACAGCCTGATTTTATATAAGGACAGAAGCTGGAGCCAGAGCAGTATAGCACGCCTTAAGGTTTTTGACAAATCGGTAGAAACGGCGAAAAATGCCATAGTCCCCCGTAAAGAGGGGGACTATGAGGCATCGTTATCCATATTCGGCATTCCATACAAGGCTGTAAGGGTAAAGGTTTTAGAGGATGATGAGGTAATTGTCGGGGGACAGGCTATAGGCATAAGGCTGTATTCGGACAATCTGATTGTGGTTGCGGTGGGAAGAGTTAATGAAGAGGGCGAGTCCCCTGCACAAAGGGCAGGAATAAAGGAAGGGGATGTGATACTTTCCTTGAACGGTGAAAAGGTTGGCTCGGCAGAGGAGTTTTCGGAAAAAATAGCCATGTGCGAGGGTGCGGCTACCTTGGAAACCCAACGTGAGGGTGATGTAAGAGAGGTTACGGTTACCCCTGAGGCATCAAGGCTTGACGGCAAAAAAAGGATAGGCTTATGGGTGCGTGACAGCACAGCAGGGGTGGGAACCCTTACCTATATGGACGAGGAAACCATGACCTACGGGGCTCTGGGGCACGGCGTTTCGGATGCGGACACAGGAGTGAAGTTTTCAGTGAAAAACGGGTCTGTTGAAGAGTGCTCTGTTGCAGAAATTAAAAAGGGTGAAAAGGGTGTGCCCGGAGAGCTGAAGGGGGCTTTTCTGAAGGATGCGAAGGTTATTGGCGATATTACGAAAAACGAAAAGGAGGGTGTTTTCGGAAGGCTTTCTGAAGTGCCTGGTGGAGAAAGGGTGCCCTTGGGGCATAAAAGCGAAATTAAAAAAGGCGTTGCCTTTATAAGGACAAGCCTTGACGGAAAAGAGGCAGAGGACTACGAAATTGAAATAACAAAGGTTTCAAAGGGAAGCAAAAACCCCACAAAGGGGCTTATGATAAAGGTTACCGACCAAAGGCTTATTGACAAAACGGGCGGTATTGTGCAGGGGATGAGCGGAAGCCCCATACTGCAGGAGGGACGGCTTATCGGGGCGGTGACACATGTGCTGGTAAATGACCCCACAAAGGGGTACGGGATATTTATAGAAAATATGATTTGTGCATCGGAAAGTTAAAAAACGCTGAGTAAAAACTCAGCGTTTTTTAGGGGCCCGGGCAATTTTTACAGCCCCTTTCTTAATTCCCAGAAGGCAACTGCAGAGGCGGCTGCCACGTTTAAAGAGTCTACATTGTGATACATGGGGATTTTAACCGTATAGTCACAGTCTTCGATGGTGGCATTTTTAAGCCCGTCGCCCTCGGTGCCTAAAATTATGGCAAGCTTGTCCTCGCTTTTTAAGTTTTCGTCGTCAATTGAAACGGAGTTGTCGGAAAGAGCCATAGCTGCTGTTTTAAAGCCCATTTTGTTAAGAGTGGCACGGGTGCTTTCATCCCAGGAGGGAAGAATTGTCCATGGAATCTGGAAAACCGTGCCCATACTTACACGTGCACTTCTGCGGTACAAGGGGTTTGAACAGCCGGGGGTTAAAAGCACTGCATCCATGCCCATTGCCGCTGCAGAGCGGAAGATTGCACCCACATTGGTGGGGTTCATAACCTCCTCTAAAATGGCTATTCGGTGGGCATTTTTAATTACCTCTTCAAAGGGAGGGAGCATGGGGCGGCGCATTGCACAGAGAAGCCCACGGGTTAAAAGGTAGCCCGTAAGGTTTTTTAAAACCTCCATAGGTGCGGTGAAAACGGGAATGTCGCCACAGCGTGCAATAATCTGTTCGCTTTCGCCCTTTATACAGCTTGTTTCAACCAGTATGGATACGGGCTTATAGCCTGCATCCAATGCACGATCTATAACCTTGGGGCTTTCTGCAATGAAAAGCCCTTCTGCAGGAAATTCACGGTTTAAGAGCTGTGCCTCGGTAAGGCGTGCATACACGTCGAGCCTTGGGTCGGAAAATTCGGTTATATGGATAATGTCTGCCATTTTTTTTCTCCTTAGTTTTCAACAAAAATTTGTAATGTGGTTGCAAGGTTTCTGCCGGGGGAGCGGAGGATGCTGCCATCTATTGCAAGGGCTGTGGAAGCACCACCGTCAAGGTTTATGGCATCAGTGCAGCCTAAATGAAGCATGAGCTCCTTTAACTGCCCGATGGTTGCCCGTGGGGTTGAGATAATATAAAGGTTACCCTTACTGTCGCGACCTATGGCTGTGCGGGTGGTTGCCATTGTGGTGAAGCGGGCTTCGTTGTAAAAGGCTTCGAGGGTGTTGTAAATTGCACCGTTTTTAACAAGACGGGGACCGCCCGACACGATGGTTGTTACATCATCTAAGGTGAAGCCCTCCTTATCGGCAACAAAGAAGGTGGGTGCCATAGTGACGGGTGTGCCCACGGTGGGGGTTGCAAAATAATGGGTTTTGGTGTAGTTTGTGCCTAAAAACATAACGTAGCCCGTTTGGGGAATGGAGACCGTTGTACCCGTTGACACATTATTTACATTTGTTATTACACCGTTTTCAACAGTTACTGTCATGGCAGGGCATTTTGTTGTAAAGGTCTTGCCGAAGGCAGGGGTGTAGATAACGGAATAGTCCGCCGTCTGGGTTTGTGAGTTCAGCTCATAGCAGGACCAGGAGGCGGAGGGGGCTGTTACGGTGAAGAAAAGAGAGGGGGAGCCTACGGTTATTTCATTGTTTTTGGTGAAGCCGAAGGAATACATGCCCGATACACCGTATAAAAACTGACCCTCTGCCATAATGTGACCTACGGGGTAGGGAATTGAGGCATATGCCTCAAAGAAGTTGGCGTTTACAATTACTTTGGCATTGCTTCCTGCCACAATGTCGGAAAAGGGAAGTGTTGTGCCTATGGTGTTATTTGCAATAGCCGCCTTTACTTTAACAGAGGGGTTTTTAAGGTTTACATAAATAACATTTGCCGTTACCTTGCCTGAAGGAAGCGAGAAGGTTTCCTCATGGTGGGTAAAGGTAGTGGAATAGTCGTGCTCTGTGTAGTGATAGCTCTCCTGAGGAGTAAGAATATTGGCACTTTGGGCGGCATTTTTACTGAATACGCCCTTCTGAAGAAGCTCTGTTGCAAGAGAGGTATCGGAATTTTTTGTGTTTGTTGTGAGGGCTGATACTGATAAGTCTACCATGTCGGCACGGTAGAAGGGTTTTTCCGTAGTTGAGAGGATATATGCGGAGTTTTCCTCAATAAGCCCGATGAGGGCGGCAAGATAAAAGCACTCCTTATAAGTAAAATCGCCTGCCTTGTCGCTGTAGCCTAATGCACGGAGCAGGAAGGTTGTGTAGTCACGGAAGGTGACGGTGCTGTCGGGAGTGAAGGTGTTGTTGCCCGTGCCTGAGGTGTAGCCCTTAGAGTAGGCATAGCCTGCATAAAGCTTATAGGTGTCTGCAGTTATGTCGGTAAAGGGGCATTCGCCCTTGTAGGCGAGTGCTTCATCCTCCTCACCAAGAAGGCGGATAAGCATAATAAGTGCATGGATACGGGTTGCACTGCCCTCCAGGGCATAGCCCGAGTCGGTGCCGCGGAAAAGACCTAAGGTGTTGAGCCTGTCCGCATTTTTCGTGGAGGTTTCGGCAAAGGATGGCAGTGCTGAAAAAACAAGAATGATTGAAATTAGTAATGCAAAGAATTTTTTTGTCATGTTATATTTTCCTTTCCGAAAGAGGATTCCAGCTGCCTTTTTTGAAGTATATTGTGAAAAGGACAAACAGGAGCATATTATGGGCTATCATACAAGCCCAGGCAGAAACAAGGGAGAGGGAGAAGATTTGTGTGCAGATAAAGGTGCCCACAATCCTTACACCCCACATGCCCGTTATGTTGAATATAAGGGGGATTTTTGTTTTGCCCACGCCCTGAAGGATGCCTTCGATTATGATTGAAACGCCGTAGAAGGGCTCGGAGAGGGCAACCATACGTAAAACGGTGGTGCAAAGGAGGATTACTTCATTTTCTTTTGAAAAGAGCATTACCATACGGGGTGCAAACACAAAGAGGATTGAGCCTGAAATCAACATGAGGATTACTTCAATAATATTGATAACCCTGCCCATGTCCTTCATTTTTTTGCTGTTGCCTTCACCTAAGGCGTTGCCGGAAAGAGTTGCCGCAGCTGTCTGCATGCCGTAGGCAGGTATGTAGAAGGCAGATTCCACCGTGTTTGCTATGGTGTGGGCGGCGGTTGCCACCTCACCTAAGGAATTTACCATACCTGCAAAGGCAACGTAGCCAAGGGATGTGCCGAAGCGTTGTATCATGTTTGGAATTGCAACCGAGAAGCAGGGCTTTAAAATTTTCATATCAGGGAGAAAAATTTCGCCGAGGGGCGAAATTTTTTTGTGGGTGAAAAGCCTGAAGGTTATATAGATGCCTCCTGCCACAAAGGAAATACTGCTGGCAATTGCCGCACCGATAACGCCTAAATCGGCACCGTAGATTGTAAAGCCGTGCCACTCGCGGGTGGGGAAGATTAAGAAAAAGTTTAAAAGAACGTTTATGATATTTACTGCCATGCCCACCTTCATAGGGGTTTTACTGTCGCCTGCGGCACGTAAGAGGGTGCCGAAAATGATGGTGGCACTGCGGGGAAGCATGGGAAGATAAATTATCATGAAATATATAGAAGCGGTATGGCAGATAGCTTCATCAACCTGCATCCATGCAGGGATAAAGGGGCTTAAGGCTACTGTTATAAGGGTTAAAAGCAACCCTGCAACAAAAGTTACGAAAACCGCTTGGGCAGTAATACTGCGTGCACCTTTTTCATCCTTTGCACCTAACGAGCGGGCGATGAATGTTAAAAAGCCCACCCCCAAAGCGGAAACGGTGGAATTTACAAGCCAGTTTACGGTTACCGTTGAGCCTACCGCCGCTGTGGCAGAGGTGCCTAAGGTGCCCACCATTGCCGTGTCGATATATTGCACGGCAGTCTGCATGAGCTGTTCTGCCATGGTTGGCAGAGCAAGGGACAATATTAAGCTTAAGGTATGGTAAAGGTTTTGTTTTTCTTTCATGTGTAAAGCCTCGGTTTAACGATAAATACTGATGAAATCAATTATATTGCAAGTTGGAAAATAAGTCAATAAAGAGGATGTTTTTTGTTGCTTTTTGGAAAATATTATGTTATAATACTATGCTGTAGTCTTATTTATGTAAGGAGAAAGAACATGGAACAGAAAAAAAGCAGTTTCACCGGCTCTATCGGCTTTGTGCTTGCGGCGGCAGGCAGTGCGGTAGGTCTTGGTAACATCTGGAGATTCCCCAACCTTGCTGCAAAGCACGGTGGCGGTTTGTTTATTCTGGTTTATATTGCACTTGTTTTGCTTTTTGGCTTTGCACTTTTAATGACAGATATTGCAATTGGCAGAAAAACGGGCATGAATGCAGGTAATGCATACGGTGCAATAAGCAAAAAGTGGAAGTGGGTAGGACATCTTACATTTGTTGTTCCTGCCATTATTATGATGTATTACACTGTTATAGGCGGTTGGATTTTAAGGTATTTTACAGAGTATGTAACCTTTAACGGAGCAACGGTTGCTCAGGACGGTTACTTCGGAAGCTTTATTTCCTCTCCCGTTTCACCCATTGTATTTATGCTCATTTACCTTCTGATAACAGCTGTGATTGTGTATGCCGGCGTTGAAAAGGGTATTGAAAAGTTTTCCAAGATTGTTATGCCTGCACTTTTGCTTCTTATTGCAGGTATTGCAATTTATTCGCTTACACTTTCCTACACAGATGCAAGCGGTGTTACAAGAACAGGCCTGGAGGGTGCGGCAATATACTTTGTGCCCAACTTTGAGGGCATGACCTTTGGTAAGTTCATTAATGTTGTGCTTGATGCAATGAATCAGATGTTCTACTCCTTAAGTGTTGCCATGGGTATTATGATTACCTACGGCTCCTACGTTAAAAAGGATGTCAACATCAATAAGTCTGTTACTCAGATTCAGCTTTTTGACACGATGGTTGCTATCCTTTCCGGTATGATGATTGTTCCTGCGGTATGCGTATTCTTCGGACCCGAAAGAATGACGGAAGAGGCGGGTGCAGGCTTGATGTTCGTAACACTTCCCAAGGTTTTTGAAAACATGGGCTTTGCAGGTCACATTGTGGCTATACTTTTCTTTGTTATGGTTGCTTTTGCGGCTCTTACAAGCTCCGTTTCCATTATGGAAACAGTTGTGGCAAGCTGTATGGAATACTTCAAGAAGTCACGTAAGCAGATGAGCCTTCTTGTGGCGGCTTGTGCGGCAATCGGTGCTCTTGTTGTGTGCCTTGGCTACAACGTGTTCTACTTTGAATTGGCACTTCCCAACGGAACTGTCGGTCAGATTCTTGACGTGGCAGACTATGTAAGTAACAGCGTTATTATGCCTTTTATTACAATTATGACATGTGTTCTCATTGGCTGGATTGTTAAGCCCAAGTGGGTTATTGATGAAGTTCAGCTCAACGGTGAAAAATTTGGCAGACGCGGCTTGTATATTGTAATTATCAAGTTCGTGGCACCCGTTGTTATGACAATTCTTTTGCTTAAGGCTTTAGGCATATTCTGATATTGTCGGAATAGTAAATAAAACAGAAAAAGTTCGCTTGATGCGAACTTTTTTTGTTGTGTAAAAGAGGACTTTGTAGAAAAAGAAAGGAAAAATTTTCCAATTTTTTAAAATAAATGCTTGATAAAACTGTAAATAAATGGTAATATATACCCACAAAGAAAAATACCAAATTTTTACAGGAGGATTGAAGTATAATGGAAAGCATAATTAAAGTAGTAGTTTGTGATGACAACAAAGATGTGAGAGAAAGCATAGCCGAATGCCTGGAGAAAGACAGTGATATTAAGATTGTTTCCATGCTTGAGGATGGAGAAAATGCAGTGAAGGAGGCTGTGGATAAGGGAGCAGATGTGCTTTTGCTGGATGTAATTATGCCTAAAACTGACGGAATAGGCGTGTTGCAGAGGCTTGGCGAGATTAAAGGGAAAAAGCCTGTAGTTATCATGATGATGGAAAACGTAAACGATATGATATGTGCAACCTGCCTTGAAATGGGTGCAGATTATTTTATGATAAAGCCCTTTGAAGAAGCACTGCTTTGTGAAAGAATAAAGCTTTTGTGCAAAAGACCGCTTACGGGAAGAGGAGAGCGTATAAAATATTCAAAGGCGGTGCCCTCGGAAAGAACACTGGAAATTTCCGTTACGAATACAATTCATGCAGTGGGCGTACCTGCAAATATAAAGGGATATCAGTATCTGAGAGATGCCATTATCATGAGTATTAACGATACGGAGCTTATTAATGCAGTTACAAAGCAGCTCTACCCCAAGGTGGCGGAAAAGCACAACACCTCGCCCTCACGGGTTGAAAGGGCAATACGCCATGCTATTGAGGTGGCATGTGTGAGAGGCAGTGAGGAGGAATTGTATTCCCTTTTCGGCTACACGGTCAACAACGATAAGGGCAAGCCCACAAACAGCGAGTTTATTGCAATGATTGCAGATAAATTAAGATTGGAAATGGTATCTTAAAAAGGTAAACCATTGGGGACAGTCACCGATGTTTCCGATAAAATAAAAATCACCGCTCAGCGGTGATTTTTTGCGTTCTGATAATTTCTTATACATTTCATAATTGTGTTTACAATAACGATTGCAAGGAGTATTGCACCTATTGTTCTGCCTAAGGCTGAAAAATATAAAAGTGCATTTTTTAAGTCCCCCTGAAAGAAAGCCTCGATTGTGTAGTAAAGGCTTGAACCGGGCACAAGGGGCAGAATTGTGGGGATGAGGAACACCGTAACCGGCGCCTTTATAAACTTTGCAAGAAATTCCGCTGCGAAGGCGGCGAAAAGTGCAGCAACGAAGTTTGCCATAAGGTCAGATGCCTCAAAATGAATGCAAAGAAGATATATGCTGTAGCAAAGTGCCGTGGAAATTGCGATTATGGGAAGACGCTCCTTCCTTAAACGAAGCATGAAGGAGAAGCCCACCGTGCCTATAACTGCGGCAAGAACAAGGATAATATTTTCTACCATGTCAAAACCCCCGTAACAATCATTGCAAGCCAGAAGCCCAGTGCAATGGCAAGTGCTGTAAGCAGAGCCTCGCAGAAGCGGAGGAAGCCTGCCATTGTGTCGCCGTTCATCATGTCTTTTATTGCATTTGTGAGCATAAGCCCCGGAATGAGGAGCATTATGTTGCCTATCATGATTTTGTCAAGATGTGCCCCTATGTTAAGGTTTGCAAAATAGTATGCCGAAACCCCTGCAAAAAGGGAGGATACAAAGTTGTAGAACATGCCGTTGATGGCAAAGCGTGTGAAAAGGCGTTCAATGAGGAAAATTACAACTGCAATCAGACCTGCACACAAGGCATCGGTAAAGGACCCCTTGAAGAGCAGGCAGAAGCCACCGGATGTTAAGATGAAGCCTATCATACGCAAGAGCTTTGAAAAATGGCTGTGCTTTATTATTTCATCAAGCATAACCTGAAAGTCCTCCGCGGAGGGGGTTGACTGACAGACTGTGCGGGAGAGGGCGTTTAACTCCTCAAGACGATAAAAGTTGAAAACATAGCCTGCCACACGCCTTGACTGTACGTGGCTTCGGTATTCATCGTCCTTAACGGTTACAATAATAAGGCTTGTGATTGAAAAAATTTCAGCGTTTTCAAGCCCGTAGGCCGTGCAAAGACGGGAGATTGTGTCTTCAACACGATTTACCTCGGCACCGCACATGAGCATTTCCTTGCCAAGGTTCATTATGACGGTTAAAAGGTTTTCCGTATCCTTATTGGTTCTCATAAAATTTCAGCTCCGTGAAGGTTGATAATATATTTTGATTATATAACAAGGTTTTCGATTTGTAAAGACACTTTAGGTTGACGAAAGCTATCTTTTAATGTACAATAGAATAGATATAATGTGCACAATGAGGAGGACTTGTTATGTGGGCAACTGAAGACTGGAAAGATTATGAATGTATAGATACATGTGACGGAATGAAGCTTGAAAGATGGGGGAATGTTATACTTTCCCGTCCCGACCCTCAGGTTATATGGAAGAAAAAATGCAATGAAAAGGCGTGGAAGAGTGCAAATGCTATCTACAGCCGTTCCTCCACAGGCGGCGGCAGTTGGGATTATGTAAAAAATACTCCCGACAGATGGACAATAAGCTATAAGCACCTTACCTTCAATATAAAGACAATGGGCTTCAAGCATACGGGGCTTTTCCCCGAGCAGGCAGTTAACTGGGACTGGATGGCCCAAAAGCTCAAAGAAAGACCCGGGGCAAACGTTTTAAACCTTTTTGCCTACACGGGCGGTGCAACGGTAGCCTGCTCTGCGGCAGGTGCAAACGTGTGCCATGTGGATGCCTCAAAGGGCATGGTTGCATGGGCAAAGGAAAATGCACAGTCAAGCGGACTGGAGAATAACTATATACGATACATTGTGGACGACTGCTTAAAGTTTGTTGAAAGAGAAATAAGACGGGGCAAAAAGTACGATGCTATTATTATGGATCCGCCCTCTTACGGACGTGGCCCCGGTGGCGAGGTGTGGAAGTTAGAGGAAAGCCTGTGGGAATTTGTTGAAAAATGTGCTCTCCTTTTGTCGGATGACCCCATATTTTTCCTCATAAACTCATACACAACGGGGCTTCAGCCTGCGGTTATGAAAAACATTCTTTCCCTTTGCCTGCCTGAGGGCAGGGTGACTGCAGATGAGATAGGGCTCCCCGTATCAAGCGGAATTTATCTGCCCTGCGGTGCAACGGCACGCTGGGAGAAAAAAGATTGAATGAACAAGGAATAAGCTATGTTAAAGTGTGAAAATGTTACTTTCTGCTACGAAAGTGAAGAAGGCGAAAACAGAATAATACTTGATGATGTATCCCTTCAGATTGAAAAGGGCAGTTTTGTTGCCGTATTGGGCAGAAACGGGTCGGGGAAGTCTACCCTTGCCAAGCATTTTAACGGTGTTCTTGTGCCGCAAAAGGGGCGGGTTTATGCAAATGGAATGCCTACGGATGAAGAGAAAAACCTTTTTGAAATAAGGCGCAGTGTGGGCATGGTTTTTCAGAACCCGGACAACCAGATTGTTGCAACAACCGTAGAAGAGGATGTTGCCTTCGGGTTGGAAAATTTGGGTGTGCCCTATGAAGAAATGCACAAAAGGGTAAATGAGGCATTAAAGAGCGTGGGCATGTACGAGTACAGACACAAAGAGCCTCACCTTTTGTCCGGCGGACAGAAGCAGAGAGTTGCCATTGCAGGGGTTATTGCAATGAAGCCTGAGTGCATAATTTTTGACGAGCCTACCGCAATGCTTGACCCTAAGGGCAGAAAAGAAGTAATGGAAACAATAAAGAAGCTTAATGGCGAAATGGGCATAACAATTGTGCTTATTACTCATTTTATGGAGGAAGCGGCGAAAAGCGAGAGAGTTATTGTGATGGATAAGGGAAAAATTGTTATGGATGACAAGCCGGGCAAGGTTTTTTCATCTGTTGAAGAAATAACCCGTTTGGGGCTTGATGTGCCCGCTGTTACAAAGCTTTGCAATCTTCTTATAAAAAAAGGAATTGATATAAGGGGTGAAATGCTCCGCACAAAGGAATGTGCCGAGGCACTGGATACACTTCTGAGGGAGAGAGAATGTTGATTGAATTAATTGATGTTAGCTACACATATGAAAATAAAGCTCCCCATGAAAGACGGGCACTCAACAATGTTTCCTTTAAGGTGGAAAAGGGCGAGGTATGGGGCATTATAGGCCATACGGGCTCGGGTAAGTCCACCCTGACGGAAATAATGAGCGGACTTATAAAACCTTCGGGTGGAGAAGTTCTGCTCCACGGCGAGGATGTTTCAAAGCTTAAAAACCCTATGAGCAAAATTAAGGGTAAGGTTGGGCTTGTATTTCAGTACCCTGAGCATCAGCTTTTTGAGGAGACGGTGTTAAAGGACATTTGCTTCGGACCTTCCAATTTAGGCTTGGATGAGGAAGAGTGCATAAAGCGTGCAAAAGAGGCAATGGAGCTTGTCGGGCTTGGAGAGGAGTATGCCACTCTTTCTCCCTTTGAGCTCTCGGGCGGTGAAAAAAGAAGGGTTGCCATTGCAGGCATAATTGCAATGAGACCTGAAATATTGGTGCTTGACGAGCCTACTGCAGGGCTTGACCCCGTAGGGCGTGATATGCTTTTTAAAATGCTTGGGGACATAAAGGGGAAACTTTGCGAAAGCATAGTTTTCGTGAGCCACAGCATGGACGATGTTGCCCTTTATGCAGACAAGGTGCTTGTTTTGAATGAGGGCAGTGTTTTAATGCAGGGCAGTGTGAAAGAGGTTTTTGAAAGAAGCGGTGAGCTTGAAGCGGCAGGGCTTGATGTGCCTCAGGTTACAAGGCTTCTTATAAGGCTTAATGAAATGGGACACAGCTTTGACAAAACCCTTTTAACACCGGAGGCGGCAGCAGATGCCATATATGAAAGACTGAAAGGATAAAAAAATGCTCAGAGATATCACTATAGGACAATATTATAACGGGAAATCCTTTGTGCATTCACTTGACCCAAGGTGCAAGATAATTGCCCTTGCGGTGATGATGGTTCTGATTTTTACTGCACATGGTGTGGTTGACTATGCCTTTGTGACGGTGTTAACCTGTCTTTTTATTGCCCTTTCCCGCGTGCCCCTTTCCTATATTGTAAAGGGCATGAAGCCCGTGTGGCTGATTGTTGTGTTTACGGCGATTATCAATATTTTTATGGGAAGCGGAGAAGAGGTTATTTTTAAGGCATGGGTTCTTAGTGTGACAAAGGAGGCTCTTTTTTCTGCCTTCGGTATGATGCTCCGTGTTATACTTCTGGTGACGGTGAGCACTCTTTTAACCCTTACAACCTCGCCTATGGTATTGACAAGCGGTATCGAAAGGCTTCTTAAGCCTTTGGAAAAAATAAAGTTTCCCTCCCATGAGGTGGCAATGATGATGAGCATTGCCTTAAGGTTTATACCTACCCTCACAGAGGAGGCAGAAAAAATAATGAAGGCTCAGGCGGCAAGAGGAAATGACATTGAAGGCGGTGGCTTTTTAAAGAAGGTAAAGGGAATGATACCGCTTTTTGTGCCCCTTTTTGTGAGTGCCTTCAGGCGTGCAGACGAGCTTGCCATGGCGATGGAGTGCCGCTGCTACCAAGGGGGCAGTAACCGCACGGCATTTAAAAGGCTTGAGTATAAAAAGTGCGACACTGTTGCATTTTTGTTTATGCTGACAGTTGTGATTATTACAGTAATTTATCGTATGGTGGGATTTTTGTTATGAATTTAAAGCTCACACTGAAATATGACGGCACCTGTTACCACGGCTGGCAACGACAGCCAAACGGTATTACGGTGCAGGAGGTTTTAGAGGATACCTTAGAGAAGGTAATGAAAAAGAAAATAGTTGTTACGGGCTGTTCGAGGACTGATGCAGGAGTGCATGCCTTAATGCATGTGTCAAACTTTAACTGCGAAACCTCCATACCCGTACATAAAATACCCCTTGTATTAAATCAGTTTCTGCCTGATGATATAAGGGCAGTTGAGTGCTGTGAGGTGCCTGCGGATTTTAACGCCAGGTACCATACGGTGGAGAAAACCTACCGCTACAGAATACTTAACTGTGAGCATAATGACCCGTTTTTATCCCGCTTTGTGTGGCATTATCCCATACACCTTGACGTTGAAAAAATGAAGGAAGCGGCAGGCTACATGGTGGGGGAAAAGGACTTTACGGCTTTTATGGCATCGGGGTCAAGTGCAAAAACCACCGTGAGAAACCTTAAAAGGGTTACTGTGGAAAAGGAAGGGAACCTTATTACCATTACGGCAACGGCAAACGGCTTTTTGTACAATATGGTACGTATTATTGTGGGGACTCTTGTTTATGTTGGTAACGGCAAGCTCTCATCTGGGGAAGTAAAGAAAATTCTTGATGAGAAGGACCGCAGATTAGGTGGCGTGACGGCACCGCCTGAAGGGTTAAGACTTGAAGAAGTTGTGTATTGAAAAGGTGATACAGATGGTAAAGAATACAAAAATTAAGGAGCTTATAATAACAGTGGCTCTGGCAATTGCACTGCTGTTTTTTGTGGTGATTGCAATTTTCCAGATTTATGAAGAAGCAAGCATAACGGGGGAAGGCGAGCGTATAGTATTAGGAGTGAGCGGTGCATCAAATTCACCCTTAGGCTCTGCCATGAAGGGTAAACCTTCGGCTGTCGGTGAGCACGTTGCAATTGTGTCGGGGGGTAATTTTACCATTGTTGACAAAAATGCAAACATTCTTACCGAGAGTAATTTTATGCTTTCCGACCCTATTATGCATACGAGAGGAAAGTACTGCGTTGTGGGCGACTACAGAGGCAGGACGGTGAGAATGTATAAAGAGGGCGAGGTTATAAGTGAGATAGAGTGCGACGGCAGGGTTGTTTCACTTGTTACAAACGCCAATGGCTTTTTTGCCGTTGCCACTGAGGAGACGGGTTATAATGCAGTTATTACCGTTTACCATAAAAACGGTGAGGCAATTTACCGCTACAGAATTTCGAAAAATACCTTTATTGATATGGATATAAGTGCCAATAACCGCACACTTATTGTGATTGAGGCAAATGTTGACCTTACAACCCCCGGAAGCAATGTGGTTATGGCAGAGTTTAACCGTGAGGACGGACAGAGCGAGTTTTTTGTGGAATCGAACCTTTATGTGAATGTGCATTTCAACAAAAACGGCTCCTTTGTGTGCTTAGGTAGTAACGGGGCAGACTTTTACCGCTCCGACGGGGCAAAGGCAGGCTCTGTAAGCTTTGCGGGAAGAAGTCTTCACCATGCGGACATAACCGAGGATGATATTTTCTGCTTTGCCTTTGAGGGAAGCGAGGATGCACCCGTGGGAAGCAGTGTGCTTGAAATTTACGACAAAAATGCCCAGCTTCGCGGGAAGACAGCATTCACTGATAAGATTGAGCATATTTCTGTTAACGGGGGATATGTGGGCGTGGCACACGGAAAGGTTTTTGATGTGGTAAAGCCCAACGGCAAAATAAAGAAGAGCTTTGAGGCGACGTCGCCCATAAAGAGTGCAATCCCATTCAAGGGAGGAAGCTCGGCACTGATTTTTGCAGGCGGTAACACCACTATTATGAGATAGGAGGCATAAGCTTTGGTTTTTGATATAGCGGCACTCTCCTTTGTGCTGATATTTTCCTTTATTATGATGAAGCGTGGCGGTATGAGGGCACTTATGAGCCTTGGCGGCTTTGTGCTTTCAATTGTTGTGGCTTCAATGCTGTACCCTTATCTTACAGAGTGGGTGTATGAAACACCGCTGCCTGAAAACTTAGAGGAAATAGTTCGTGAGCATATTAAGGTGGATAATAAGGAGGAAGAGGCGGAAATGGAAAGCATTGACGCTTTGCCCGATTTTGTGAGAGAAGCATTTTTAGAAACGGCGGAAACTGCAGTTGAGAGCTTTTCCGACACCTTTGCAAAAACGATTACAAGGCTTATAATAAACATAATTGTTTTTGTGCTTCTGATTGTGGTGACAAAGCTTATTATTTCACTTTTGTCGGGAGCGGTGAACTTTGTAACAAAGCTACCCCTCATTCACGAAATCGACTCTCTTGTGGGCTTTGGCTGCGGCCTGGCAATAAGCCTTATCGTAGTGTGGCTTGCGGTTTTGCTTTTAGGTGTGCTCTCAAGCTCAAACGAAGTTGTGGCAGAGTGGATAGAAGGCTCCCGTGCTGTGGGCATAATGAGTAATATAACACCATTTGAATAAGGAACGATTAAGATGACAGTTGTTGAATTTTTTGACGAAGAAGCATTGGATAATGCGGCAGGTGTGCTCCTTTTAAAACCCGAAAGGCTTGTTCTTCTTCATGAAGAGGGCAAGGGAAGGGATTTTTCTGAGGCACTTGGCAGAATTCTTAAAAATAAGAATATTAAAACAGAAATTATCGCTGAGGACGTTGACGTAAGCTGTGTGGGAACAGCCAGGGCAAAGATTGAAGAGATTGCTTTAAGGTTCCCGGATTGCGACTTTGACATATCCGGCGGAAACGATATTATGCTTGTTGCCATGGGCGAGGTTGCAAAAAAGCACAGCCTTCCCATGCACTCTGTAAACGTGGCGGAGGGAACTGTCACGGCGGTTAACTCGGCAAAAAAATACACAGTTTACCCCATAAAGCTTACAGTGGAGGAGCTTATAAGACTGCACGGCGGTCGTGCAACCAATGAAAACCGTGAAATTGAAGCGTCAAGCTGGAAAAGAAACATGGATGCCGAGCGTGACATTGAAAAGGTGTGGGAGATTTGTAAAAGTGACCCTCAGGCATGGAACGGTGCTATGGGCAAGTGGAAAAACCAGGGCAGTGACAAAACCTCCGAGGTATGGGCAAAGCTCAGAGGAGCAGGGCTTGTAAAGGGCAGAGATAATGCACTAAGGTACAAGAACACTCTTGTGAGATACCTTGTTTCAAGACAGGGCACGGCACTTGAAATGTATACCTTTATATGTGCAAAGGAAGCAGGAATGTTTGATGACGGACAGAGCGGTGTAATGCTTGACTGGATTGGAAGAGGCGAGGTTGAAAACGAAATTGATGTGCTTCTTACCCGTGGTGCTGTGGGATATTTCATTTCCTGCAAAAACGGGATGGTTGATTCCACAGAGCTTTATAAGCTTGACACTGTGGCAAGCCGTTTCGGGGGAAGGTATGCAAAAAAGATGCTTGTGATTTCATCCTTTGAGCCTGATTTTGCCTTTATGAAAAGGGCAGAGGAAATGGGTATAAGGGTTATTAAAAATGTGAAAAAGCTTACTAAAAAGGACTTTGTGAAAAAGTTCATAATTTAGCCAAGGTACGGAGTTTTCCGTACCTTTTTTGTTGACAGTAACAGCGTGTAATGGTATAATTATTATGTATGATTATGACTTTGGAGGAGATTTATGATAAAGAGAAAAATGAAAAAGGTTTTGGCGGGAATACTGGGGGCTGTGATGACTGTTTCGGTTATACCTGCTGTTTTTGCAGAGGACGAAAATGCTATTCTGCATTACGATTTTGAAGGTGAAATTACAAAGGGCGTAAACTACGGAGCACAGATTAAAAACTCCTACGCCTATTTTGACGGGTCAGACGATTATATCCATATGCCAGACAATATTGTATCTGGTGAGGAGAAGGTTACTTTTCTTATAAATGTCCGCCCTGAAATGGACGGGGCAAACCAGTTTACCTTTACTGTGGGCACGGGCTCAAACAATTATCTGTTTCTGAATACAAACTCGGGAAGTAATATGCGTTTTGCCATGACAAACGTTGGCTGGTGGAGTGAACAGGCAGAGATGAAAACGGACAGTGTGCAGCGAGGAGAATGGGCATCTGTTGCCATTGTTATGGACGGAAAGACAAAGAGGATGTACGTTGACGGCAACATGGTGAATGAAACCACAAGCGACCTTCTCCCCTCGAGCCTTGGTGACACAAACCAGAATTACCTTGCAAAGAGCCAGTACACAGGTGACAGCTACTTCAAAGGCTATATTGAGGACTTCAGGGTGTACGGAAGAGCTCTTACAGCAGATGAAATTGAAGAAATTTACAAAGAGCATAAGGCGGCATCGAAAAAGGCTGATGTTGCCATAGTTGCGGAAAACTACATGTTTGAAAGCTATGACCTTTACGGGGACATTACCCTGCCTGAGGAATATGCAGGCTTAAAGGTTACATGGGAAAGCGACAACGAGCAGGTGCTTACAAATAAAGGTAAGGTTACAAGGCTTGATATTGATGCCTGGGCAAACCTTACTGCAACCTTTACAGACAGCGAAGGCAACAGTGCAAAGAGAGTGTTCGGCTTTAATGTTATTCATCAGTACACTGATGAAGAGATGGCACAGATGGACATTGATGCAGTTTTCCTTGTGGGCAACCTTAAAAACCTGAAGGAGGATTTGTATCTTACAAAGGAGAGCAAATACGGAAGCAAGCTTCGCTGGGAGTCTATGGACGAGAGCGTTATAACAGACGAGGGCGAAATTAAGCGTAATCCCTCGGGCATGGGCGATAAGTCCACAGAGCTTTATCTTTTCAGTACATATAACGGAAAAACAGTAAGCAAAAAGTATGATATTACAGTTAAGGAAGAGGATTTTGCATATCTTTTTGCATACTTTGAGGGTAACCGTCCCGAGCAGGAAAGAATGTACTACGGTTTAAGCCGTGACGGCTACAATTTCAACAAAATTAATGGTGGTAATCCTGTCCTGGAGAGCACAATAGGGCATAAGTGTATGCGTGACCCCTTCATTATGCAGGGTCAGAACGGGCTTTACTATGCTATATTTACGGACATGCGCTCCTATGACGGCTGGTCAAGTCAGTCGAGTATTATCATTTTTGAAAGCGAAGACTTAATAACCTGGGACGAGGGTACAATTATTGACTTTAACCAGTTTGGCTGGTACAACCGTGCATGGGCACCCCAGGCTATATGGGACCCTGAGTTCTATGATGAGGAAACGGGTGAATACGGTGCATATATGATATACCTTGCACTTTCAAGTGGCGGTGCTACGCAGATGTACAAGGTTTATTCCCATGACATGAAAACCCTTATAACAAAGCCTGAAATTCTGTATAAGAGGCAGGATAATCTGAGCGATATTGACTCCGACATTGTTTATAAGGACGGAGTGTACTATATGTACGTTAAGGATGAGAGTGCAGGCGGTATATATGTTGTGAAGAGCCTTCATGCAGGCGGTCCTTACAGTGAGAGAATAAATGCTTTGCCCAGAAAGAACAGCCGTGGCAACGATGTGGCAATTGAGGGCAGCGGTATATTCAAGCTTATGAATGAGGACAAATACCACCTTATTTATGATGCTTATAATGACGGCTTCTTTATTATGACGGAAACCGAGGACATGGTTAATTTTAATCAGCTTGACAGAAGGGATTATTCCTTCGATTTTACCCCCAGACACGGTTATGTTATAACAGTTTCAAAAGCTGAGGTGGATGCTCTTGAGAAAAAGTACGGAAAGAGCGTTGCCGAGAGAATTGAGGCAAAGAAAAACCCCGTTATTTACTACGATTTTGAAGACGGATACGATAAGTCGGGAAATTTTAATGATGCGCAGTTGACCTCCTCCGCCACAATTGCGCAGGGTATAAGCGGCGGGTTGGGGCTTGAGCTTAACGGCACAAGTGACAGCTATGCAGTAATCCCCTCCGAGGCACTTACGGGTCTTGAGGACTATACCGTAGCTGCATGGATAAAGCCCGATGTAAAGGAGCAAACCCAGAGAGTGTTTGACTTTGGCACAGATACAAACAGATATATGTTTTTAACGCCTTTCTACGCTCAAAACCGCCTGAGAGGTGCAATCACCGCAGGAAGCCATAGTTACGAAAAGGGCATTTCGGTGGATGTTGATATTGAAACGGGCAGATGGACCCATCTTGTTATGATGCAGGAGGGGGATGTGATGCGGATATATATTGACGGGGAATTGGCAGGCGAAGCAGAAAACGTGAGGCTTGACCCCTACGAGATAAAGCACACCATACCCTACTGTTATATAGGTAAGTCCATGTGGTCAAATGACAAATATTTTGACGGCACAATTGACGAGTTCTATATTTATGACAGAGCAATAACGGAGGCTGAGGTTAAAGAGCTTTTTGGTAAGGAGCTGACCATTGCCTGCAATATTGGTGAGGATACAATTACCTTTGTACAGGACAATGCCGGGGTAAAAAGCTTTACAGCGGTTATAACACAGTATAACGAAGAGGGCACAATGATAAGTGCCGAGCAGAGGCTTGTGGATTTTGCCACCGGGAACGAGGTTGTTCTCGGATACAAAAAAACAGGGGTTAAAGTAAGGACTTATTGGTTTGAGAGCATGGAAAGCCTCAGACCGTTAAGATAACAAAAGAAAGAGGTTGCTTTTATGAGACGAATTTTAGCGGTATTGATTGCGATGGTTATGCTGACAGGGATGGTAAATGTGGCAAATGCGGCAGAGGCGTACAAAATCACACTTGGTGAAGGCATAACGGTTTATGTTAACGGTGCCCCTATAAATGCAGACAGAACTGTTTCCGAAAAGGACAGTGTTAAGCTTGCGGCGGAAAATGAGAATGCGGTTGTAATAGAGGCAGATGGAGTTTATTACCCTGCAGGTAAATATTTCAAGCTTACGGGCGACCTTGACCTTACAAATGCAGGTGCACTCGCACTGGGACTTCGTATGGTTGACGGTGCACAGGTGAGAGTGGGCAATGTTACTGTTACAGAAGAGGGCAAGCTTTCCGATACAAAGGACAGCGGTATCAGGTTCCTGGCAAGCTGTGATTATGCAGATACAGTTCTTAACGACAGCGGAGTGGAGTTTGGTGTTAAGATTACTGCAGAGGGCAGTGAAGAGGCAGCTTACATAAAGGCGGAAAGGTTCCAGAACGAAGAGCACAGCATTTTCACGGCTGTTGTTGCAAACCTTGCAGAAGGCAACTACAACCGTAAGTTCACAGCAACAGCATATGCACGTGTTCCCATTTTTGACGGAACAACTGCAGAATTCACGGAAGGCTCCGTTACAAGAAGCATTTATCAGGTGAGCGTGGGTATTTTAAAAAACAGCTCTGCTGAGCTCGACAGCGATTTGCCCTATACAATCGATTCTGCGGTGAAGGAAGTATTGGCTGCATATGTAAATCAGTCAGGTATTCGCCTTACATATTCAAAGAATGGTACAATGAGTGCAAGGCTTACTGGCGATGGCGCTTATACGGGAGATTTGTATTTTAACGTGGAAAGCGTATTGAATTCTGACGGAAGCACATCTGTTACAATTACGCCTTTAGGTGATGAAGACGGTTTCTTCAACCCGGTTGCAATCCCCACATGGTGGATGGATTACATAAGAATAAATAACAACAATTCTGTAGCTACAACATATATTTCCGATGCAAAGCTTGAAAACGGAGTTTTAAGCTTTAAGTTTAAGCTTCCCAACACTATTTCCTACACCTTTAACCAGGAGGATAAGGTTACCGTAGTAAGCGAGGTTACTGCCACACAGATTAAGGGCTTTAAGGACGGAAATGAGGTTACATATGAGCTTTCTGATGTTATTACGGTTATGGGTCTTGCAGAAAGCATGAAGGACGTTGTACCCGGCAGCGTTATTATGGTAGGCACAAATCAGGAAAACAAGGTTTCTGCAGTTGAGCTTCTGGCAAGCATGGGTATACCTGTAAGTAAGGAGAAATTTGAAGCTTCCTACGGTGAATACAACCCCGGAGACGGCAGCACAAAGTATAAGAATATTGTGGGTAAAGCTACAAGAAAGAACAGAGCAAAGCTTACCTGCAATATTGGAGGAAGCGAAACTGTGGAGTATATAGGTGCATCGGGAGCTATGGGACGCAAGGTGGGTCTTGCAATTCAGAACGGTAAGTATGTTGTTACTGTAGGAAGCAGTAAGATGAGCAGTACAAGCACTAAATTTGCGGATATGTCAACACATAATAATTATGTGTACCTGAGATATGACACCGAGCAGGAAAAATATGTTGAGTGCGTATATTACAGCGTGCCTGTTGAGCTTGACCTCTCCGGTGACGGTGAATATTCCGATATATTCAGCCTTGATGACTACGAGGTTATATTCTGATAAAAGAGGATAGAAAAATCTGAAATCCTTACATAATGGAAAAAGGTGCAGAGAGCTGAATATGCTTTTCGGACGCCTTCAAGACAAAACAAAAGAGCCCTCAGGGCTCTTTTGTTTTGTCTTGACACTTTTTTTTGAATGATGTAAAATATAGATATATATGTGTATGTAATGGAAGGAGAAGCTATATATGCTTAAGGCTGATGTTGTAATTGTCGGCAGCGGTGCATCCGCTCTTAACTGTGCACTTAATCTGCCGCGCGATATGGATATTCTTATTGTTACAAAGGATACTGCTGAAAGGAACGACTCGTTCCTGGCTCAGGGCGGTATTTGTGTTTTAAAGGATGAAGGGGACTATGACAGTTTTTATGAGGACACAATGAGAGCAGGTCATTACGAAAATAACCCCGAAAGTGTAGATATTATGATTACCCACTCCCGCGACGTTATAAACGACCTGATTGGCTGGGGCGTTGACTTTGAAAGGGATGAGGAGGGTAATCTTGAGTATACCCGTGAGGGTGCTCACTCCACGGAGAGAATACTTTTCCATGCGGATATTACGGGCAAGGAAATTACCTCCACATTGCTTGAAAGAGTGAGAGAGCTTGATAACGTAAGGCTTATTGAGCATTTTACAATGATAGACATTATTGAGCGTGACAACGTGTGCTTAGGCATTGTGGGCGTTGACAAAGAGGGCAAGCTTACCTCTGTAAAGGCTGACTGCACAGTTTTTGCAACGGGCGGTATAGGCGGTCTTTATAAGGACTCCACAAACTACCGTCACTTAACGGGGGATGCTCAGGCTATATGCATAGAGCACGGAATTGAGCTTTTGGATATGGACTATGTGCAAATTCATCCCACGGCATTTTATTCAAAGGAATACGGCAGAAGGTTTTTGATAAGTGAGTCCTGCCGTGGCGAGGGCGGTCTTCTGAAGAACTCGAAAATGGAGAGATTTGTTGAAGAACTTCTGCCCCGTGATGTTGTGGCAAATGCTATTTTTGCCGAAATGGAAAAGGAAGGCAGTGAGCATGTGTGGCTTGACCTGACACCTATTGGTGAAGAGGAAATAATGAGCCATTTCCCTAACATTTACGAAAAGTGCTTAAAGCACGGCTATGATATAACAAAAACGCCTATTCCCATTACACCTGCACAGCACTACTTTATGGGTGGCATAAAGGTTGATATGTACTCAAAAACTACTATGGATAACCTTTACGCCGTTGGCGAAACTGCCTGCAACGGTGTGCACGGTAAAAACCGTCTGGCTTCAAACTCGCTTTTGGAGGCGATTGTTTTTGCAAAGCGTGCAGCGAAGGATATAACCGAAAAGTATGATACATATGCGGAAAATGCAAAGACGAAGGGCGAAGGCGTGGACTTTGAAAAAGAACTTGAAAATGAAAAGTACACAGATGTTGATGCATTGATGGAACGCTATAAGAAACTGGTTCTTGATGAAATTGAAAAGGAGAGATTAAACCGTGAATGATATTACAATGAAACTTGTTTGTGACGATTTAATTATGATGGCACTTAAAGAGGACATTTCCAGTGAGGATATTTCCACTCAGGCTGTTATGCCCGAATACTGCAAGGGTGAGGTTCAGCTCATCTGTAAAGAGGACGGCGTTATTGCAGGGCTTGGTGTTTTCAAGAGAGTGTTTGAGCTTCTGGATGAAAACACAGAGGTTGAGCTTTACGTAAAGGATGGCGACCATGTTTCCAACAAACAGCTTCTTGCAACCGTAACGGGCGACATAAGAGTACTTCTTTCAGGTGAAAGAACAGCACTTAACTACCTTCAGAGAATGAGCGGTATTGCTACATACACAAATAAGGTGGCTTCTCTTTTGGAGGGCACAAAGACAAAGCTTCTTGATACACGTAAGACAACCCCCAACATGCGTATTTTTGAAAAATATGCCGTTAAGCAGGGTGGCGGTAACAACCACCGTTACAACCTTTCCGACTGTGTAATGCTTAAGGACAACCACATAGGTGCTGCAGGCGGTATTGCAAAGGCTGTCAAGATGGCACGTGATTACATTTCCTTTGTTACAAAGATTGAGGTTGAGTGCGAAAACCTTGATATGGTACGTGAAGCTGTTGAAGCAGGCGCTGATATCATCATGCTTGACAACATGACAGACGATGATATGAGAGAGGCTGTTAAAATTATTGACGGACGTGCGTTAACTGAGTGCTCGGGCAATGTAACTGCCGAAAACATCAAGAGAATTACAGATATAGGCGTTGACTTTGTGTCAAGCGGTGCACTTACACATTCTGCACCTATTCTGGATGTAAGCTTAAAGAATTTACACGCCATTTGAGATAAAAACGGAGAAAAAGCATTTTAAGGCAACGAAAGACCATTTGGGACAGTCCCCCTTTGGTATCGTCGGGAGACGACGAACCAAAGAACATCTGCGGATGTTTGTTGGGACAGTCCCGAAATGGTCTTTAAATTTGCTTTTGTTTGGCTTTTCTCCGTTTTTGTGATATATCTTCGATGCGATATGCCTTCGGCGCGATATATTGCCTTTGGCAATGCGATATGTTTTGCTTTGCAAAACGTGAAGATTAGTTTTATTACATAGGAAATTGCGCGCAGAATGTGCGCATATTTGCTTGTAAAATAAAAGTGCACCTTTTCGTCCCCCAAGATTGGGGGAACGAGGGGGTTGAAGTGTTAAAACACTTTTTTATTTGAATAGTTCATCGTATGTGGTGGAAAGGGCATCGCGGATTGCACGAAGCTGGGATGCGTAGATATGCTGAATGCCACGCTCAATTTTAACTAAGCACTCACGGGTCATATCAATGCCTTCAAGCTGAAGAAGGCGAACCAGGTCAACCTGCTTTATATTCCTTTCCTTGCGGATGCGGCGAATATTGGCGCCTATTTGGATGGAATCCTGTTTGATTTTCTGTTCCATAATACACCTCGAAAAAAATGGACTGTTTTTAGCACTTTTTCTTGAGTATATTATTATTTCCTGATATGATGGGACTGAAACAAGTCCATTTTTGAGAGGAGAAGGAAAATGATAATAGATGCAACAGGAATAGTTTTGACTCCGGGAAATATGGGGAAGGATTGTCGGGGGAACGGGAAACATTATGGTGAGAATGGAGATCTAATAGAGTGCTGTTGCGATGAATGCGACTATATGATGTGTTGCATATATGAAAGTGACTGCAGGAACTGTTCTGACAAAAGATGTGAAAGACATCAAAAACAATAAGACTCTGCTGATTGTTTAATTAATTACTGATTGAGAAAATAAACGCAATAACGCGAAGTCTGAAGAAGTTAATGTGCTTCGGGGAAGATTGATTTTAGATTGACACAGAAATGCACGCCACTCATTTTTTATGAGTGGCGTGCATTTTTTACAGCTTGAAGCGGTTATTCTTCCGTAGGGGAATATTCTATTTTGATTGCAAATCCGTTATAGCCGTTCAGTGAGCCTTCGGTTGTAATAACAACCTTGTCGATTGAACCGACATTTTTTAAAAGCTTGTAGGTAGCATCGTAATTATTATGCTCGCACATTACCGAGGTAGCCTTTGCTGTGATGCGTGTAATATCATCCTTTGTACATTCGGCTGCAATTTGCGGCGGTATTTTTACAGTCATACTTTTAACTGTTCCGAAAGCATCTGTTTTTACGGATATTGTTGCAGGAGTGGGTGCCGGGATTACTTCTAAGATACCGTCCACGATTTCTGTTGAGGCTTCGCCCACAGTGTCAATAAACACGAATACGTTTTCACCTAAGGTGCTGTCCTTGGCGTGCCTTCTTATGGTGCCTGCCAGGCTTTTTGCCGCCTGAGAACTCATTTTACTCTGCCACAATTCGCAATCGGCATTCCACAGCTTTGTACATTCGCCAACCTTTACGCCATTGATAAAAAACATCCAGTAAAGAACTGCGATAGCACAAGTCAGCAAAAGAGCAGTAACCCGTCTTATAATAATTTTAATGACGGGCTTTTTATAGTCAACAGGCGAAGCAGGTGCACCGCAATGTTCACAGAATTTTACGTTTTTTTCAAGCTCGTTCCAGCAATGCTTACAATATGCCACGATATCAACTCCAGTTTTAAAGCTTTATTCCGCAATGGGGGCAGAAAATAGCAGTTTCGCTTAAAGCTCCGCTGCAGGAAGGACAAGTGGGGTTTTCATTAAAGGGCTTGGCAGGATTTTTGCCGCAGGTGGGACAAACTGTTGCAGCAGTGCTTACCCTTTTGTTACAGTGCATACAATGGGTCATACCTTCTCTTGCGGTTTTGGGCTTAAACTCCCATTTGACCTTTGTATAAACCTTTTCCTTAACGGCAACTTCCTTTCCGCAGGCAGGGCAGTAGGGCTCATTTATATCAACCCATCGCCTGCAGCCGGGACAATGCATAAGCCCGGGAGAGGCTGGGGTTTTATCCTCGTTGATTATTGTTCCGCAGAAAGCACAAAGGTCTCCTGCTTTCCATTTACCACAGTTTTTACAAAAGCTCGACATAGTAACACCTCATTTGATACGCACCTTGTAAAAATAATATAATAATTTTTATGCAAAATCAAGTGTTTTTAAATGATGGGATAGCAGGACTTTCCGGCAGGAATATATGCAGATTAAGTATATAGAGAAAATGGAGAAAAAGGTTGTAAAAACACTTGACAATATTTTTTCTTTATGGTACAATATCGGAGCGTAAAAATTCACACATTCTCTGAGTGACGCCCGGTGCCCCGCAAAAGTGAGGTTGGCGTACACATTGAGGAGAGTGGAGGCTGCCTTTTCATTCTGACATGGTGAGAAGGTAAAAAAACTAAATAAAAGAGAGGTGTTTTTACATGTCAGTTATTTCTATGAAGCAGCTTCTTGAAGCCGGTGTACACTTTGGTCACCAGACAAGAAGATGGAACCCCAAGATGGCAGAATACATTTTCACAGAAAGAAACGGTATCTACATCATCGACCTTCAGAAGACAGTTAAGAAGATCGAAGAAGCTTACGACTTTGTACGTGAAGTAGCCCAGGAAGGCGGCGAAGTTCTTTTCGTTGGTACAAAGAAGCAGGCTCAGGAAACAATTAAGGAAGAAGCTATCCGTGTTGGTATGCACTACGTTGATGCAAGATGGCTCGGCGGTATGCTTACAAACTTCAAGACAATCAAGAGAAGAATTGATCGTCTCGAACAGCTTCACAAGATGCAGGAAGACGGTACATTTGATCTTCTCCCCAAGAAGGAAGTAAGCCTTCTCCTTGGCGAAATGGAAAAGCTTGAAAAGTACCTTGGCGGTATCAAGAACCTCAGAAAGACTCCTGCTGCTATGTTTGTTGTTGACCCCAGAAAGGAAAAGATTGCAATTAGCGAAGCTAAGAAGCTCGGTATTCCCGTTGTTGCAATTGTTGATACAAACTGTGACCCCGAAGAAGTTGATTACGTAATTCCCGGCAACGATGATGCTATCCGTGCCGTTAAGCTCGTAACAAGCACAATTGCTAACGCTGTTGTTGAAGGCAGAGAAGGCAAGATGGGTGCAGCTGCTGAAGAAACAGCAGAAGAAATCGAAATTACTGTTGAATAATTAGGAGGATAAGAAAATGGCTGCTATTACTGCTCAGATCGTTAAGGAATTAAGAGAAAAGACAGGTTGCGGTATGATGGACTGTAAGAAGGCTCTTGCTGCAACAGACGGTGATATGGAAAAGGCTATTGAATTCCTCAGAGAAAAAGGCCTTGCTACAGCTGCTAAGAAGGCTGGCAGAATTGCTTCCGAGGGTCTCGTTACTGTTAGCATTTGTGATGAATGCAAGGCAGGCGTTGTTCTTGAAGTAAACGCTGAAACAGACTTCGTTGCAAAGAACGAAGAATTCCGTAACTTTGTAACAAGTGTTGCTACAGTTATCCTTAAGAAGAACCCCCAGGACGTTGAAGCTCTTCTTGCTCTTGAAATGGAAGAAGGCAAGACTGTTGACGCTGCTCTTAAGGAAAAGATCGCTACTATCGGCGAAAACATGAACATCCGTCGTTTCGTAAGATACGAAGGCAACCTTATCGGTTATGTTCACGGCGAAGGCAGAATCGGTGTTATGGTTAAGTTTGCTGTTGGCGACGAAGCTGTATGTGCTTCCGAAGAGTTCGTAGCTTACGCTAAGAACGTTGCTATGCAGATTGCTGCTATCAACCCCGCTTTCTTAAAGAGAGAAGAAGTTCCCGCTGAAACAGTTGAAAAGGAAAAGGAAATCCTTATGGCTCAGGCTATCAACGAAGGCAAGCCCGCTGCAATTGCTGAAAAGATGGTTGCAGGCAGAATCCAGAAGTACTACAAGGAAAACTGCCTTGTTGAACAGGAATATGTAAAGAACCCCGATCAGACAGTTAAGGCTTACACAGAAGAAGTTGCTAAGAGCCTTGGCACAACTATCGAAATAGAATGCTTTGCTCGTCTTGAAAGAGGCGAAGGCCTTGAAAAGAAGGAAGAAAACTTCGCAGATGAAGTTGCAAACATGATGAAGTAATTTCCTGAAGTGGCTGTTAAAATCGTCCAGACCGCAAAAGGAAAAATGTGGGATGAACTACATTCCCGAACATTTTAAAGGTTTATTAATAAAAGTTGGAACCCGTCGTTAAATGCGACGGGTTCCTTTTATTTATGCCTTTTGCTATCGACAAACCTCACCGCTCGACGTACACAGGTACGTCGTCGGGCAGGGGTCTCGCAGGGCGGACGCTGCGAGACCTTCGGTTTGTCAATTCTGAACGATTTTTCCTAACCACTTTCCTGAACGATTTTTCCGAGCCACTTTTCCGGGCAATTGGCGTGAAATGCACATTTAGTGGCGTGAATGACAATTGACATTAAAATGGCAAAATAGTATAATTATATAAAGAGAACCCCTTTTGAAAGGGATTTTAAGGAGTGACTTATATGAAAAAAATTATTGCAATTATCTGTACTGTGGCGATGCTTTTAAGCTTTACCGTAACAGCCTTTGCAGATGAGTGGGATTTCCTTTCCGCTCAGTACAAGAGCTATGATGCAACAATGGAGTTTTCCTTTGTGCTTAACAAGCCTTTGGATTGCCTTGCACTTTTAAACGAAGAGGCAGGCTTTGACGTAAAGTACCTGGTTGAAGAGCTCACGCGCGCAAAATACACCATGAAGGTGCAGGCTGAACTGGGCGAGAGTAACCTTAAGGGT
>JAFSGW010000048.1 GCA_017440585.1 Clostridia bacterium | reverse complement strand
GGAGCTTGTTTCCATTAACATAAAGCCCGAAGCAGTTGACCCCGATGACGTTGAAATGCTTCAGGACTTAATTGTTTCTGCTGTTAACGAGGCTATGAGAAAGGCTGACGAAATGGCAGCTAATTCTATGAGCAGAATTACAGGCGGAATGAACATACCGGGGCTTTTCTGATTAACTTTGATTAGGTAGTTGCAACAATTTTTAAATGTACCGGGACACACCCATTCATTCATTTTTCATTTTGCTTGTGAAAAGGCGGGATTGTGGGCTGACTGTGGGTAGGGAATGTCCCGGTTGTGGGCTTTAGGGAGGTTTGAAAATGTACCCGGAGGCTTTGAAATTATTAATAGAAGAATTTGAACGTCTGCCCGGCATTGGTAAGAAAAGTGCCATCAGGCTTGCTTTTCATGTGATGAATATGGAAAAGGAAAAGGCTGAAAGGTTTTCAAGAACAATAATTGAGGCAAGAGAAAAGGTGCACTTATGCAGTGTGTGCCAGAATCTTACCGAGGAGGAGCTTTGCCCTATATGCAAGTCGCCCAAGCGGGACAAAAAGACCATATGTGTTGTGGAGGGCCCCAAGGATATTATTGCCATGGAAAAAACCCATGAGTACAACGGGCTTTACCATTGCCTCCACGGGGTTATATCACCTATGGACAACATTGGTCCCGAGGACATTAAGCTCCGGGAGCTTATAGCAAGACTTACGGGCGAATGCGAGGAGCTTATTTTAGCTACAAACCTTACCGTTGAGGGCGAGGCTACGGCTATGTACATAGCCCGCCTTGTGAAGCCTATGGGCATAAAGGCAACACGTATTGCCCACGGTATACCCGTTGGCGGTGATATTGAGTTTGCCGATGAAATAACCCTTGCAAGGGCAATTGAAGGCAGACGGGAATTATAGGAATAATAGCCGTGAGGGGTGAATATGATGTCATATACCTATAGATTGGATGTGATATTATGGCTCTCCCGGTTAAGAAAATTTTTGAAATGGTGACGGAAATGTTTGCCAAAGGTCCTATGGGCGAGGATGGCGCACAAAGGGTGCTTGAAGGCGTGAAGGACGAAATAAGAGAGATAAGGGCAAATATGGATCAGGTTACCGACAGCGATGTGCTTGATATGTACATATACAGGCTTAAAGCCGCAGAAGCACAGTACAGACATCTTTTGAAAATGGCAAAGGAAAACAACAATCAGAAAAAGACAGGTTGAGGGAAATGGCGATAAAGCTTACAGATGAACAGCTTGCTGCAGTTGAAGCCCCCGTGAGAGAAAACCTTGTATCGGCGGCGGCAGGAAGCGGTAAAACAAAGGTTTTAAGTGAAAGAATAGTGTCAAGAATTAAAAGCGGCGATACTTCTATCGACCGCTTACTTATTGTGACCTTTACCCGTGCTGCTGCCATGCAGATGCGTGAGAGAATTGCTGCAGCTGTTGAGGAGGAATACAAAAGGACGAAGGCACCTCTTTTAAAAAGGCAGCTTTCCCGTGTTGCAGGGGCTGAAATATGCACCATTGACTCCTTCTGTATTGACCTTGTAAAAAGAAATTTTTACAGAATAGGTGTGGCACCTGATTTTGTTATTGCCGATGCCAATGAAATGAAAATTCTCCGTGAGGAAATCCTTATGGAGGTGCTTGAGGAAATGTACGGCACGGAGGATGAAGGCTTCGGGATTCTTAGCGACAGTGTGGGCACAGCGAAAAATGATGAGGAATTAAAAAGCATTATACTTAAAACATATACTGCAACCCGTGCATATACCGAGCCTGACGAGTGGCTTGACTGGGCACTTCGCTCTCATAAGGCGGGAAGCGAGGAAAACAACACCCTTTTTGAGGTTATAGAGGATGAGATAAAGAGTGCTTTAGGTGAGCTTGAAGGTCTTATAAAGCGTGCATTAAAGGAAGCCTCTGATGAAGGTGTTGAGTCCTATGTAAGCGTGCTTACAAGGGAAAAGGAGCTTTTTGACCGAAATCTTAAGGAGTGTACAGCGGAAAACTGGGGCGAAGGGCTTGAAATGTTCTGCTTTGGCTCATTTCCCGGCGGTAAGCGAAAGGGCGAGGAAGACCTTAAGGAGGCAAAGGCACGTATTCAGGAGCTTCATAACGAAGCAAAGGACGTTTATAAGGACATTCTTAAGCTTTATGTTACATACATGGGCGAAAGAGGTGTTTCCTACAAAAAAATGGAGGCACTTGTTAAGTGCGTGAAGCTTTTTGACAAGCTTTATACCGAGGAAAAGAGAGTAAGAAAGGTGCTTGAATTTTCCGACTGCGAGTACCTTGCATATAAGATACTTAACGAAAACGAAGAGGTTTGCAGGGAATTGAGGGACAAGTACGATGAAATTTACATCGATGAGTATCAGGACACAAACCCCCTGCAGGATGCACTTTTCACGAAGATATCCCGAAAGGATGACGGAGAGCCTAACCTTTTCATAGTTGGTGATGTAAAGCAGAGCATTTACCGCTTCCGTCATTCTGACCCGAGAGTTTTTGCGGATAAGGCTGTACGCTTTGGCGAAAGCGAAAATGCAGGGAAGATGATTTTGTCAAGAAACTTCCGCTCAAGGCGTGAGGTTATTGACAGCGTTAACTCTGTTTTTGAATGGATTATGAGAAAAAATACTGCCCAGGTGGAGTATGATGAGGAGCATATCCTCAAGCACGGGGCAGATTACTATATTGAATACAACAGGGATAAGACGGAATTGTACTTATTAAAAAGTAAGTACGATGATTCAAGTGAAAGCGACCTTCTTTTGTCGGAGGAGCGTGAAACCCTTGTTGCGGTTAAGAAAATTAAAGAAATGGTTGAAGAGGGCTTCCTTGTTTCTGACTCGAAAGGCGGAATGAGGAAGGTAAGATATTCCGACTTTGCGGTGCTTTCCTCAAAAATTAACAGCAAGGCAGAGTCCATTGTGAATATATTCAACCTGATGGGTGTGCCCGTTTACTGCGAAAGCTCACGTGATTTCTTTTCCGTGCCTGAGGTTATGGCGGTGGTTTCGGTTTTAAGATGTGTGGACAACCCTCTTTGTGACATTCCTCTGGCAAGTGTTATGAGAAGCCCCATTTTTGCATTTACCGAAAACGAGCTTCTGGAGGTAAGGCAGAAGGACAGACATAAGCCTTTTTATGAAAACGTGACAGCTACGGCAGAGGATAAAACCAGGCTTGGCAGAAAATGCCGTCTTTTCATAAAAACCCTTGACGACTGGCGTGAATGTGCCCAGTGTGTGAGCCTGGAGAGGCTTGTTACAAGAATTGTTGACGAAAGCGGATATTACTCATTTGTGGGAGCACTCCCCGGAGGCGAGGTAAGGCAGGCTAACTTAAGAAGGTTTATTCTTCTTGCTGCAGGCTTTGAAAAAAGCCGTTACAAGGGGCTTTACAGCTTTGTGAGATATATTGACAAAACAATTGAGCTTAAGGGCGAAATCGATGCAGATGTGTGCAGAAGCGAGGATTCTGTTTTAGTGGCAAGCATTCACAAGTCAAAGGGGCTTGAATTTCCCGTGTGCATTGTGATTGGCTGTGGCTGGAAGTTCAGCGACAGAGATTCTACGGGTACCCTTGTGCTTAACCCCGGCTACGGCATGGCAATTGCCGAAAGGGAAAAGGACAGACGTGTGAAGTTCAAAACTGCGGAGTACGAGGCAATAGCTTTAACAATTGAACGGGAAAGCCGTGCAGAGCAGATGAGGCTTTTGTACGTTGCCATGACCCGTGCAAAGGAAAAGCTTATTATGATAGGCTCCACAAGTACATACAATAAGGACAATACGGGACGGGATGAGGCACGTGGCAAGAAGGCGTTAAGTGATTATAAAATAAGAAAGATGAAGAACTTTCTTGACTATATCTGCTCAAGCCTTGACAAAAAGTGCTGGGATGTGCATTTTGTTGAGGAGATACCCGTAATTGAGGAAAAGAATGAGACAGAGGATATTGATGAAAAGGACCACAAAATTGTGGAAGAGGTTATTTACCGTTTAAGCTATCTTTACCCTTATGACGGCATAAAGAACATTCCCTCAAAGATGAGCGTAAGCGAAATTAAAAAGCTCAGTATGGAGCAGGAATACGGACGTAATATGTTCCAAATTGAGGACGTAAAGCGAATACCCTCCTTTATGAAGGAAAAGGAAAGCCTTCAGGGGGCAAGCCGTGGTACGGCTTATCACAGAGTGATGGAGCTTATTGACCTTAACGAAAAGGACGTAAAGGCGGCAATTGCTTCCTTTGTGGAAAAGGGCTTTATGACACCCTCTCAGGCTGAGTGTATAGAGGTTGAAAAAATTGAAAAGTTTTTGGCATCCTCTGTAGCGGAAAGAATGAGAAAAGCAAAGAAGGTTATGAGAGAAGAGTCCTTCACTATAATGATTGATGCAAGGGACGTATTTGAAAACGGTGAAAACGAAAAAATATGCGTTCAGGGTACAATCGACTGCCTTTTTGAGGAAGAGGACGGCAATATGGTGCTTCTTGACTATAAGACTGATAAATATAAGGAGCCTGAGGAGATTATAAATAGGTATAAAAAGCAGCTTGAGCTTTACGAGGTGGCTGTATTTAACCGCTACGGGCAATCTTGCGGTGAAAAATGTCTTTACATGTTCCAAAACGGTGATATAATAAATGTATAGAAACTTTTTACGGAGGGCATTATGAGAAAATTAACTTGGATTTTGATATTTGTATTAGGCTTTTTCATTATTTTCGCAGCTTCTGCGGCAATAACCTTTACCATTACCCTTAACAAGAACGAGGCTCCTTCTGAAGCTGTAACAGATGCGGTTTTAAGCGAAACTCCAAACGTGCCTGCACAGACCTTAGTTGAAGGCGAAACACCCGTTACGAGGGTTGTACCTGCATTGAGTGCAGGGGAAACGGTTATAGAAAGAACTGTTTACAAAAAGCAGGAGGAAGTGCCTTCTGAAGTAAGCGTAGTGCCTGAAGAGGTTGCATTTGAAGTTGAAGTGATTGAAGAAGAGCCTGTAAAGGCGGAAGAAAAGAAGGAAACAAAGACCGAGGTTAAGGCTGAGACGAAAAAGGAAGAGGTAAAGAAGGATACAGCCAAAACCGAAGAAAAGAAAGAAACAAAGACTGAGGAAAAGCCCAAAACCGAAGAAAAGAAAGAAGAAGTAAAGGTAGAGGAAGTCAAGGAAGAGGTTAAAGCTGAGGAAAAAGCAGAGGAACCTGCAGTTGAAGAAAAGGTTGAAGAACCGAAGGCTCCCGAAAAGCCTCAGGTGGTGCTTGACCCCAATAAGCAGTACAGCGATACAGGGCTTTAATAAAAAATGCACTTGCATATGCAAGTGCATTTTTTGCGATATAAATCCTTCGGATTTGCGATATGTCTGCGACGCGATATGCCCTTCGGGCGCGATATGTCGCAATGCGACGTGGCGGTTAGTGTTTCTTGAGTGATTTTAATCCGCTGATAGCTTTTAAGATAAAGGTTTTTATCTGATGACGATGTCTTTTGACGAAAAATGAGATCCCGAGAATGAGAAGGGTGGTAAAAAATAAAAACAGAAGCCATAAATCAAACTCGGAAATAAAGTAAAAAAAACTATGCTTTAAGCTTTTAACGATACGCCAGTCTTCTCCTTCCTGACTAACGCGGGCAACGGGAACATAAACTTTTATAAAACGAGAAAATATATAAATAATAAAATTGCCACAAAAGCCTATCAGAGCAGATATAATTGCCACGATGGGTACAACTTTTTCCTTTGAAGCTTTTTCTTTGCTGAAGGACGATTCCTTGTCAAGCAGAAGATAATCGGTTGAAACGGAAAAAATTTCACTGATTGCAATTATATTAATTATATCGGGAAGGGACTGGTCTGTTTCCCATTTTGAAATAGCCTGCCGGGAAACATTAAGACGATTTGCCAGATCTTCCTGGCTCATGTTTTTTGATTTTCGTAAAGTTTGAAGTTTTGTTCCGAATGTCATGATAATTCTCCTTTGGTTTGATAAGAAAATTGTAGCAAATTTATCGGTTGCGTTCAAGAAAACACAGGTGGAATTTACGCAACGGGTGGTTGCGGAGGGAAATGTAGGGACCGACGTCCTCGGCGGTCCGTTGAAAAAATAAAAAGCACTTGCATAAGCAAGTGCTTTTTCTGGAGCGGAAGACGAGATTCGAACTCGCGACGTTCACCTTGGCAAGGTGACGCTCTACCACTGAGCCACTCCCGCATCAACAAGATGTATTATAGCACCCAAAATTGCAAATGTCAACACCTTTTTTGAAAAATTAAAAAAATAATTTGTATAGATACGGGCATACATAAAAAGACAGAGGGCATTGCCCTCTGTCTTAATTTGCTTTTACGTGGTTTAGTCAAGAACCTTCATTGTGATATCATCCACATACATTTCGCCCCACTTTTCGTTACCGATGTTGAAAGTGATAGCGTTGATGGGGTTTGTATCCCAATCGTAGGAGTCCTTATCCACATAGCTTTCTGTGTGAGTGACTTCTCTGTAGCCATCGTGGATAGACATTGTAACGGTCTTCTCAGAGGGGCTTACACGAACTGTGAAGTAGTAAAGTGAGCCTACCATGAGAGCATCGTTATAGTCATGGATATAGAAGCCCTTCTCGGGGTCGAAGTAGCCGATACCCTTATGGTAGTCAGCTCTCTCTAAACCGTCAACTTCCATATCACGAGGAATACCGCCGTGGAAGATGTGAGAAAGAACGTTGCCGTCGAACCAGCGTGTTCTTCTTACATAGCCGTTTGTACCACGACCGTTTTCATCCTGCCACTCAACGTTATGGCGGAACTGGAATGCACAGGAGGCACCATCAATATTATTGGCATAGCCGGGGATGTTATGTGAAAGTGAGAAGCCTGCATTCTGTGTATTGTTCCAGCTTAATTCGTTGATGTAACGGATTGTGAACTTTAATTCAAAGTCTTTACCTTCTGTGTCGGGAAGAGCATGAGATACCATTACGCCGCCGTCGCCCTTGTGGTAAAGGTGAAGACCTGTATTACCGAAGGGTGCCTTGATGATGCCTGCATAGCAGTTGTCTGTAAATTCTTCTGCTCTGCCGTCATAGTAACGGTTACCTACCCAACCGTTGAAGGTTGTTGTGTCGTTATCAAGGATGAGAAGGTCGTCGCCTTCATAGGTGAAGTTTTCCTTGAAGATGTAGCCGTCACCTTCTGTTGTCATTGTGAAGGGTGTTGCCATAATTGAGCTGTAGGGATGCTCAATACCCATGTTCCAGCAAAGAAGCTTTATCTTGTCGCCTTCGTTAAAGGTTGCTGTATACTCAATTTCGGGCTTGATTTCATCGTCGCCCATTCTTGAAAGGGAGCCGTCCTCACGCTTGGGAGCACCTATGATACCTGTCTGGGGAACGCTACGTGCAGGAACTTCGATATCTCTTTCAAGATATACATCTATAAGAGTGTTGTCCTTATTATAGTGAGCGATACCTGCTGTAACTATGCCGTCACCGATGGAGATGTTTGTGATGTTGAACTTTGCTGTGATTGTTGCATCGCCTGTGGGAAGCTCTGTAAGCTTTTCGCCTTCCATGTAAAGAGCTGCATCTGCAAACATTTCGGGGTCATCCTGAGTGATGAAGCCTTCTGCTGCAAAGTCTGTCATAACACCTGTCTTGTATTCATAGTTCATCCAGTAACGGTATTCGCCCTGCATCCACAAAAGTCTGGGACCAAGGTTTGAGCCATCCTCGTCCATCTTGTAGTTATAGATGGCATTGGGACGGGCGTTACATGCCTTAGAGTTTTCTGTTAAAGCTTCTCTCTTTGTCCAGGTTGCACCATGGTCTTCACTTTCCCAACGGTAAATTTCAAACATGTTACCGTATTCGCCCATTGTGGGGATGGAAAGGTAGATAACGTTTGCATCCTCTGCGTTGTGGTCAAGTGTTAAACCGCCACTGTAGCAACGCTCCTGAGTTGCATTTTCGTGCCACCATTTGCCACCGTATGTAAGGAAGGTCTTAACCCACTGCTGTGTGTCGCTGTCCCAGCGGGCGTACCAGTAATAGTGATGGCTACGGGAGTTGCCGTCAACCTCACCAACGTACCAGGTAGGTAATTCACCGTCAGGTCCGGGAGGTGTTGCTGTTACGTCAACGTATACAATGCAGGGTTCGCCCTTTGCATTGTGCTTGATATCCCATGTCCAGCCGCGACGTTCTGCATTACCGGATCTGGGGTTAAAGGACTGACCTGTCTGTTCACTTGCATTGAATACCAGAAGCTCGGGGAATGCATCAACAAGGTCAACTGTTATAATACCCCACTGACCGTTTGTACCGTTTGCACCCTGAGTGCGGTAGGATTGCTGGTTTTCAAAGGGAAGGGGCTGAAGGAGTCTGTCCTTTGCTGTGTAAAGGTTCTGGTCTTCAATATCAAGATAGATATAGTAAATGTGGTTTCTCTTATCGTTGTCGGGATGGTTTGCCGTAAATGTGATATAAATCTTGTTACGGTCAAAGTCGTAATCATACTTTGTGTAGGGACGACGACCACTGTCTGTCTTACCACCGTCACTCTTTGCATTGGGTGCATCGTTGCCGTCATAGGTGGAGTAGCCGTAGGTTGTGTTTGCAAACTGTGTCTGATTCATAAGTGTTTCGCACTTACCGTTTTCATCAGGCATGGAGAACTTTGCAAGAGTGGGCTTCCAGTGAACGCCTCTCCAACCCATGTAGATAACGTCGTTGCCGATAATGCCCATATCGTCATGTACCATGAATACAGAGGGGTAGGTTGCATAATACACGTTTGTATCGTCGGGTGTTACACTCTTACAGAGATAGAACTGTTCATCGTTCCATTCGGAAATGTCCTCGGGGTTCTTTGTAACACGATAGTATACATAAGCTTCATTTGTATGCATTGTGTAAACTGCCATAATTCTGCCGTCGGGAAGAATTACTACAGCAGGGTTGTTATGGTCGTCACTTTCCAATTTTTCGTGGATAACAACTCTCTTGTATTCGTCTGTATCGTGGTTGTATTCGCCGATAACGATGTCACCGCCGTCCTCAACCCAGCCCATGTATGTTTTGTCATACTGGAATACATAGCCGTTGTTGGAGGAGTACTGACCTGACTCGAACCTTGTTGCTAAATCGTCACCGGGCTGAATGTGTGTGCCGGAGGGTTCAACGTACCAGTTCCAGCCACCGTTATTTGTAACAACTGTGTTCTCACCCTGCTTGGGGATATTGGTAACCTCACGTACCTTAACAGTTGCTGTAACTGTTGTTTCAGCTAAACCTTCAATTGTACCTGTAACGGGGTATTCGCCAACTGTGTCTGTATCAACAGAAGAGGTATCCCAGGTTACACGAGGAGAAACAACCTGAGAGTCTGAGAAGGTAATCTTAACAGAAGAAGGAAGGTTGATTGTGGCATCACCCTGAACAACTACTGTTACGATATCGTCATAGGAAGCAATCTCTACTTCATTGTAGCGAACATTTAATGTGGAATCGCCTGTTACCTTGATGGAAGGAGCATAGTTAACGTCTTCCATAATGTAAAGAGCGCCATCGCTTTCAATGAGCCTGGGAAGGTAGGAGGCTGTATATGTAGAGCCCGTTGTGCACTTGAGGGTATAGTCCTCAGCTACATTTTCGCCTTCCTCATTAACGGGGGAAACAGTAATCATGCTGTAGCCGTTAAGCCAGTGAGAACGGAAGTCTGTAATTTTAACGTCGCCTGAGAAGAACATTCTGTCAATAGCTGTTACGCTGCTTCCGCGGAATGCTGCAGGAGACGCATTGAGCTGAACAAAGCTGTCGCCATCCTTGGAAAGGTAGAGGTTATATGTTTTATTTGTAACATCAACCTCTGTACGGAGAAGATATTCAGCACCGTATTCGCAAACCACGTCGGAGGCTACCCAGTCACCGTTATGGTATTCAAATACATATTTGCCCTCTGCATTCTTGTTCACAAACATTCTTGTAAGAGCTGCTGCAGAAGCAAAGGCTGTTGTTTCTGCACCACCAAACATGATAAGCATGTTTGTGCCGCTTTCAACAGTAAAGGCTGTGTCAAAAATTGCAGTGCCTCCGCCAACGGAAAGCTCAATATTGTTGTAGGTAGAGAAGTTTGCACCATCGGATGTACCAGAGGATGTAAACTGTGTAAGGGAAGAATCGCAGGAGAGGATTTGGGGCGTTACAGATGCCTGAAGCTCACCGATTTCAGCCTTGTATGTGTCACCATCCTGCACCCATACAACGGGAACGGGAAGCTCTCTGCCTGTATCTGTTGTAACGGAAAGCTTGCCGGGAAGAGCTGCCTTGCCGCCCTTGATAACCGGATGAACATCCAGAGATGCCACGGATTCGATTGTGATGGGAGAGTAAACAACGTCTATTACATTTTCGCCTTCGGAAAGAGTAACAGAAATGTCCTCACGGGCATAATATGTGCCGTCGATAAGCTCTACAAGAGGTGCTGTTTCCTCTGTTACTTCGAACACATCGCCTGCATAGAAGCCTGTGTAGTCCTTTTCGCCTGCTATGCTGCCATCAGCAGAGGAAAGGGAAACCTTAACACTTGCCTTCGCACCGTATGTAATAGTGAGTGTGGGAGGGGTGGAGGTGGTTGTGTCAAAAACCCTGATACCGCCTAAAGTACAAGCTAAGCGGAAGGTTACCTCAGTTTTACCCTCTTCTGCTACCTGACAGATATAATCTGTAAGATTCTGACTGGAAAGTGTAATAACCTGGTTGGATGTAGCCTCACCCTTGGAGTTACCTGCCTCGATGGCATCTGTAAGACCAAGAAGGGGAAGAGAAGCAAGACCGGAGTCGGAGCCGTTTACACCAAAGACGGACTTGTCGCTTGCTGTGGACCACTCACCGTCGATGCTGTTTCCGTAAACGGAAAGACGGGCACCGCTTGATGTCTGCTTAACGTTTTTGATTTTCATGGAAAGTGTTGCCTTTACCACGGTTGCAGGGTCCAAATCAGCAGGAAGCGTAAATGCGATAAGTGCATTTCTCGCACTGCCGAAGGGTGAACCCGACAGGGATGACTGGGTTGTTACAACGCCTTTTGAATCTGTAAATTCAGTTACACCGGTCCAGCCATCGGCACCGGCAGCAACTACGACATGGTCTCCATCGGTTGCTTTCCATTCGCTTCCGCTGGAGTTGAAGAACGCTGTTCGTACTGCATCGATAGTTGTGTCTGCTGCAAAGCTCACTACGGGGAGCATGCCAACTACCATACAAAGCACGAGCAGTGTCGCCAGAACTTTTTTCATGGGAATTCCTCCTTATAAAATGTGATGATATTATTATATACCCATTATGTTTAATTTGCAACAAAAAACACGGCTTTTGCCGTGTTTTTTGTAATAAAATTTATTAGTCCATAATTTCAACGGTTAAGTCATCGATGTAGATTTCGCCCCACTTTTCACCGCTTACACTGAATGTAATTGTGTCGATGGGGTTATTGTCCCAGTCATAGCTTGTTGCATCAACATAGCTTGTGTTGTAATAAGCTGTTCTGTGGCCGTCGTAGATTGAGAAGCTGATAGTCTTTTCAGAGGGAGAAACATCGATTGTGACCTCGTAGTTACTGCCTGTCATAAGACCGTCGTATTCATTGCCTCGACCCTGCTCGGAATGAACGGAGTTGCCGAAAATCCATGTGAGGACATTGCCGTCGAACCAGCGTGTGTTACGTACATAGCCCGTGGAGCTTCTGCCGTTATAGTGTGACCAGCTTGTGCCGTGACGGAACTGAACTGCACAGGGTGTCTGCTCGCCATCATTATAAACGGGAACACCGTGTGAAAGTGTGAAGCCTGCATTTGTTGTGTTGTTCCAGCTCATTTCGTCGATATAGCGCATGCTAAACTTAATCTGATAGTCCTTTCCTTCTGTGTCGGGAAGGGCATGAGATGCCATAATACCGCTGCTGTCGGAGGAAATGCCGTAAAGGTGAAGACCTGTATTTCCGAAGGGTGCCTTTGTGATTGCAGCGTAGTTATTGTCAGCAACCTGAGCACCTGTTACGCCGTAGACCTTGCCTATCCAGCCATTGTAGGTGTCGGGGTTTTCGTCAAGGATGAGCTTTTCTGTGCCTTCATAGGTGAAGGTGTCCACAAAGGCAAACTTGTTGCCCTCTGTGGAAATTTCGTATACAACGCTTGTGATATCACTCATGGGGTGCTCAATGCCGCTGTTCCATGCGAAGAGCTTAACCGTGTCGCCTTCGTTGAAGGCTGCTGTGTACTCGATTTCTTCAATGATTTCCTCTGTACCCATGGGGGAGAGACCACCGTCAGATGTTTTGGGTGCACCTACCATACCTATCTGAGGTACGCTTCGTGCAGGAATGATGGCATCTGTGGTTGTAACCTTTACAAGAGCACCGTCCTTATTGTAGTGAGCAAGTGCAAGGTAAACCTTACCGTCACCGATGGAGATATTTGTGATGTTGAACTTACCCTTTACTGTAGCATCGCCGGTGGGAAGCATTTCAAGCTTTTCGCCGTCCATGTAAAGTGCAGCATCTGCAAACATTTCGGGGTCGTCCTGAGTTACAAAGCCATCTGCTGCAAAGTCTGTCCAGACACCTGTTTTGTATTCGTAGTTCATCCAGTAACGGTATTCGCCGCTCTTCCACAAAAGTCTGGGACCCTGATGATTGCCGTCCTCATCAACCTTGTAGTTGTAGATAGCATTGGGACGGACATTGTTTATTTTACTGTTTTCCGTGATGGGTTCACGTACTGTCCAGGTTGCACCGTGGTCATTGGATTCCCAACGGTAAATTTCGAATATGTTACCGTGCTCGCCCATTGTGGGAATGGAGAGGAAGATAACGTTTGCATCCTCTGCATTATGGTCAAAGGTTAAACCGCCACTGTAGCAACGTTCCTGAGTTGCATTTTCATGCCACCACTTGCCACCGTAGGTAAGGAATGTCTTGACCCAGGTCTGTGTATCGCTGTCCCAGCGAGCATACCAGTAGTAGTGGTGAGAACGTGTGGAGTCATTGACGGAGGGACCGTACAGCTCGGGAAGCTCACCATTGGGACCGGGAGCTGTTGCTGCTACGTCAACGTATACGATACAGGGCTCGCCCTTTTCGTTAACCTTGATGTCCCATGTCCAGCCACGGCGTTCGCCACCGGAGGAAATCTGCTCATTGGCATCGAACACTAAAAGCTCGGGATAATCATCAACAAGGTCATTTGTGATAACGCCCCACTGACCGTTTGAGCCTGCCGCACCCTGTGATGCATATTCTGCCTTGTTTTCAAAGGGAAGAGGCTGAAGAAGATTGCCCTTTGCTGTGTAAAGGTTCTGGTCAGCAATGTCAAAGGTTACATAGTAAATGTTGTTATTTACATCGTTGTCGGGATGGTTTGCGGTAAATGTGATGTAAATCTTGCTTCTGTCAAAGTCATAGTCGTACTTTGTATAGGGTCTTCTGCCACTGTCGCTTCTGCCACCGTCGGCATAGGAGCCTGTATTATAGGTTGTGTTTGCAAACTGTGTCTGACCCATTATTGTTTCCACAACACCGTTTTCATCGGGAATGGAGAACTTTGCCAAAGTGGGCTTCCAGTGAACGCCTCTCCAGCCAACATAGATAACATCGTTGCCTTCTATGCCTTCATCGTCATGAACGATGAATACGGAGGGGTAGGTTGCATTATATGTTGCGTTTTCAACTGCTGTGTGACAGTAGTAGTACTGCCAGTCATTCCATTCGGAAATATCCTCAGGATTCTTGGAAACACAGTAGTACATTCTTTCTTCTGTTGTGTGCTTGGAATAGAAAATCATAATTCTGCCGTCGGGGAGAACAACAACTGCAGGGTTATTGTGGTCGTCGGCTTCCAGGAATTCGTGAATTACTACTCTCTTATAGGTATCGTTGTCGTGGTCATATTCACCAACAACGATTGTACCCTCGTCTTCAACCCAGCCCATGTAGGTTTTGTCGTGCTTGAATACGTAGCCGTTATTGGAGGAGTACTGACCCGATTCGTAACGGGTTGCTAAGCTGTCGCCGGGCTGAATGTGTGTGCCTGAGGGCTCAACATACCAGTTCCAGCCACCGTTGTTTGTAACAACTGTGTTTTCAGTTGTTTTGGGAAGAATTTCAAGGTCGCATACATTTACTGTAGCAGTTGCCTTCATTTCGATGCCTTCGATTGTACCAACTGCTTCGTATTCGCCCGGGTTTTCTGTATTAACCTCTGTTGTGTCCCATGTAACGGGATAAAGAATTTTCTGACCGTCGGAGAATACCATCTTTACGTGATTGGGAAGGTTGATTGCAGCATCGCCTCTTACGTGGTTAACAAAGGGTGATTCAAATTCAACCATTGTAACGGGATGGTAAGTAATACTCAATGTGTCCTCGTTTTCACCCACGTTTTTAGAGGGTACCTTACTAACATCTTCAAGAAGGTAGAGGTCATCGCCCTTTTCTATCATCTTGGGTGCGGAATTGTCGTAATAATCAACACCTGCTGCAGCCTTTGCCCTATAGCCTTCACGAAGTGAGTTACCCTCTTCGTCAACGTATTGAACGTTAAGATAGCTGAAGCCGTCAACCCATGCTGTTTTGTGGGAATCCATTGTCATTGTACCTGTATAGAGCATACGGTCAATTGAGGAAAGTCCAGTGTTTCTGAAGGATGCGGGTGTGCTGTTGAGCTTTACAAACTCACCGCCGTTTGTGGAGATGTACATATTGTACTTTCTGTTTGTAATGTCAATTTCTGTACGGAGAACATAGTCTGTTCCGTATGTACATGTAACGGAGGACTGCTTCCAGTCACCGTCGTGATATTCAAACACGTAGCTTCCGCCAACCTGTGTATTGAAATAGCGGAGAAGGGCACCTGCACCTGCATAGCTGCCGGTTGCGGCATTGCCGTACATGATGAGCTTGTTTGTGCCTGCGGAGGTGTGGAAGGCTGCCTCGGTAATTATTACACCGCCGTTGTAGTTGTTTATGTAGTTGTACGCGCCGAAGTTCGCACTGTCGGAATTATCACCGCTGCTCAGAAGGCTGTCAGTTTCGTGGTCGTAGCCGAAAACTGTTACATTTACGGTGATGGGCTTTGTGAGAGTTTCTCCATCTTCGGTAAACTTTACGGAAGCTGTACCGTGTACTTCAGTCTTTACACCTTCGGGATATTCATCGGGCTCATTCCAGGTTGCTGAAGCCATAACTATTGAGCCAAGGGTACCTTCCACACTAACCTCTTCGGGAAGGGAAGGAGTATAGCCTGAAAGAGTTATAACATCATTTATGGGATAAACCGTAAGAATTTCTTCTTCGAGAGTTTCTTCTGCTTCTTCCACCTCGTAAAGAGAGAAGTCAGAAAGCACTCTGCCCTGTGCCCAGCCGAAGCTTACACGGACAAATTCATCGGTAGCTGTAAACACAAGACGGTTTTTGCCCTTGACGGAGGTGCCTTCGTCACGAAGTGTATTTGTCACAGAATCATATTCAGGGTCACTGCCCTCTGTTATGCGGGCAAATTCAATAGCTTCATCCAGTGTGAAGGAGAGACAGTAGGTTTTGTCAACCTCAACATCCCATGCACGGTATAAGCCTGCAATATCTGCACTGCCGGTGTTGCCTGTAACCGTGAGAGCATTATTTTCAACGGAGAACTGGGTGGAGGAGGCTTCTGTACCTGCACCGGTGTACCAGCCCGTAAGATTGTGGGAGAAATCCCCGTTGGGGACAAGGTTATCACTCATTACGGTGTACTGCTTGCCTTCAAAGGCAACCGTGTCACCCACCTTGTGGTCACCTGTGTTGGGAACCGTTGTCAGCTCAATTGTCTGAGATTCGGAAAGAGTTACCTCATCTGCTGTGTAGAGAACATTTTTACCGTTTGCAGAATATGAAAAGGCAGGGAAGGTTACGCTGTCGGAATAAAGAGAGTCATAAAGCTTTGTTTCCTTCTTGATTCTTCTGCCGCCTGCTGTGTAGGTGGCTGTAACCTTAACTGTTGTTTCAGAATCGATAACGGTTGCAATTGTAAGGTCTGCAAAGCCGATGTGTGCATAATTTGTCCACCAGCCGCCTGAACCTGTAATAGCACCAAAGCCCGATACTGTGCCGGGAAGTGCAGTGTCGGAGTAGACCTTTTCGCCTGCAACGTAGTAGTCAACGCTGTGAGTTTCGCCATCGGGGTTGTTGTAATAAACAAGAGCCATATCGATGTAGTTTACGGGGAAACCCATTTTGTGAGTGTCGGATGCTACCGGGAAGTTTTTATCAAGAGAAAAAACAGTAATCTCATTGCCGTCTGCATCGCGGAAGGAGAAGTCGTAATAGCAGTCGGGAGCATCGCTCTGCCACTTGTGCTTCCATTCCAGAACAACTGTGTCTGCATCACGTGTTGCAGCTTTAACACTGTCAGAGGCTGTAACTGTTGCTGCAAGGTCTGTCTGATTAGGACTGTAGAACTGCAGAACGTCATAACCGTCATAGGTTCTTATGTTGGCAAAGCTGCCTGTGGATGTCCAGCCATCCCAATAGGCTGATACATCAGCATCGTAAAGACCACCCACATCAGGGGCGGACCATACAACCTCACCGAAAAGGCTTTCGGTTACGGTTTTTGTTTCTGCCGCACTTATATTAATTGCGGGAACGATGGAAAGAACCATTGTAAGAGCAATTAAAAGTGCTGAAATTCTTCTCATTTTCATAATTTTCCTCCTACTTAAAATGTTATAAGTATATTCTACTATTTTAAGGGAGAAATGTCAACGAATTGTATAATAAAAAAGCATGATAATCATGCTTTTTTTGTCAGATTTGTATAGGTTTTTTGCTGTATGCATACCTTTCAAGGAAGACCATAAGGAAAAGGGATGCAAAAATGTCCAGGATGCTGTGCTGTTTTAAGGTTACGGTGGATATGCAGACCATAATAAAGAACATGAAGGAGGTAAGCTTTACAATATGGTTTTCACGTACATATACCGAACGGGAAAGGGCTATATGGGCACTTAAGGTGTCAAGCACATGGATTGAAGGGCACACGTTTGTAGGCGTGTCGGTATAATAGAGAATATTTACCATGTGGGCAAAAATGTTGTCATTATATACGGGTTTTTTGGGCATTACGCCGTTGGGGAAAACTGCATAAATAAGAAGGCAGAGCATATTTCCCACAAACATCATTTTAACCATTGACCAGAAGCTTGCACGGTCATTGCACAAAAGATAAAAAAGCACAAGGGGCACATATAAAAACCACATAAGATAGGGCACAATGAAGTATTCGCAGAAGGGGATAAGGTCATCTATGGGTGAGTGAATGATAAATTTCGGTTCTACGGCTATTTCAAGAAGTAAAAATATTATGAAATAAACCGCTGTATATAAAAGCATGAAAATAACGGGATGCTTTTTAAAGTATTGCTTTATGCTGTCCAAAATGTCACCTCCAAAGAATGCTACAAGAGGCATTATAGTCTTATGGAAAATAAAAGTCAATGAACTAATTGTTAAAAATATTGAAGTCGGAGTTTTTTTGTGGTATTATAATAGAAAACTGCAAAAGGGTGAACGTATGCGGAAAATTGTGTTTTTTGACGTTGACGGTACAATTGTTACCGATGCAAGTCAGGGTGAGGGGAAGTATATTCCCGAAAGCTGTAAAAGGGCAATAAGAAAGGCCCGAGAAAAGGGCAATCTGTGCTTTGTAAATTCAGGCAGACCATATATGAATGTGGAAAAATATATTATGGATATAGGCTTTGACGGGGTTGTGTCGGGCTGCGGCACAAATATCCACGTGGGGGATGAGGACATTTTTCACGTGAGTGTAGAAGCCTCTGTTGCCCAAAAATGCTATGATGCATGTAAAAAGCACGGCATAACGGCGTTTTTTGAAGGCAGGGACAGAACCTATTACATTGAAAACGGTTATCATGTGCCCTGGCTTGAGGAATTTGCACTTCAGATTGAAGCGCAGGGCAGTGATGTACGCCGTGAAATTGACGGGGAATTTACTTTTGATAAATTCTGTGCCTTTGGCGAAGGCATTGCCTCGGCGGCGGAATTCCGGGAGGCTATGGAAGAGCATTTTTCAATAATAGTTCGTGATGATACCTTCCTTGAGCTTGTGCCGAAGGGCTACTCAAAGGGGGAGGCAATAAAAAGGCTTTGCAGGTATTATAATCTGCCAATTGAACAAAGCTATGCAATAGGTGACAGCTTGAATGACCTTGATATGTTCTATGCTACACCCAATTCAATTGCCATGGGCAACGGAAAGGCAATACATGAATATGCCTCTTTTGTAACACGTGACATTACCGACGACGGTATAGAATTTGCACTTAAGCATTTTAATATAATTTAAAGGAGAAATAAGAATGAATATTACAGAAACAATAAAGTACATTGGTGTGGACGATACTGATATTGACCTTTTTGAAAGCCAGTATATTGTGCCCAACGGCATAAGCTACAATTCCTACATTATTTTTGACGAAAAGATTGCAGTAATGGATACCTGCGACAAGAGAAAGATGAAGGAATGGCTTGAAAACCTGGAAAATGCACTTGGGGGAAAAACACCCGACTATCTTATTATCAGCCATCTTGAGCCCGACCATGCAGGCAGTATAGGTGCTTTTTGCGAAAAGTACCCCGATACAACACTTGTTGTGAACGATAAGATGTTAAAGATGCTTCCTCAGTTCTTTAAGGTTGACTTTGAAGCAAAGTGCCTTGTTGTGAAAGAAGGCGAGGAGCTTAATTTAGGCGAGCACACACTCTCCTTCTATATGGCACCTATGGTGCACTGGCCCGAGGTTATGGTAACCTATGATAAGAAGGACAAGGTGCTTTTCTCTGCTGACGGCTTCGGTAAGTTCGGTGCACTTAGCTGTGACGAAGACTGGGACTGCGAGGCAAGAAGATATTATATCAATATTGTAGGTAAGTACGGAATGCAGGTGCAGGCACTTTTAAAGAAGGCAAGTGCTCTCGATATTGAAATTATATGCCCTCTTCACGGTCCCGTTCTTACAGAAAATTTAGGTCACTATATTGAAAAGTATGACATATGGTCCTCCTACCGCCCCGAAAATGAGGGTGTTGTGGTAGCTTTCGCATCTATCCACGGCAATACGGGAGAAGCAGCAAAGCATATTGCCTCTGAAATTGAAAAGAAGGGCGTTAAGGTAAGCGTTTTTGACCTTGCCCGTGACGACTGGGCAGAGGCTGTTGAGGATGCATTCCGCTATGACCGCCTTATTTGTGCATCTGCCACATATGACGGCTTTATATTCCCTCCCATGGAAAAGTTTCTGGGCACACTTAAAAAGAAGAGCTACCAGAAGAGAAAGGTTGCACTTGTTGAAAACGGCTCCTGGGCACCTATGACAGGCAAGCTGATGAGGGAATATTTCGAAGGCTTCAAGGAAATTGACCTTTACGACAAGACCCTTTCCATTAAGTCCACATTAAAGGATGACCAGGCAGAGGATGTTAAGGCGTTGGTTGATTTTATGGTAGGATAATATGAATATTGATACAAAAATTACACCACGTCTTAAGATGGTGGCAGATATGGTGCCTTGTTGCCACATAGTGGCAGATGTGGGCACAGACCACGGATATTTGCCCATTTACCTTGTAAAGTGCGGCATTTGTGAAAAAGCTGTTGCGGCAGATATTAACGAAGGCCCTCTTGGTGCGGCAAAGCGTAATATTGCCGGAACACGGGTTAAAGACAGGATTGAAATCGTGCTGTCAGACGGGCTTAAAAGCATACATGAGGCTGACTGCGTTACAATCTGCGGTATGGGCGGTGAGCTTATAGCAAGCATTTTAGAGCACAGAAAAGAGGGCATGGTGCACTTTGTGCTTCAGCCTCAGCGAAGCTATGACGTGTTAAGATGCTACCTTGCCGAAAAGGGCTTTGAAATTAAAAAAGAGGCAGTAAGCTGTGAAGGGGACAAGATGTATTGTGCCTTTTACGCCATTTATACGGGAAAAAGCTATGCTATAGGCGAAAAAGAGGCTCTTTTAGGCAAAAAAGAGCTTCACGGCGATGAAAATTTGTATTGTGAATATGTGGAATACAGAAGAAAAGAGATAGAAAAAGCCTTGAAGAGTATGGAAAAAGCAGGGGCTGAAGGAGAGCGGTATATACAGCTTAAAAATCTTCTGGAGATTTTTAAGTTGTGATGTGCTGACTAAAACCCACAACACGGGACACTCCCTACCCACAGCCAACTCACAAATTCGGATTTTCACAAGCAACATTGGAAATGAATGAATGGGAGTGTCGCCGTTCCTTATAAAATGCTGCAATTGCCTGATCAAAGTAAACTGATATGAAAGAATGTGTAGAGTATGAAGCTTGAAAAGATTATTGAATTTATGGAAGAAATTGCACCCGTGGATGGTGCGATGGAATACGACAACGTGGGGCTTCTTTTAGGCAGAGGCGAAAAAGAGGTAACACGGGTTCTGACAAGCCTTGACTGCACGTTGGAAGTGGTGAGAGAGGCAATTGAAAAGGGCTGTGAGCTTATTGTGTGCCACCACCCGGTGATGTTTGGCGGTGTGAAGAAAATTACCGACGACACAAAGGAGGGGGCAATGCTTCTTCTTGCGGCAGAAAATTCCGTTGCAATTTTTGCCTGCCATACAAACCTTGATTTTGCCCAAGGCGGTCTTAACGATTATTTCCTCAAAAAACTGGGCTTTGAGGCAACGGGTGCTATAGTTGAAAACGAAGGCAGGATTTTTGAGACGGGAGGTATGACCGTTAAAGAGCTTTGCGGGAAAATTAAAGAGACCTTTGACGTGCCTTATCTTCGTGTGGCAGGCGACGTTGAGCGTGAAAGTGCTGTTGGTGCTCTTTGCACGGGAAGCGGAAAGAGCCTTTTAGGTGAGGCAATGGAGAAGGCAGACGTGTACATTACGGGGGATATGGGCCACCACGATATACTTACGGCAATAGAAAATGATTGTGTGTATATTGAAATAAGCCATTATGACTCGGAAAAAATTGCTATGGAGCTTCTTTGGAGCAAGCTTTCCCAACGGTTTGATGGCATTGAAGTTTTTCAGTCCCGGGAGAATAAAAACCCTTTGACATTTGTATAAAGTTTATGTATAATGCACTTTGAGCAAGCTGAGCGGTCGCGGGGGCACGAAAGTGTCAATGAGGAAAGTCCGAGCTCCACAGGACAGGGTGCCGG